>JAFZID010000169.1 GCA_017554565.1 bacterium
AGCACAACGCCCACATGTATTATCTCCTGATGAACTCCATGGAGGAACGCACCGAGTTCATCGCCAAGATGCGCGAGAAAGAGATCGGCTGCGTTTTCCATTACCTGCCGTTGCACGACTCCCCCGCTGGGAAGAAATACGGCCGCTACGCCAAGGAACTGCCCATAACCAAAAAAGTCAGCGATACGCTGGTCCGCCTCCCCCTCTGGGTTGGTCTGGAAAAAGACGGGAACCAGGACTACGTCATCGAGAACGCCTTGAAAATACTGGGCTGAGCGCCAAAAACGACGTGTTAAAAACAAGGAAAGAGCCGCCTCAGAAAGGCGGCTTTTTTCTTCCCAAAATATCGGTCTGTATTTTCCGCGCAAAAATTACCTCCCCCCTCAAAAACATATCATTTATATAATTTTACGAATCGGCTTTCTAGAATTAAGTTGCCATATCAAGCAATTTTAAACTAGCAAGGCTTTTACCCTGCTTGTTTCTAAATTTAATTTTTGGTATTATAAGACAAACAAAATTTAGGAGACAAACATGGGCAGAAAGAAACTTGAAAAAACCAAAGCCGCTGTGGACCCCGAGGCTCCCAGGCGCAGATACGAGCGCCGTCCCAAACAGTTCAAAGAACTTCCTTCTCCGGAGATCATTCCCATCAACCAGGATATCATCAGCCTGACCTCCGACCCGGAAATGTATTTCCTGCCGATGGCCCAGGACGAGATCTTTTTGATCAATCCCTACGCCTGCGGCGTCTCCAGCTGGCTTCCCAAAGCCAAGCTTCACCGCCGCAACTGCGCCTTTTTCTCCATGGAGCTCGTCCTGGAGGGCGAAGGCGAGCTTAACGTCAACGGCAACACCTATTCCCTGAAGCCCCACGACGTCTTCCTGCTGCATTTCAACGAAGAGCACACCTACCAGAACGTGGGCACCGGACGTTGGAAAAAAGTCTGGATCGCTTTCCGTCACAGCCTTATGACTCCCGGCCTCACCCAGCTCGGATTGGACATGATCTCCAAGATCACCCTGAAGGACCAGGATTTCGAACAGATCCGGCGCCTCTTCTTCGACGTGCTGGACGACGTCAGGGACCGCGGCCGGGACTTCAGGATCGACTCCTCCGCCACCTGCTACAAGATCTTCCATCTGCTGGCCCGCTACGCCAAAGCCATCAGCTCGCAGAGGACCAACGTCGTTCCCGCCCAGATCCAGGCCGTGCTCTCCTACGTTGAGAAGCACCTGAGGGAGCCCATCTCCATGGAGGATCTGGCCAACGTGGCCGGCTGCTGCCGCGTCCATCTGACGAGACTCTTCAAGAAGCACATGGGCATCCACACCAGGGATTGGCTCATCCAGCTGAGGATGCGCCACGCCTGCATGATGCTAAAGACCACCAACCTCCCGGTGCACATCATCGCCGAGGAAGTGGGCTTCGACGATCCCTACCATTTCAGCACCGCCTTCCGCCGCACCGTGGGGCAGCCTCCCACCAAATATAGAAAGCAGTCCAAAGGAGGCGGAGACCAGGAATAAAAGGGCTTCTCTCCCCTTCGCTCCCCTTGACTTTGAGAGCGATTTCGGATAGAATTAGTCCTCGTAAAAATTGAGTGCCGCAGTAGCTCAATGGCAGAGTACCTGGCTGTTAACCAGGGTGTTGTTGGTTCGAGTCCATCCTGCGGCGCCATTTTTACGAAAGCGACCCGCCTTGAAAGGCGGGTCTTTTTTTTGCGCGCGGCCCATACGTCATGTTCCCCCGAAGCATTCCTATTTTCCCTAAAAACTGCTAGAATTGCTTTGAATTCAATAACAATGAAAAGGTTTGGCATCATGACGAGAAACTTGACGATCCTGGCGCTGCTTTGCTTTTCACTGGCCGCGCAGGCTGAAACTGGCAAATTCACTTTCGAGGACTGCTCGGGGGCCCTGGACGGGCAGGACGGCTGGACCGCCTCGGGGAACGCCCTGGCCACGGAAAGCCTCTTCGTTTCCTCCACCAACGAGATCCCTGTCGCCGCCTGGCCCTCCTGCGGGGCGAAAGCCCTGGAATTGGAGGGCTCCGCTTCCCTTTCGCGCTCTGTTTCCTTTAATGATGAAGCGGAGCAGAGGATCGCTTTTGATTTTTACGCACCTGGCCGGATGAAGCGGTCAACAGAACGCTGATCATGAAGCTTGGGGACGTTCCCCTCCTTAAGCTGGAGGCTAGCGACACCAACGTCATCTCGGCGGAAGTTTGCGGCGGTTATTTCGGCGACGCTCCCGCCTGGCAGCCAATAGACGGCGTGCAGACGTTCTACCACCGCAAATGGCAGCATATCGAGCTGCTCCTCAATCAAGATCACCTCCTGAAGCTTAAAGTCCCCAATATGGACGCCGAGCTGGCCGGTTTCGCCCTTGCGGAACGTCTCTCCTCCGGCGAAGCGTCCTTTTCCCTGGAAAGCGATTTTGAAAGGCTCTATCTTGACAATTTGAGATTCACGGAAGAGGCCGCGGCCCGCAAGACTCTGGCCAGCGATAATCCCAACGTTTCCCTGGGGTTCGGCCAAAGCTACGAACTTTCATTCAACAGGGACTGCTCTTTGGGCGGCTTGGAATTCAAGTGCGCCCTCACGATCCCAAATAATTGTCTGGGCGTAATGAGCCTGAATGAAAACTCTCTGCCTTTGGGCACCTTTTTGGCGGCCGGCGAAAACGAGATCTCCATAGGCATTTTGCCAAACGGCCGCCTGGTGAAGTTTACTATAAACGGAAAAGAGCAGGATCTCGGCGTTTCCTTCGACCTGCCCGAGACGTTTGACCTCAAGATCACAAACCTAACTCCCGGCGAGGGCAATTCCATAAAAGTCAAAGGCATCTTCGCCCAGAACAGCCTGCCCATCGTTTACAGCGAAGTCCCATCCATCGATCTTCTGATGGTGGCCTACACCGGCGGAGGCAACAACACTCCTCCGCAGAACTACACCAACATTTACTATCCGAAAGTTCAGGAATTCTATTACCGCAATTCCAACGCGCAGCTCCTTTTGAAGTACGACCCCGTTTACCGTCACATCGTTCCCCCGGCGGAAACTTTCTTCCGTTATTACGAGAACGAATTCGGCGAACAGGAATTAGGCGGCCGCATCATGGCCAGGGATCTCAGAAAAGCACTGGGCGTCTGGGATCAGGAATACGACCTTTTCGTCTTCACCTGCGGCAACGGCTGGAACAGCTGGGGCGGCAACTGGGGCGGCGGCAGCTCGGGCTACACCGGCATGGGCAGGATCATGTGCAGTCAGGTGGGCAACTACGGCGGCAGCGGCACAGCCTTCGTCACCGTTCACGAAGTCATGCACTCCGTTGACCAGATGTACTCTTACAGCGGTTACAGCGAATACCCGAGCTCCCATGCGGACGGCGCCAATTACGGCTGGGGTGGCGGCGGCGACACCTGGTCCTGGTGCGGCAGAGCCATGCGCCCCTTCACGAATTATTTCGGGCTCATCACTCCCTGGAAAAACACCTACCGCTATCGCGATTCCGATCGCGACGGCCTGGGCGACTGCGACTGCGTGCTTCCCTACGACGAAGTCAGGATGAATTCCGACCCCACCGAAACGGACACGGACAAAGACGGGCTCGACGATCTTAAGGAATACCTGGAGGGCCTTTATTATCCCAGCGATTCCAACGACACGGACACCGACAAGGACGGCTTAAGCGACGGCGAGGATCCCTACCCCATAATCCCCTACAACAAGAGCATTCCCAGGCTTCTTGTGGAGCCGACCATCGACGGCGTCCTGGAGGAAGGCGAATGGACTTACTGGGGCTCCGGCACGGTGGACAGCGAGGATCCGGAATTTCAGGTGACGGCCTACGCCGGCTGGCGGGACGACGCTTTTTATTTCGCCTTCGAGAGCAACAAAAAGTGCTCCTTCACCATGGAGATCGACGGCTCCGCCTGGTCCGGTCCCTGGCACGGCGGCGACTATTTCAAGTTCAAATCCCACAACCAGTATTACAACAGGATCTACAGCGTCGCGAACGGCAACAATGTTCAGGATTGGGCCTGCGGCAACGTTCCCGCCGGGTCCCGCTGCATTAAAAAGGACAACGAGCTGGGCGGCTTCACGGCGGAAGTAAAGATCCCTTGCAACCTGAAGTCCATTAAGGGCTACACCTGCTGGCCCGGAGAGGAAGTCACCAACTGCTTCAAGTGCGTGGCCGGAGGACAGCTGGGCCTTTTGACAAGCTTCGAGGGCATAGGCCTGGACAGAGTTGACGTTGACGACTATCATCCCAGCCCCTGGGCCTCCTCCTTCGAGAGGATGGACTGGCACGTCTTCGACCTGGTGGAAGCCGACACTTCTTTCGTGCTCGTATCCGCCGAACCGCGAAACACTGAGCTGCACCTGGGCGAAACAGAACCCATCGACCTTCAATACGTCAATTACGGCCCTGCGGGAGACGCCGAAGTCAGGATCGTCGCCCCGGGTTATTCCGGATCCGGCACCGTCTCGCTTGCCGGGAACGGCGCGGCCACCGACTGCGCCGTGGCCATCGAGATCCCGCAGGACGAAGAAGCCTCCGGCCTCACCGATTTCGACATAATCACGACCCTGAACGGCGCGTCCTCCACCAACACCTTCTCCTGGGTAGTGGTGCCCGAACCCATGTCCGCCGCGGCGCTCCTTCTGCTCTTCCTCGCTCTCGGCAAAAGAAGAGCCTGAAGCTTTTATGCGCGGCCAACAAGGCCGCGCATACGATATCAAAACTAAAACCGCCGTGCGTTCTGAAAGCGCACGGCGGTTTTTTAACGGGTCTTTTCCTTTCCCCTGCTCCATTGCAGGCCTTTCCGAGCCTCTCAGCCGCTCTCTGGGAGCCTCTGGCCTTTTGCCTGTGGCAAAACCCCGTACGCAAATAAAGGCGCAAAAAAAGAGACCCGCTTGCGCGGGTCTCTTCCACAAAGAATGCTAGAAATTAGCTTCTTATTCGGTCACGGGGTTGACCACGTTCACGTTCTTGGCGGTGTAAACCAGACCAGGAGTGACAACGATGGTGCCGCCAGCCTGTTTGGCTTTGAAGGCGACCTTCTTGGGGGTCGTGATGCCAGTGCCTTCGACTTCGCCGAACTGACCAGCCTGGATGCTCTTGAAGACGCCTTTGAAGGTGCCTTCGACCTTCGTGGTGGCCTTGACGGCCGTGCCCTTGGCGAAGTTACCAGCATCGACGCTGCCGGTGATGTTGGCGACCTGAGCGGACTTCAAGCCAGCGGCGACGACGGTGCCGACGGTGATGCCTTTCAGCTTAAGAGCGACGCCGTTGAAGCCAGTTTCAACACCATTGATGGTGCCGGTGACTTTGCCGCCTTTCTGGGCGATGGCTTTACCAGCAGCAGCCTTGACAACGATGTTGCCGTTGGCGGTGGTGAACTGGACCTGGCCCTTGTCACCAAGGGAGGTGCCGAAGTCAACGATGGTGGCGCCGGTTTCATCGACGGTGACGACCGGGGTCACTTCGGGCTTGGAGAAGCCTTCCAGACCTTCGCAGAAGACCTGCGGGGTCTTGGCAGCGTAAGCGATAGCAGCGATGACGAGTAAAGAAGCAACGATGATTTTAGTAGCTTTCATTTTATGTCTCCATAAATGTGGTATTTTAAACAATGTCTCCCAAACGGAATCAACAAAATTGTGACTCCCCTCCGGTGGGACGTTTCCTCGCCCGAAACTTTTCGGACTAAAAATAAAGGTTCGTTTCCCTGTATCGAAGGCCTTAACGCTCGAAGCTGTTATCCGGCCTTTCCCTCTACATTGTTTCAATTGTCGTAAGGAATTATAACAGATTGGCTGCCGGAAATCAAGCCCTCCTCCGACCGGCGGGCTGATATTCCTGTAGAAACCGCCGTCTCCGGCCGTTTTACATGGCCTCGTTCAGTTCGTTTTCCCGAACGTGCTGGCGTTCCTTCTCCTCCAGGAGCAGCGCCGCGCCGTCCTTCTTGCGGCGTATCACCCAGTTCAGGGGATCGCGTTTCCAGTTTTCAGAATATTCTCCGTCTATCCTGCGGAAAGAAACGTCCGTGAACTCCACCGCTCCGGGGGAGGCGACATTCTCGCTTTCCAAGCAGAAGGAAGAAAGGGTTTCGGCGCTGTTGGTTATGATCATATACTCCTGGGTCCACTGCCTGCAGAGAGTCCGCCATTTCTTCACCTGGGATTCCGTGTCGCCTCGTTGCCTGAACCGCATGGAAACTTCCGTGGGGGCTTCCCTGCCCTCCGGGATCCTGGCGTAGGCGGTGGCGGCGTAAACGCCGGGAGGCAGCAGCATCTTGACCGTGGCGCCGGCCTTGCCGCCGGGCTCGCCCTGCTCGGAGAGTTTGAAGCC
>JAFZID010000170.1 GCA_017554565.1 bacterium
CAAAGAGTCAGCGTTTCCGAAAAGAACGGTCTTTGCGCCCTGTCCCTTAACAAGAACTCCATCGACCTGGGAGCCTTGACGCTGAAGCTTCTGGCGGACAAGGTCCTGGCGCTTCTGCTGCTAATACTGCTATCTCCGGTCTTCTTTGTCATCGCGATATTGGTCAAGCAGAGCAGCCCCGGGCCGATCTTCTGGCGGCAGACAAGGGTGGGCCGCAACGGACACCTTTTCACCATGTTCAAATTCCGCTCCATGGTGGCGGACGCCGAGGAGCGCAAAGAGGAGCTTTTAAAGAAGAACGAAGTGGACGGCTGGGCCTTCAAGATGGAAAACGACCCCAGGGTGACCGCCGTGGGCCGCGTTTTGCGCCGCTATTCCCTGGACGAGCTGCCCCAGCTTTGGAACGTGCTTGTTTCCGACATGAGCCTGGTTGGTCCCAGGCCTTCGCTGCCGGAGGAAGTGGAGCGTTTCGCCCCCGGCGAAAGGCGCCGCCTTTCCATGAAGCCCGGCATGACGGGCCTCTGGCAGGTCAGCGGACGCCACACGCTGCCCATAGAGCGCTGGATACAGCTGGATCTGGAATACGTTGACAACTGGAACATCTGGCTGGACTGCCGGATCCTTTTCATGACAATAGCCGCGGTCTTCCGCGGGGAGGGACGCTGATCATATGCGCGACGTAATTTTGCTTGCTGTTTGCTTCTTGCTCTTCGGCTGCGCCGCCGAACAGGAAGCCGTGAATTACAACAATATTTACATGGAGCGCTGCCTTTCCACGGGAATGATGGCGGTGGGGCTGGACGACGACATCAGGGCCGACACCGGGCTTCCCGCGCTGGACGGCATGTATCTGGCCAACGTGGAGCCGCGCTCCGCGGCCGATTCCGCCCATCTTAAGGCCGGCGACGTGCTGCTGCAGGTGGGGGAGATGGAGGTTTACGACAAGGAATCCTTCGCCAAGGCTTTTATGGAGCTGGAAGGGCAGAAGCGCGTGACCGTCAAGGTCTGGCGGAAGGGCGGGCTCTTTAATTTCGAACTGCCGCTGACTTTCTGATGGATCCGCTTCTGGTAATAGACATCGGCAACACCAGGACCGCCTGCGCCTTTTTCGCCGACGGAAAGATCTCGGATCTGGATCATTTCGACCGCTTTTCCCAAAGAAAACTAAAGGCGTTCCTGAAAGGCAGGAAATTTTACGGCTGCGTTTTCGCCTCCGTTGTTCCCTCGGGGAGCGACAGCCTGTGCGGTTTTTGGCACGACTACGGCGTCGGGCCCCTTTGCCGCCTGAACTGGACGGTCGTTTCTAAGGAAGTGAAAAACAAGATCAGGGTCCTTGACATGGAGCCCGGCGACGACCGGGCCGCCAACGCTTACCTTCTGCGCAGGCAGGGCCTTTTCCCGGCCGTGAGCGTGGACGTCGGCACGGCCCTGACCACGGAAGTGCTGGACAAAAACGGCGTCTTTATTGGCGGGCTGATAGCCCCCGGCGAGATCTTGCAGCGCCTGAGCCTCAGGATCCACACGGCCCAGCTCAAGGATCTCCGTAAGAAAAAAACGCCCGGCCTTTTCGGCAGCTGCTCCGAGACCGCCATCTCCGCCGGCGTGGAAGGGCTTTTGTCCCTGGGGCTCATGAGCTGGCTTTCCAAAATGGAAAAGGAGGTCCTGGGAGAGCGTTTCAAAAGCATTGTTTTCACCGGCGGCGGCGCGGAGCTTTATTACAAGGAAGCGAAAAAGCTCTCTCTGCCGGCGGTCCTCGATCCGGATTTCACCCTGAAGGCGCTGGGCCTCTCCTTCTTCGACGGGGAGATGAGAAAACTTTACGAAAAAAAGCAAAACGTGAGATTTTAAAGTGCGGCTGAGAATCGAAAACATCTCCAAGAGCTACGGCGGGCAGACGGTCCTGGAGGATCTGAGCTTCACCGTCGAGGAGGGCGAGCTCTTCTTCCTGATCGGCTCCTCGGGCTGCGGGAAATCCACGCTGCTCCGCATTCTGTCCGGCCTTCTGCCTCCCGACAAGGGCAGGATCTTTTTCGATTCCCGGGACGTGACCGACGTTCCGGCGGAAAAAAGAGGCCTGGGACTGGTCTTCCAGAACTACGCGCTCTGGCCCCACATGACGGTCTGGGAGAACGCGGCCTTCGGCTTGGAGACCAGGGGCGAAAAAAGCGCCCTCATAAAGGAAAAAGTCGCCCGGGTGCTAAGGGAAGTAAGATTGGAGGGTTTGGAAAAACGCTATCCCGCGGAGCTCTCCGGCGGCCAGCAGCAGAGGGTGGCCCTGGCCAGGGCGCTCGTCATAGAGCCGCCTTTGGTGCTTCTGGACGAGCCCTTGAGCAACCTGGACGCGGGCTTGAGGCTCGAGATGAGAGGGGAGCTGCGGCGCATTCACAAGAGCCTCGGCGTCACCATGATCTACGTCACCCACGACCAGAAGGAAGCGCTTTCCCTGGCGGACCGCATGGCGCTTCTGCACAACGGCAAGATCGAGCAGATGGGCGCGCCGCTGGAGCTTTACAAAACTCCGCGCACAAGCTACGCCGCTTCCTTTTTGGGGGAGACGAATCTTCTTGCGGGAACTTTCAAAGCGGAGACGGCGGAGGGCTGGATCCTGGAAACTC
>JAFZID010000171.1 GCA_017554565.1 bacterium
ACTTCTGAAGATCTATTATCATCTCATGACTCCCCGCAAGGAATCCCTTTTGGTCAAAAACGTTTTCCTGCCTGGTGAGCCGGAGGTGGAAATAAAGCTTTTGAAGGACAAGAGCCCCGCGGAGAACATCAGCCATTATTTCAAGCTGGCGGAAAAAGCCAAAAACGGACTTGAACTATTGGAGAAGAGGGCGGCGGAATGCGCTTCGCAGTTAGAGGAGACAAAAAGGCTTCTGGAGGGCCTGAAGGATCTTTCGATCCCGGAGCTCAGGGCGTTATCCCTCTCTTTGGAGGGGAAAAAGCCTGTCAAACAAAAGCCTCCCGGACTAGGCAAGAAGAACGCCCCCTCCTCCCGCTACAAGATCTACAGCTGCCGCTCCAGCGACGGTTTCACCATCATAATCGGCCGCAGCGCCAAGGACAACGACTATGTGACGGTGAAACTGGCCAACGGCAACGACGGCTGGCTGCACGTGAGGGATTATCCCGGCAGCCACGCCATCATTAGGGCGGAGAAAAAAAGGGAGATCAGCATGACGGCCTGGAGGGAGGCGGCGGAAATGTGCGCGGCTCTTTCCCAGGCGCCGGATCTTTCCCTGGTAGACGTCATCTACACATATAAGAAATATGTCACCAAGCCGCGCCATGCCAAGTCCGGCTCGGTGCTGGTGGCCGGCGGTAAAAACCTGACGGTCAGGAAAGATCAGAAGCAGAACAAGCTCTGGCGGGAAAGCCATTTTTCTCAGGAAGGGGACAAGCTCCCGGACTGAGGCGGAGATCGCTGGAAATCTTGAAATCAAATCACTTATCTGCTATTATATCCCCATATTTAACCAATCCGAACACTATATGGCAAAAGATGATGTGATCGAAGTTGAAGGCGTAGTCACGAAAGTGCTGCCCAGCACCCTTTACCGTGTCAAACTGGACAACGGCATGGAGGTGCTCGCCCATATTTCAGGCAGGATGCGCCACTTCTTCATTAAGATCGTCGCCGGCGACCGCGTCAAACTGGAAATGTCCCCCTACGACCTGACCAAAGGGCGCATAACGTATCGCTACCGCGACTAAGGCAGTTTGAATGAAGATTTATTCTCTTTCCATTCCGGACGTTAAAATGATCGAGCCGGATGTTTTCGGCGACAGCCGCGGCTTCTTTATGGAGACCTACCGCAGGGATCTTTTCAAAGAGGCCGGCATAGACGTCGAGTTTGTTCAGGACAACATGAGCAGCAGCCGGAAGGGCGTCCTCAGGGGACTGCATTTTCAGAAGGCGCCTTACGCTCAGGGCAAACTGGTCAGAGTCGTGGAAGGAGCGGTGTTCGACGTGGCGGTCGATCTGCGCAAAGGTTCCCCCTGGTATGCCAAGTGGGTGGGGGACGTTTTAAGCGCTGAGAATAAGAAAAGCCTTTACATCCCGCCCGGCTTCGCCCACGGCTTCTGCGTGGTGAGCGACCTGGCGGTCTTCCATTACAAGTGCACTGAATTTTATCATCCGGAAGCCGAGGGCGGCCTCAGATGGAACGATCCCTGCGTGGCCGTGGAATGGCCGTTGCCGGATCTGGAGAAAATAACTTCTCCCAAAGACGAAGCGGCGCCTTTCCTTTCGGAAATAGATTGCAATTTCGTCTATTGAGACCATGGACCTTTTTGCCGCCCGGGATGAATTTTTAGAATATCTCAGGAGCGAGCGGCGCTACAGCCCCAGGACGATCCAAAGTTACGGAAGAGACCTGGACGCTTTTTTTGCTTTCCTTAAGGAATGCGGCTCGCTCCCGCAGCTGGATCAGGTCACCAGGGAGAACCTCAGGGCTTTCCTGGCGGATTCCGTTGCGGAAAAAGATCACGACCCCAGGACCGTGGCCAGGCAGGCTTCCGCCCTGCGCTCCTTTTTCGCCTTTCATTTCAGGCGCCGCAACGTGGCCTCTTCTCCCGCCGACTCCCTGGTCACTCCCAAAAGGAGCAAACCGCTGCCCACCGTCCTTACCC
>JAFZID010000172.1 GCA_017554565.1 bacterium
AGACCGCCCGCAAATGCGAGCGCTGCATCGTGGTGGACGACGGGTCGGACGACAAGACCGTGGAGATAGCCCGCCAGTCCAGGGCGGAGATCATCACCCACGTCAGTTCCAGGGGCATGATCGCGGCCTTCAACACCGCCGTGGCCTTCCTGAGACCGCTTAGTTACAAGTACGCTATTTTCCTCAGCGCCAGCGGCCAGCACGAGCCCGGCGACATGCACCGTTTCGTCAGGGCCGCGCAGATAAGGAACGCCGACGTCATCTGCGGCAGCCGCGAGAAGAACCGCCGCAGCATCCCGAGATTGACGAAGCTGGCCAACTACATGGCCGACGGCTGCATCAAGTTCAAATACGGCTACCGTCTCAACGACCCCCTTTGCAATTACCGCCTGCTTTCCAAAAAAGCCCTGGACACTCTGCCCCCCTGCAGGCACAATTACCTTCTGACCGCCCACATCCTGCGCCACGCCTACGGATTGAAACTGAGAGTCGGGCACCTGGCCGTCACCGTGGGCCACAATTACGTGACGAAGCCCGCCAGGGCCAGGAGAGACTTCAAGCAGAGCCTCTACATGTCGCTCTTCATTCTCTTCACTCCCAATCCCAGCCTGGAGAAAAAAGAGAAGAAAGCCGCCAGGAAACTGGCCGAGGAAAGTTCGAAGCCCATAATCAAGCCCATGGACGAGACGGAAAGAAAGCCCAGGCGCAAAAAACGCCGCTACGGCAACAGAAGGCGCAGCGCCTCCGACATCAGGGAAATGAAGGACCGCATCATGGACAGCAAGAGTCCTGAGGTCCTGAAAGAGGAACAGGAAGCGAAATTCAGTTAAAATTCAATCATAGAGGTTAAAAATGGGTAGGATCCTTATCATAGGCGCCGGAGGCGTCGGCAACGTGGCGGCGCACAAATGCGCGGCCAGAAAAGAAGTTTTCGATTACATCTGCCTGGCGAGCCGCACCAAGAGCAAATGCGACGCCATCAAAGAAAAGATCAAACGCAACGTGGGCAGAGACGACATCGTGACCGATCAGCTTGACGCCGACGATCCCAACCAGGTCGCCGCCATGATCAAAAAGCACAACGTCGAGACCGTCCTCAACGTCGCTCTCCCTTACCAGGATCTCTCCATCATGAAGGGCTGCCTCATGGCCGGCGCCAACTACGTCGACACCGCCAACTACGAGCCCCCCGAAGAAGCGAAGTTCTGCTACAAGTGGCAGTGGGACATGCAGGATGATTTCAAGAAGGCCGGCCTCACGGCTCTCTTAGGCAGCGGCTTCGACCCGGGCGTCACCAGCGTCTTCACCGCCTACGCCCTTAAGCACGAACTCGACGAGATCCATTACCTCGACATCGTGGACGCCAACGCCGGCGACCACGGCCATCCCTTCGCCACCAACTTCAATCCCGAAATAAACATCCGCGAGATCACCCAGCGCGGCAAATATTGGGAAGACGGCCAGTGGAAGGAGACCGATCCCCTCTCAGTGCACAAGACCTTCGACTTCCCCTCCATCGGCGACAAGGAAATGTACCTGATGTACCACGAGGAGCTGGAGTCCCTCACCAAACATATCCCCACCATCAAGAGAGCCCGCTTTTGGATGACCTTCTCGGAAAACTATCTCAACCATCTCCGCGTCCTCCAGAACGTCGGCATGACGAGGATCGACGAAGTTGAATACGAAGGCCACAAGATCGTGCCCCTGAAGTTCCTCAAAGCCCTCCTTCCCGACCCCGGCACCCTGGGCGTCAACTACACCGGCAAGACCTGCATCGGCTGCATCCTGGAAGGAATTAAAGACGGCAAACCCAAGAAAGTCTTCATCTACAACGTCTGCGACCACGCCCAGTGCTTTAAGGAAGTGGAAGCCCAGGCCGTCTCCTACACCACCGGCGTCCCCGCCATGATCGGTACAAAGATGGTGGTCGAGAAAAAATGGCAGGGCCCGGGCGTTTTCAACATGGAAGAGTTCGATCCCGATCCCTTCATGAACGACCTTAATCTCTACGGTCTGCCGTGGCAAATCAAGCGCTTCTAAACTGCTTTCCGGAACTTAAAACTCCGGCTTTCGTCATCACGGAATCCGACCTCATTAAAAACGGCCGGATCCTAAAGGACGTCCAGGAAAAAGCTGACTGCAAGATCCTCTGGGCCTTAAAATGCTTCGCCATGCCCGAGGCCGCAAAAGCTTTGAAGCCCTATCTCGCCGGCACCTGCGCCAGCGGCCTTTTTGAAGCCAGATTCGGGAAAGAAAATTTTGGCGGCGAAAACCACGTTTACGCCCCGGCCTTTTCCGACGAGGACATGGCTGAGATAGTAAAATACGCCGACCACATCTCCTTCAATTCCTACTCCCAGTTAAGGCATCACAGGAAAGCTATAGAGGGAGCCGGCAAACCCATCAAAGTCGGCCTTCGGATCAACCCCGGCTACTCGGAAGTCGAGACCATGATCTACAACCCCTGCGCCCCCTATTCCCGTTTCGGCGTCGGCGCGGAAGAATTGGAAAAAGAAGGCATAAAAGAGATCTCCGGTCTGCATTTCCACACCATGTGCGAACAAAGATCCGACGTCTTGGAAAGAACGCTGGACGTCGTCGCCAAGAAATTCGGCCCCTTCCTTCGCGACCTGGAATGGCTCAACATGGGCGGCGGACAGCTCATCACGAAGCCCGACTACGACAGAGACCATCTCATTAATCTCATTAAAGAGTTCAAGACCGCCTTCGGTCTTAAGACGATCTATCTCGAGCCCGGCGAAGCCGTGGCCATCGACGCCGGATATCTCGTAGCCAGCGTTCTCGACATCATAGAAAACGGCATGCCCATAGCAATATTGGACACCTCCGCTGCCAACCACATGCCGGACGTTCTGGAAATGCCTTACCGGCCCTACATAGTAGGTTCCGGCGAGCCCAAGGAATTCCCCTACACCTACCGCTTAGGCGCCATGACCTGCCTGGCCGGCGACTATATCGGCGACTACTCCTTCCCAAAACCGCTGAAAGTTGGCGACCGACTCGTCTTCACAGATATGGCGATCTATTCCTTCGTCAAGACCTGCATGTTCAACGGCATCAATCTTCCCTCCCTCGCCTACCAAAAAGAAAACGGCGAAATTAAACTCATCCGGGAATTCACCTACGCTGACTACGCCGGCAGATTGGGAGAAAAACTATGACGAATTTTCTGGAATCGGAATTCAAGCCCGCCAAGCCCGACAAAGCGGCTTTCCACATCATTCCCGCTCCCTTTGAAAAAAGCGTCTCCTACGGCTCGGGAACAAAGCTTGGCCCCAAAGCCATCATAGAATCCTCCCAGCAGCTTGAAAAGATCCAGCGCGGCAAAAAACCCGGAGCAAAAGGCATCTACACCGCTCACCCCGCCCCCACTCTCAAGGCGATCGAGAAAGCCGTCTCCTACGCCATTGCGTGCAAATCCCTGCCCTTTACCCTGGGGGGCGAGCACACAGTCACCCTAGGCGCAATACGCGCCTTAATCCCGCGCCTGGGCTCTAGTTTCGGCCTCATACAGTTCGACGCCCACGCTGATCTCAGATTCGCCTACGAAGGCAATCCCCTCTCCCACGCCTCCGTCATGCGCCGCGTCAGCGAATTAGGAATCCCCATCGCCCAATTCGGCACCCGCTCCTACTGCGAAGAAGAGCAAGCCTACAGGAAAGACAAGAAAAACAAAATTACTTTCCACGACGCCGAGGAACTCTTCCTGCGCTTCAAAGAAAATAAGAAGACAAAACTTCTTCCAGCAAACTTCCCAAAGAAGATCTACCTTTCCTTCGACATCGACGGCCTAGACTCCTCCATCATGCCCGCCACCGGAACGCCAGTTCCAGGCGGCCTCCTCTGGTACCAGACCTTAAGCCTTCTTACTGAACTCACCAAAGGCAGAGAAATAATCGGCATGGATCTCGTGGAATACGCCCCCATCAAAGGCTTCCACGCCTACGACTTCACCGCCGCCACCCTCGCCTACGAAATGATGTCGCTAGCGCTTTAAAAGCGCAGCGATCATAAAAGACAGGCCCGTTTTTATCTTCTGGGCGGTCTTGCTTTTAAAAGCGGGTTTAGATATAATATTCTCTACCTTAAAAATATAACTATAACTGATTAGGTTCAAGCATGAAAGAAAAGATCCATCCTAACTACGAACAGACGACCATCACCTGCGCCTGCGGCCACGTTTTCAAAGTTGGCACCACGGTAAAGGATATGCACATCGGCATTTGCTCCGAGTGTCACCCCTTCTTCACCGGTAAGCAGAAATTCGTCGACACGGCAGGCCGCGTCGAGAAGTTCAACCGTCGCTACGGCAAAAAAGACTGATAAGTCTTATTTTTGCCTTTCAACGAAGCTCATGACGCGCGTTTTATTTTGACGGGCTGTGGGCTTCGTTTTTTATTTAATGGTTTTTCCGCTTCTCTCATGAAAGTTTTTGACATAACGGCTCAGGAAGCCGAACTCAAAAAACTTGAGGATGAGCTTTCCAAGGCTGAGGTCGTCAACGACCCCAACCTCTTCCGCAATCTTACCCGCAGGCACAAGCACCTGAGCGAGGTGGTGGACACCGGAAGGCGGCTGGCGAAAGCGCAGTCGGCTGTCGCCGAGTGCGAGAAGATCATTTCTGAAAACGCCGACCACGAGCTGACGGAACTGGCCAAGGAAGAGCTTTCGGAAGCGCAGAGCCAGTCTGAAGAACTGGAAAAAGCCATGATGGTCCTGCTTCTGCCCAAAGACCCCTACGACGACGCGAACACCATCATGGAGATAAGGGCCGGCACCGGCGGCGAGGAAGCGGCGCTGTTCGCCTCCGAGCTTTTCAGGATGTATTCCCGCTACGCGGAAAGACAGGGTTGGAAGATAGAGACCATGAACACTTCCCCCGCCGCGGCGGGAGGGCTTAAGGAAATAATCTTCAGCATCCAGGGCGACGCCGTCTATTCCCACATGAAGTACGAAGCCGGCGTCCACAGGGTCCAGCGCGTGCCGGAAACGGAGACACAGGGCAGGATCCACACCTCCGCGGCCTCAGTGGTGGTTCTGCCGGAGCAGGAGGAAGTGACGGTGGACATCAAGCCTGAGGATCTCAGGATCGACATCTACCGCTCCACCGGCGCCGGAGGCCAGCACGTCAACACCACCGACTCCGCCATCAGGATCACGCACCTGCCCACAGGGCTGGTGGTGACCTGCCAGGACGAGAGAAGCCAGTACAAGAACAAAGCCAAAGCCATGCGCGTGCTGCAGGCCAGACTCCTGGAAAAAGAACGCCAGGAAGCCGCCAAGGAAAGATCCGACCAGAGGAAGACCATGGTGGGCAGCGGCGACCGCAGCGACAAAAACAGAACTTATAACTTCCCCCAGAACCGCGTGACGGACCATCGCATCGGACTTACCGTCCACGCCCTGGGCGAAATAATGGACGGCGACCTCGACCGTCTCATACTGCCACTTATTGAGCATGACACCGAGGAAATGCTCAAAGCCTGCACTTCCCTATGAAAAAAAGCTTTTTAGTGTTAACGGCCCTTTTGATTTTATCCGCCTGCGACAAGGGCGCCTTCCCGGAACAGGCCGAGGAAGAACTGCAGATCGTTCCCGTCGTCCTCAGGGAGAGCGGAACCAAGACCACCGTCGCCAATAAAAACGCGGCCAAGCTATCCGGCGCCACCGTGGTGACGGTCACCGTCTTCCAGGCCAGCGCTCCTTCCGAAAGCAGCGCTCCGGCGAAAGCCAGCGTCGGAAGCCAGCTGATATCGCTGCCGGTGCACACGCCCTCCGATCACTGCACATCCAACGACCTGGCCTTGGTAGGCGGGATCTCCGTGCCGGCCAAAGAATTCTACCAGCTCTTCTCCCAGCCTAATCTGGACACCATGCCCAACTATCTGAGAAGGACCTTCGACAAGGAGAGAAGCGCCTACATCACGCAGCTCATCAACAACAAGGTCTTCGAGTACGCCGCGGCCCACGAGGATTTCAGCGGCGAAGAAGGCTACGCCGAGGCGGTGGAAGACGCCGTGCACAAAGTCAACCTGGAATATTTCTACGACCGCTACATCAACAACAAAGTCAACGTGACGGACGAGGAAGTTAAAAATTATTACGAAGCCCACAAGAGCGAATACACCAAGCCCGCCCAGTTCAGGGCCGCGCATATTCTGGTGAAAGTCGCTCCCAGCGCCTACCGGGCGGAAGTCAGCAACGCCTACGCCCGGGCCACGGATCTCAGGAGAAGAGCTTTGGAAGGCGAGGACTTCGGACAGCTGGCCTCCGCGTTTTCCGACTGCCCCTCGAAGGTTAAGGGCGGAGATCTGGATTTCTTCACCAAGGGACAAACGCACCCCGCCTTTGAAAAAGCCGTGGAAAGGCTGCAGATCGGCGACATCTCCCCGGTGGTGGAGACCTCCCAGGGCTATCACGTCATCAAGCTTCTCGACAGGATACCGGAGAGAGTCCGCACCTTCGACGAAGTCAAAGAGGAACTCAAAAATACGCTGGCGCTGCAGCGCACCGGAGAACTTTACGACAATGTGCTGCAGTCCCTAACCAACAAATACAAGGTGATCCGCAATGAAAGCCTCATCAGAAAACTGGTCGAACAGTATTAAAGCCCTTTTCGTTCTCGCCGCCGCCCTGACCGTCACGGCCTTCGGCGCGGAGGAAGTGAACAGCATCGTGGCCAAGGTCGGCGACGCTTCCATCACGGCGGTGGAGCTTGACCGCTACATCAACCCGACCCTCAAATCCTACATGAAGATGATGCCCGACGATCCGCAGATCCGGGAGGAGTACAACCAGGAAAGAGTGGACGCTCTCAAAAGCATCATCGACAAAAAGCTTCTCGTAAGGGAAGCCAACAAGCTGGAATTCTCCATACCTCCCATGGAGATCGACAAGCAGCTCAGCAAGGAAAGGGAACGCTACGCCTCCGAGGAGGAATTCCAAGCTTACCTCAAAGAAAACAAGATAACCCTTCAAGAGTTCAAAGAGCTCCTCTCCGACTCCATCAAGGCCCAGGCCCTCCTGCAGGAAAAGGTCTTCAAGAGAGTGCGCGTACTGCCCCACGAAGTGCACAAATTCTACGTGGACAACAAAAATTTGCTCTACTCCAGCCAGCCCAGCGTGCATCTCTACCAGATCCTCATAAAGGACAATCCTTCCGGCGAAGGCAAAGACCCCTACGCCAGAATATCCGATATCAAGAATCAGCTGGCTTCCGGCGCCAACTTCCAGCAGCTGGCCCTGATGTACTCCGAAGGCCCCATGAGATCCTCCGGCGGCGACTGGGGCATCATCGAGCAGGGCCACTTCGGCGAAGAGATGGCCGCGGTGGAAAGCGCCGCCTTCACCCTCGCCCCCGGCACCTACAGCGACATCATCAGGACGCGCTTCGGCTACCACATCGTCTATGTCAGCGCCAAGAAGGACGCCCATGTCCAGACGGAACGCGAAGCCTACGACGACATCTACCGCAGAGTGGCGGAATCCAAGAGCGCCGCAGTTTACGAACCCTACATGAACGGTCTCAGGAGATCCTGCTCAATAGAGATCTTCGATCCGGAACTCATGGCCGCCAAACCCCAGATCAAGCCCGGCAAAAAGATCGGCGACTTCATGACCAGGAAACTGGAGGAAGCGGAAAGCGCTCCTTCTCAAATCGAGAGCGTTAACACGACTCCCGTGACCGTCACCGAGACCGCGGAGACCCAGGAAGCCTCGACTCCCGTACTGGTGACTGAAAGCGAAGGAAACGCGGAAGAGACAAAGGAAAACGCCGCTGCTGAAGAAACTCCCGCCGAAAGCAAGGAGGAGGGCGACAGCGCCTGGAAGGAAGACCCGCGCAACACTGAGATCAAAGTCGTCACCGACTCCGACGTCTGGAAAGAAAGCGGCGAAGAAAAGATCGAAGTCGATCCCAACGCTTCCAGCGCCTTCGACACCGACAGCAGCGCGGAAGTGAAGAAAGAGGAAACTAAGGAAGAAGTCCCGGCCGCCCAAGAGCAAAAGGAAGACGTCTTCGTGGAACTGAAGGCCGCTGAAACGAATGCCGAGACCGCGAACACGGAAGAAACGAAGGAAGACGTTTTCGTGGAACTGAAGACCGCGGAAGCTCCAGCCGAGACCAAGGAAGAAGTCATCGAGGAACTGAAGGACGCGGAAACCAAGGCCGAGACGGCCAACACCGAAATAAATAAGGAAGACGTCTTCGTGGAACTGAAGACCGCGGAAGATCCCGCCGAGACCAGGGAAGAAGTCATCGCAGAACTGAAGGACGCGGAAAGCAAGGCCGAGACTTCCGAGGAAACCAAGGAAGCCGAAGAAAAAGCTGAAGAGGCCAAGAAAGCCGATCCTTTCGAAGAACTGGAAAAAACGCTGGACAAAAGCATGTCCGACCCCGACCTGCCCGGCGCCCAGCCCAGAAGCAACTCCCCTGTTTTCGAAATGAAGGACGTCACCCCGCTTGACGAGGGAAAATAATGCTGATCCTCGGCATCGATCCCGGCACCAGAGTCACGGGCTACGGGCTCATCCGTTATGAGAACAACAATATGGAGTGCGCGGAATTCGGAGTGATCAAAAACTCCGCCTCCCTCTCCCCTACGGAATGCTACGCCCGGATCTTCGAAGGCATCGACGAGATATTGAAAAGCTACGACATCACGGCCGTGGCCGTGGAGAGCCAGTTCTTTTACAAGAACGCCCGCACCGCCCTTAAAATAGGCGAAGCCCGCTGCGCCGCCATCATGCCCGCCGCCCTGAGGCGCATCCCCATCCGGGAGTTCGCCCCCACCAGAGTAAAAAAAGCCGTGGTGGGAATAGGCGCCGCCACCAAGGAGCAGGTCCAGGCCATGATCCTGAACATGCTGAAAATAAAGGACCGCAGGATGCTGCCGGACGCCTCCGACGCCCTGGCCATCGCCATAACATATGTCCACGCCCTAAAGTATCCCCAAACGCAATTTGAATAATGATCACTTTTCTCGAAGGCATACTGGATGAAAAAGAACCCTCTTCCGTTGTTCTGAACGTGGGGGGCGTAGGCTACGAAGTGGCCGTTTCCCTGAACACCTACGAAGCCCTGCCTCCCCTGGGAGACAAGATCCGTCTTCTGACCTATCATCATTTGAGAGAGAACGAGGAAAGGCTCTTCGGCTTCGCCGACAAGGACGAAAGGGAATGCTTTTTAAAACTCATCGACGTCAGCGGCGTGGGCCCCGCCTCCGCCCTGCTCATCCTTAGCAGCCAGCCCCTGAAATCCCTCTGCCACACCATAGCGACTGAAGACATCAAAGCCTTGTCCAGCGTCAAGGGCATCGGCAAAAAGACCGCGGAAAGGATCATCGTGGAGCTGAAGGACAAGATCGCGCCCTTGAGCGCCAAGCTGGGAAGCTACGGCAAAACTGAATCCAAGGACGCCCAGGACGCCGTCATGGCGCTGGTGGCGCTTGGATACAAGCAAAACGAAGCCCAGGAGGCCGTCAACAAAGCCTTGCAGAAAGATCCCGACGCCTCCACCGACCAGCTGATCAGAGCCGTTATTCAAAACAGGAT
>JAFZID010000173.1 GCA_017554565.1 bacterium
ACCCAGGCGGCGCCAGGCGTAGGCCTCGTTGCGCTCCCTTATGAGATAAAAGTGCCCGGTGCGGGTGGCGTTGCCCTCCAGGGTGAAGCAGTAGTCGGAGAAAGCTTCCGCTCCGGCGCAGGATTCAAAATCCTTCGTGCCGTAGCCAATCCCGTTCAGATCGTCGCCGGGCCAGGCGGAGGGATCGTCGTCCTTGTTGTAGAAGAGCAGGCCGACTTTCTTGGGCTCGTCGTCGGAAGCCAGCGCAAAGACGTCGCCGCCTTCCCAGATCTTGTTTATCCAGGCGCGCTTTTCCGGCACGAAGCGGCTGACAAGCCCGGAAGAGCCCCACCAGAATTTCTCCACGTAGCCGTAGAGGTTGGAAAGCCGCAGCGTGAAATTCTGGGGGCGGTCCGTGGAGTTGACCATCTCCCAGTCGCAGGCGATGGTCTCCTCGTCGGCCAAAAGATAGGTGACGGAGAATTTGAGCCCGTGTCCCTCCCAGTTGTAGCTCATCAGATTGTCAGTGTGCACAAAGGAGGAAAGATTCTCCTTTCTGGCCTCTTCCATATTGCTGATGCGGGTCTCGCCCGCGATGAGGGAAAGGCGGAGGAAGGAAAGGTAGTTGTTGAAATTCGGGCATACGCCGCTGGCATAGGTCCAGGGCAGGCCGCGTTTCCAGAAGCCGAATCCCAAAGGCGGCACCGATCTGACGATGCCTGAAATGTTCAGGTGAGCGGTGTGGGCGGGATTGTCCAGATATCCGAAGGGGGTAAATGCGTAACGGGGAGCCTTCATCAGAGACCTTCAGGAGCTGCTTTGGTTAAGAGGGGAAAAAGGCCTTACAGCGCCGCGATCACTTCGATCTCGACAGCCACGCCCTTGGGCAGGTTCGCGACTTCCACGCAGCTTCTGGCCGGGGCGGTCTCCGAGGGGAAGCATTCCCCGTACACGGCGTTGACGGCGGCGAAGTCGTTGATGTCGGACAAAAAGACAGTGGTCTTGACGACGTTCTCAAAACTCAGGCCGGCGTTCTCAAGTATGGCGCCGAGGTTCTTAAGGGATTGCCTGGCCTGGTCGGCGGCCGGCCCTTTCACAAGTTCGCCGGTCTCCGGTATGATGGGGATCTGACCGGAGATGAAAAGGAAACCGTTGGCTTCAACGGACTGATTGTAGGGGCCGATAGGGGACGGGGCTTTCTCTGTGTTGAGTATCTTTTTGCTCATTTTTAAACCTTAATTTTTAGTTTTATCTCAGGAAGCATTCGTATGCGGGGTTGTTTTTCTCGATGGTGTAGGGGTATCCCAGGTTCTTCAGTACTTCGTTCAGCTGTTCTTTCTCTCCTGGCGGTACCATAAGCCCCATGAAGATCCTGCCTACGCTGGCGCCCAGATTGCGGTAGTGGAACATGGTGATGTCCCACTTGCAGCCCATGGCGTCCAGGAAGGTCTTCAGCGTTCCGGCCCTTTCCGGAAACTCGAACTGGAAGAGCGTCTCTTCGCCTTTCAGGTTGGCGTGCCCGCCCACCATGTACCTGACGTGCGTCATAGCGAGCAGATTACCGGTAAGGTCGCAGATCTCATAGCCTAAGCTGTTGAGTTTGCCGTAGAGCGTGTCGCGCTTTTGCCCGGGCGCGAGCCTTATGCCGACGAAGACGTAAGCCTTCGTGTCGTCGGAATGGCGGTAGTTGAACTCCGTCACGTCGTGGCCGTCTATGGCGGCGGCGAAAGCGCGGAAGGAGCCCGGCTGTTCTTTCAGTTTGGCGGAGAAGAGTATTTCGCCTTCCGCCATCTCGGCTAGCTGGGAGATCACTCTCAGCCTTTCAAAGTTGATGTTGGCGCCGGACAGCACGGTGGCGAAGACTTTGCCGGTCACGTTGTTTTCGCGGATGTATTTCTTGATGCCTGCCAGGCCGACGGAGCCGGAGGTTTCGGAAATGGCCCTGGTGTCGTTGAAGATGTCGCGCGTGGCCGCGCAGATCTCTTCGGGAGTGACAGTGATGCAGCCGTCGAGGTTGTTTTTCAATATCTCAAAGGGAAGCGCTCCCAGCTGTTTGACCGCGACGCCCTCGGCGAAAAGATCGACTTTGTCCAGGACGACTCTTTTTCCGTTGTCGATGGCAGCTTTGCAGCAGGCGCAGCCCTCGGGCTCGACCGCGAAGACTTTTACTTCCGGACGGAAAGTTTTGATGTAGCTCGCCATGCCGGAAATAAGGCCGCCGCCGCCCACCGGGACGAAGACGGCGTCAAGCTGTTCGGGATTCTGCCTCAAAAGCTCCATGGCGATCGTGCCCTGGCCGGCGATGACGTCCGGGTCGTCGTAGGGATGGATGAAGCTGAGGCCTTTTTCTTTGGCCAGGTCGAGAGCGTAGGCGCAGGCTTCGTCGAAATTATCGCCGTAAACTATGACTTCGGCGCCCAAACGGCGGACGTTGTTTATC
>JAFZID010000174.1 GCA_017554565.1 bacterium
GCCGGCATCAACTACGACAAGCCCACCTTCATAAGGCGCGGCGTCCAGATAGAGAAATAATATATTTCATTTCGGCAAAAAAGGCGCGCCTTGCGGCGCGCCTTTTTTGTTGCTGCTTTTTGAGATCTCTTATTTGTTCTCGAAGGCCTGCTTGAGGTCGGCGATGATGTCGTTCACGTCCTCAAGGCCGACGGACAGTCTGATAAGTCCGACGGGGATGCCGGCCGCCTCGAGCTGCTCGTCCGTCAGCTGACGGTGCGTATGGCTGGCGGGATGCAGAACGATCGTCCTGTTCTCGGCCACGTGCGTTTCCACGCCGATGAACCTGAAGCGGTCGATGAATTCCGAGGCTTCCTTGCGGCCGCCCTTCACGCGGAAAGCGATGACGCCGCTGCAGCCGTTGGGCAGATACTTCTTGGCAAGCTCGTAGTCCGGGCTACTCTTAAGGCCGGGATAGTTGATCCACTCGACTTCCGGCCTGGATTCCAGGAATTCCGCGACTTTCTGAGCGTTTTCGGAGTGCCTGGGCATACGGAGATGCAGCGTCTCGAGGCCGTGGTTCAAAAGGAAAGCATTCATGGGGCCCTGCTGGGCGCCGATGTCTCTCATGAGCTGGGCGACGAGCTTAATGGTGTAGGCCATCTTGCCGAAAGCCTTGGTGTAGGTGAGGCCGTGGTAGCTCTCGTCCGGGGTGGTGAGGCCGGGGAACTTGTCCGCGTGCTTGTCCCAGTCGAAGTTGCCGGAATCGATGACGATGCCGCCCGTGACGCTGGCGTGGCCGTCAAGATACTTCGTGGTGGAGTGGATGACGATGTCGCAGCCGAACTCGATGGGGCGGCAGTTGATGGGCGTGGGGAAAGTGTTGTCCACGATCAGAGGCACGCCGTGCTTGTGAGCGATGCGGGCGAACTTCTCGATATCCAAAACCTTCACGTTGGGGTTCGTCAGAGTTTCGCCGAAGACGCACTTGGTGTTGGGACGGAAATACTTGTCGTATTCTTCCTCGGGCAGATCCTGGTCCACCAGTTCCACTTCGATGCCGAGCTTCTTCATGGTGACCACGAAAAGGTTCAGCGTTCCGCCGTAAATGGAGGCGGAGCTGATGACATGGTCGCCGGCGGAAGCGATGTTCAGGATAGAGAAGAAACTGGCGGCCTGGCCGGAAGCGGTCAGAACGCCCGCGATGCCGCCTTCCAGGTCGGCGATCTTGTTGGCCACCACGTCGTCGGTGGGGTTCTGCAGTCTGGTGTAGAAGTAACCGGAGGCTTCCAGATCGAAAAGCTTACCCATCTCTTCGCTGGTGGCGTAGCGCCAGGTCGTGCTCTGGAAGATAGGGAGCGCCCTGGGGCCGCCGTTGGCAGGCTGCCAGCCGCCCTGGGTGCAGATGGTGGCGAGGCTGTATTCCTTGTTGGAGAGTTTCTTGTACCCGCCGCCGATGCAGGGGATGTCGAACTTGGGGTTCAGAAGGGGGTTTTCATTGTCGTTCATGGTGACCTCTTAAGTTGAAAGTTATATCGTTTAAATATTAGGCAAACAAAAAGCCGCACAAGTTTTTATCCCACCAAAGCAGGCAAAAGCTTGTGCGGCTCATAAGAGTGTTTATATAGGAGATCAGGCTTTCTCGGCCTGGATCTTGTTGGCGCGTTTCGCTAAACGGGAGATGCGACGGCTGGCGGCCTTGCGATGAATGACGCCCAGCTGGGAAGCTTTGGCAACCGTTGAGATAGCGTTGCGGAGATCTTTCTCGAGATCCGGGCTCTCGGGAGAGACTTTCTTGGACATGGTCTTCACGCGGGACTTGACCTGCGTGTTGCGTTCCTGACGTACGGCGGCCTGCTTGAGGCTTTTGACGCGATGCTGATGTGAAGGCATAAATGAACTTGGTTTTAAATTAGATTGATACGATTAATTTCAAAATGTGCCGACTATGTTATCACAAGCGTTGGCAAAAATCAAGAGCGCTCCCCTGCCCGCCCGATTCCGGGCGGGCAGGTCAGCTCAGTAATTTAGAAGAGGCCCTGTTCGAGCATGGCGGTGGCGACCTTTTTGAAACCGGCGATATTGGCGCCGGCCACCAGGTCGTAACCTAAGCCGTACTCTTCCGCGGCTTCGGCGGAAGCGTCGTGGATGTTCTTCATCATCCGGGCCAGCTTCTCGTCCACTTCCTCGGCGGTCCAATTCAGGCGCTCGCTGTTCTGGGACATCTCCAGGGCGGAAACGCCCACGCCGCCGGCGTTGGCGGCTTTGGAGGGAGCGACGATGATGCCGGCTTCTTTCCTCAGGTAATTGAGGGCTTCGTTGGTGGTGGGCATGTTGGAAACCTCGATGTAGTACTTCGTGCCGTTGGCGACGATCTGCTTGGCTTCCTTAACGTCCACTTCGTTCTGGGTGGCGGCGGGCATGACGATGTCGCCCTTGACGCCCCAGGGTTTCTCGCCCGGGAAATATTTGGCGCCGAACTTGTCGGCGTACTTCTTGATGTTCTTGTCGTTGGCGGCGCGCATCTCGAGGAGGTAGTCGATCTTCTCGGGAGTGTTGACGCCCGCTTCGTCCAGGATATAGCCGGCGCTGCCGGAAATGGTGATGACCTTGGCGCCCAGTTCGGCGGCCTTCTTGCAGATGCCCCAGGTCACGTTGCCGTAGCCGGAACTGACGATGGTCTTGCCTTTAAGGGAGTCGTTCTCGTGCTTCAAAACTTCGTTGAGGTAATAGATGGCGCCGTAGCCCGTGGCTTCCGGACGAATGAGGGAGCCGCCGTAAGTGAGGCCCTTGCCCGTCAGGACGCCGTTCTCAAAAGCGCCTTTCAGCCTGCGGTACTGTCCGTAGAGGAAACCGATTTCCCTGCCGCCTACGCCGATGTCGCCGGCGGGA
>JAFZID010000175.1 GCA_017554565.1 bacterium
CACGTCCCCCTCCACTATCATGCCGAGGTCTCCGTGGAAAGCCTCCCCGGGGTGCACCGCGAAGGCCGGCGTGCCTGTGCTGGCCAGAGTGGCCGCGATCTTCCTGGCAATGTGGAAACACTTGCCCATGCCCAGGACTATGACGCGTCCCCTGCAGGCGAACATCAGTTCGACCGCCCTGGAAAAAGAATCCGTCAGGCGCTCAGAGACTCCGTCGATGGCGCGGGCTTCCAATTTCAAAACGTTGCGGGCCACGCTTAAATGATCCATAGCTATTCTCCGTTCACGCAAGCATCTATTTTTAAAAGCATCGCGGCCAGGTCCTCAAAATTCGCCAACGGCCAGCTGTTGGGGCCGTCGCAGAGAGCTTTGTCAGGATCGGGATGGACTTCCATGAAAACGCCGTCAACGCCGGCTGCCACCGCCGCCCTGGCCAGGAGAGGAACGAAATTCCTGTCGCCGCCGGAGCAAGTCCCCTGCCCGCTTGGCAGCTGGACGGAATGGGTGGCGTCGAAAATGACCGGCACGCCCATTTTCCGCATGATGGAAAGGGCGCGCATGTCGACCACCAGGTTGCCGTAGCCGAAGGCCGCTCCCCTTTCCGTAAGCATGATCTTTTCGTTGCCGGTGGATTCGACTTTCGCCACGGCCTGGGCCATGGTCTCGGGAGCCACGAACTGCCCCTTCTTTATGTTCACCACCCGGCCGCTGCGGCCGGCTTCCACCAGAAGATCGGTCTGGCGGCAGAGGAAGGCCGGGATCTGCAAAACGTCCGCCACCGCCGCGACTTTCTCGACCTGCCAGCTTTCGTGGACGTCGGTGACGATGGGAAGGCCAGTCTCTTCCTTCACAGCTTTCAGTATTTCCAATCCTTTCTCCAGTCCGGGGCCGCGGAAATTCTTTACGGACGTGCGGTTTGCCTTGTCAAACTGGCCTTGTAAACAAGGTTGACTCCCAGTTTTTCGGCGATCTTCTTCATTTCCCGGGCTTCAAAAAGGACGGTCTCAAAATCTTCTATGACGCAGGGGCCGGCCAAAAAGAAAAGCTTCTCCCCTCCTCCGGCCAGGAAGGAGGCGATCTGGACTTTGCGCGTGCCAAGTTTCGACTTCAGCGCGCTCACGTCCATGTTATAGGGCTTGATCTCTTTCATTATCTGCCTTCCCTCAGCGCCAGTATCTCTTCGGTGCGGGCCAGGTCCTCCGGTGTGTCTATCCCGGGAGCGGCGCCCGCCACTTTTACGCAAATTATGGACATGCCGTTTTCAAGGGCTCTCAGCTGCTCCAGCTTTTCCGAGCTTTCCAGAGGAGTCTGGGGAAGGGAGGCGAATTTCAGGAGAGCTTCCCTCTTATAGCAGTAAAGGCCGATGTGGCCGAAGTACTCGGCTTTGAAATCATCCCTGGGATAAGGGATGGGAGCCCTTGAAAAATAAAGCGCCCTGCCGGATCTGTCCGTGACCGCCTTCACTTTGTTGGGGTCCTGGGCCTCTTCCTTTGAGATCGGATAGATCAGGGTGGACCAGTCTGCGTCGCTTTCTTTCAGAGCGGCGATCGCCTTCTCCACCGCCAGGGGATCTATAAGCGGTTCGTCGCCCTGGATGTTGACGACGATGTCGTAATTCTTGTCCAGTTTTCCCAGGGCTTCCACGATGCGGTCGGTGCCGCATTTGTGGTCGTTCCTGGTCATGATGGCTGAATAGCCATGCGCCCTGACGGCTTCGGCGATGCGCTCGTCGTCAGTGGCGACATGGAAACTATCCAGATTGGCGACTTTCGAAGCCGCCTTGCATACATGCGCTATCACCGGCAAGCCCCTCAGAAGTTTGAGCGGTTTGCCGGGGAAGCGCGTGGATGCGTAACGCGCTGGAATTATTCCAACGGCGGAAGCCATCGTCAGGCTTTCGTGACTTTGCCGGAACGGATGCAGCGGGCGCAGACTGTGGCGGTCAATATAGTGCCGTTTTCAGTTCTGACGCGGACTCTCTGCAGATTCGGCATAAAGCGGCGCACGGAGATGCCGGTGGTGTGCAGACCGATGCCGCCTTTCTTTTTGGGAATACCATGGCGGATGATCTTTTTGCCCACGGAAGGCTTCTTGCCGCAGATCTCGCATTCTTTAGACATGTTTGTCTCCTTTCTTTTAATTTATATGTTGTTAAATTTATAAAGCAGTTTTACCAGCGTTCGACCGCCTGCTCGCAGATGTGCTGGGCCAGGTCGGCGCAGGCGATGAGGATCGACTGATGCCTGGTCACCGAGATGTCGTCGGTGGTCAGAAGCTCGTGTTTGCCGCGCACTCTGTTGCGGCTCCAGATGGCCACCGGTTCGCCGTCGCGATATTCGTACATGGTGATGTTGGCGTACACGATGGTCCTGAAAGCCGTGGCCACGCCGGCGGCTTTGGAATTGTCCTTCTTGTCAACGAACTGGGTGGGACGGAAATCAAGTTCCACCAGCTGCACCCTGAGCTCACCGTCCGCCTCCTCGGCGGTGGGCACGACCTCGTAGGTCTGCTCCTTGGTGAATTCACTGATGATAAGGTTGGTGACCTCCATCTGAAGATGCGGCTCCTTGACCTTGTCGGGCACATAGGAGATCCTGGGGATGTGCAGCTTCTTGATGGAATCCTCCCTCTGGGGAGAGCCGGCGGTGTAGCCCAGGATCGTTATGGGCGCGTCCGGCGAATGATCTCTCTCGCAGCCGGCCAGCGGAAGGATGGCGAGCGCCAGAGCGATATAGGCTAAAAGGTTCTTCATAGGACAACTCTCTCCTCTTTAGTCGATGCGGTGGAGTTCTTCCCGGCATTTCTGGATGCGGGTGTCCAGGATGTCCATGTGCCTCCAGTTGGCGGGAGCCTGGGCTTTCAGGGCCGTGAAGGCGTCCAGCGCCTGGCCGTAATAGAAGCGGGCGTTGACGCTGTCGTTCTGCTTGGCGTAAGCCTCGGCGCGCTGCACCAGGTTGTAAGCCTGCTTGTAGGAGTTGATGAGCGTGGTCTCGGAACTGGCGTCCTTCACGTTCTTCTCCTCCACGACTTTCTGGTACTGGGCCTGGGAAATGGCGGTGGAGACGCGGCCGGAATCCGGCATGGTGCGGATGACTGTGCCCTCCGGGGCTTTCACGATGGCGTCCTTGTTGGGGTCGCTTGTTTCCATAAGGGCGCTGGGCAGGACGGAAGAAACGTCCTGGGAGGTGGCGCCGGTGGTCTCTTCGGCTTTGCCGACTTTGAAGGAAACGCTGGTGCCGACGGGCTCGGTCTTGGTGTCGAAAGCGCTTTCCTCTTCTTTCTTGACAGTCTCTTCCTTGAAGGTAGGAGCGGAAAGCTCCCTGGTGACCCTGAGGCCGGTGTTGGTGGTGACGGTGACTTTGACAGCGGGCTCCTTTTCGCCCATGGGCACGAGGTCGTTTATGAGCTCGTCAGCGGCTTCCTGTCCCTTGGTGTTGATCTCCATGGTAGAGACGTTCCCGCTCTTCGGAGTCTCGGAGACGGTGAAGGAAGCGGGGGTCGTTTCCACAGTGAAACTGGGACTGGTGGTCTTTACCGTGACCTGGGGCTGGGCCGGCGCGGGGGAACTTTCGACCTGGAAAGAAGGCGTGGAGACCGTGGTCTCGGTCTTCACCGGCTCGAAAGAGGGAGCGGTCTGGACCGTGACAGTCTGGGGAGCGGGCGTATAAGTCGCAGAGGAGGAGGAAACCTCGTGGAAGACCGGCGTGGAGCCGCCGTAGCTGACGGTGCTCCGGGGCTGGACAGGCTGGGCGTTCTGAGCCCTCTGGATCTCAGCCAGCTCGCTGCTGCTGATGGTGCTGTATTTGGGAGGAGCGCTCTCCACCTTTTCTTCGCCGAAATCCGTGGCCTGGGAAAGGGTCTGCCAGCTGGAGGACTGCACTCTGGAAACGGGCTGTCCGCTGGGAGGCTGCGGGGCGGCGGGCTGGGTGAAGCTCGGGGTCTCCTTCACTTCGGTCCTGGTCTCGGTCTTGACGACGGTCTGGACCGGGGCGGAGCTCGCGGTCTTGACTTCCGTGCCGGGCACGGGAGCCCAGACGTTCTCTATCCTGTTGACCTGCTTCTGCGTCTTGGTCTCGGTTGCGGTGAAAGTGATCTCCGTTTCAGGAGCGGTCTCTTTCTGCTTTTCGACCTGCTCTTTGATGTAAGCGCTGGCGGAGGCCTTTTCGACAGGGGGCGGGACGGCGTCGGGATTGTTCTGCTGATAAAGCTTCAGAAGCGCCGCGGAGGCCGCCTGGGCTTCCGCTTCCTTTTCATATTCTTCCTTCATGAAAGAAGTGAGCTCTTCTTTCTTGGAGGGGTCCTGCAGATAAGAATTGATCACCTGACGGGACTGGTTCTGGCGCCAGTCTTCGCCGGTGGAGGCCATGCTGGAGGAAGGCTGAGTAAGAGCCGTGGTCCTTTCCTCGCGCTGCTTTTCGACCTTTTCCGGCTCTTCGTCGAAGAAGCTCTGGGAGCTCTTCTGGGGAGCGGTGTCGAAAGCGGAGCCGCCGTCGAAGGCGGAGCCGTTGCTGGTGACTTCCGGCGTGGAGCTGGAGGTGGTCACGGGCCGGTTCTCGTCAAAGGGGGCGGGGCTGGCTTTGGAGCCGCCGAAGGGATCCTCTTTGGAGGACTTGTAAGCCTTCTCCTGTTCCTGCTGGCTGCTGACAGGGCCGAGGTCCGAGGAGGGCTCGACGTAGGTCACCTTGTCCTTGGGCATGCCCTGCACGGGCTCGCCTCTAAGGGCCGCCAGGCGCATCTTGGCTTTGTCGGCGCAATCCGTGTCGGGATATTCGGAGATGAGAAGCTCGTAGTGCATGATGGCGGACTTGGCGTGGCCGGAATAATCGTAGTAATAAGCCTGGTCGTAGAGGGACTGGGCCTTGCGGTCTCTCAGGGCCCTGATGTGGGCCTGGGCGTCGCCCACGTGCTCCGCGGTGGGGAATTCCCTGATGTAATTGCGGAAGGAGGCGATGGCGCGGTCGGTGGAAGTCTGGTCATAATCGGCCGCCACGGCCGCGGCGGAATCCACTATGCCCAGCATGAAGGCGGAATCGTCCACCAGCTGGGAGGTGGGGAAATTCTGGCAGACCGTCTCGAAGGACTCCCTGGCTTCACCGTATTTCTTCAGGTTGTACTGGGCCAGGCCGAGGGAATACTGGGCGGCGGGAGCAGCCTCGCTGTAGGGAGCGTTCTCCAGTATCTTCTTGAAGATCTTCTCCGCGATCTGATAGCGCTTGTATTCCATGTAGTGGTTGCCGATGCGCATCTGGTTGCGGGTGATGACCTGCATTTTGGTGAACTCTTTGTGGTTGTCCCAGATCTGCTGGTAAGCCTCGAAAGCCGCGTAGGGGTCGCCCAGCTTGTTTTCGCAAAGGGCGATGTACTCCCAGCCGCGCACGGCCCTGCTGGAACGGGGAAAATCTTCCTGCATGCGGCGGAAGGTCTTTAGGGCGTTCTGATAATCGCCGGTCTCATACTGCGTGACGCCCGTGTTGAAAAGGGACTGGGCGGTCTCGGCCGTAGTTTCCGCTCCCAGCGCCTCGAATGCAAAAGCGGCGCACAAAAGAGCGAAACAAAGGTTGCGCAAATATTGGGATTTCATAGGCATCTCCTTGCGGGAAAATGATTTGTCGCTAAATATCTTGGAATGTTGTCAGCTTTATTCAGCCTTTTCGGCCTCCTCCGGGGCGGCTTCAGCTTCCTCGCTGAGAAGCTTGCCGTTCTTGCGGAGGATGGAGGCGGTGATGTCGTCCACCAAAGGCGTGCCTTCCAGGTTCGGAAGCTCCTTGGCCAGGGCCAGGGCCTCTTCCTCTTTGCCCTGCAGGGCGTAGATCTTGAAAAGGACATACTTGGCGTTCTGGGCGTGGGGGCCCTTCATGACCTTGTCGTTGAGCACGGTGACCGCCGCTTCGTAATCCCCTTCTCCCATATAGCAGCGGGCCACGGAGATCCAGGCGGCGTCGGCGATCTCATCCTCGGGATAAGATTCCGCGACCTTGGTATAGTTTTCCCTGGCGGCGACATAATTCGTGGAGGCGGCGGCTTCCGCGGCCATTCTCAGAAGGGCGGCTTTGGCGCCGTGGGTGCCGGGATACTTCGAAGTCACTTCCGTGAGGGTCACGGTGTTCGTGCCGGCCTGGGCCAGAAGATTCTCCGCATTGGTCTTTTTGTTCTTGCCGCTGGAAATATACTGGGAAATGGCGAAGCCGATCACCAACAGGATGAGTATGACGAGCAGAATGGTGTTGCGTTTCTTGACCACGGTCACCGTGATCTTCTCCAGTTCTTCATGCACCGCGTCGTGACGCAGTTCCTCTTTAGTAAAACCTGCCATATGACTCCTTTAGATGTCCTTAGAATGCAGTGGTTGGGGTTAAGGGCCTTTGTCCAGAAAAATCCGCCCGACTATCCTCGGCCAGATTCGAACCGGCGACCTACGGTTTAGGAAACCGTCGCTCTATCCTGCTGAGCTACGAGGACAGTTCGGGCAAAAACTTTTCTAGGCAAAATTTATTTTTATTCAGTCATTGTATCAAAAGAGCTTTTTATATTCAATATGGTCCCCCCCGGTCCCCCGCCCGGGCTCGGATCTTTTCGCAATAAGTCTCCCCCTCCGCACTGCGATGCCAAAAACATCGTATAATAGATTTGAAAAGCAACGCTGATCTTATTCGGCTGTTCCGCCGCCCGGCGGCCGCCTTGGGACGCGGTTGCTTTCCAAAGACGTTTTTGATACTATCTTAATACTGTTTTTTTATTTGCCCTACCCCAGGTTGGCATCTGGTTGTCTGCTTAGAGTAGGGTGTATCGCGTCCCGAGGGACGCCAACCAAAAAGGAGGCAATATGCCTATTACAGTTGAACGCAAGCAGGAAGTTATCAAGAAATTCGCTATGCACGAAGGCGACACCGGTTCTTCCGACGTTCAGATCGCTCTCATGACCGAGCGCATTTCCCACATCCAGGAACACCTCAAACAGTTCCCCAAGGACAACAACTCCCGCCGCGGGCTTCTTAAGCTGGTCGCGAAACGCAGGAAACTCCTCGATTATCTGCGCGCCACCAACGAAGATCGCTACAAAGCGCTGCTTGAGCAACTGGGAATCCGCAAATAAAAAATGCGGGCAACGCGCGGACGGGCCTAAAACCCTCCGCGCGTTTCAACTTTATTCATTTCTAGGAGTTTTATCTCTATGGTTTCCAAAGTCGAAACACAATTTTTAGGCCAGACCCTCTCCATCGAGACCGGACGCATCGCGCGCCAGGCCCACGGAGCGGTCATACTTCAACACGGCGATCTGGTCCTCATAGCCACCGCCGTTTCTCCCTACGAAGTCAAGGAAGACACCGATTTCTTCCCCCTGACCGTTGATTACCGCGAACGTTTCCCCGCCGTTGGCAAATTCCCCGGCGGCTATATGAAAAGAGAAAACCGTCCCACCGACAAAGAGATCCTGACCATGCGCTGCATCGACAGGCCCATGCGTCCCCTCTTCCCCGCGGACTATTACAACGAAGTGCAGATCATGCTTCAGGTCCTTTCCGCCAAGCGCGACGAGGATCCCGACGTCATGGCTGTGACCGCCGCCTCCGCGGCGATC
>JAFZID010000176.1 GCA_017554565.1 bacterium
ACGACCAGATCGAAGCGGTCCTGGAAGGCTACTATAGAAAGAAAGCCGAATCCCTGGACGAACTCATCAACGACCTGGCGGCTCTTCGTCCGGAAGAGCTGGCGGAAGACGAGAACTCCGCCCAGAGCCAGAGCGGCCCCGTGGTCAAGCTTCTTGAACTTATCCTGGTCCAGGCGGTGAAAGACGGCGCTTCCGACGTGCACTTCGAGCCTTTCGAAGACGTCTTCAAGATCCGCTACCGCGTGGACGGCTCGCTTTACGAACTCGTTCCGCCGCCGAAGTCGCTGGCTCCGGCCCTGGCCTCCCGTATCAAAGTTATGGCTGGCCTTAAGATCGCCGAGCGCCGTCTTCCCCAGGACGGCCGTATCACGGCCCGCATCGCCGGCCGCCAGATCGACCTGCGCGTCTCCACGCTGCCCACTATGTTCGGCGAATCCGTGGTGGTGCGAATCCTGGACCGCGAAGCGGTGAAACTCGATCTGCACAACCTCGGTCTGGAAGACGACGTGCGCGAGAAACTGACCGAGATCGTTCTGAGGCCGAACGGCATCGTGCTGGTCACCGGTCCTACCGGCTGCGGCAAGACCACCACGCTTTACGCCTGCCTGGCCCGCATCAACGACATCGAATCGAAAGTTATTACCACGGAAGACCCGGTGGAATACGACGTGGAAGGCGTCGTGCAGGTGCCCATCAACGAAGCGGTGGGCCTCACTTACGCCAGATCCCTTCGTTCCATCCTGCGTCAGGACCCCGACCGAATCATGGTGGGAGAGATCCGCGACCTGGAGACCACTCAGATCGCCATTCAGGCGTCCCTGACCGGCCACTTGGTGCTTTCAACGCTGCACACCAACGACGCCCCGACCACCATCACGCGTCTTATCGATATGGGCACCGAGCCCTTCCTTATCGGCTCCACCCTGCAGTGCGTCGTGGCCCAGCGTCTTATCAGGAAGATCTGCCCCTTCTGCAAAACGGAGTACAAACCCACTCCGGAAGAGCTGAAGCGTCTTGATCCCCAGCACCCCGACGCCTACGGCGACGTTACCTTCTACCACGGCACCGGCTGCCCGCACTGCAACAACAGCGGTTACCGCGGCCGTACCGGCATCTACGAGATGCTGGAGATAAACGACGAACTGCGCGACATGATCAACGACCGCGCGCCGGCCACCGCGCTGCGCGACAAGGCCCGCGAGCACGGCATGAGGTCTCTGCGCGAGGACGGCATTCTGAAGATCAGGCGCGGCATCACGACGATCTCTGAAGTCTGCCGCAGCACCATCGCCCACGGTTAAAAAGCAAAAAAACAATTAATATTGATTTCATAAATCGGAGGAAATCATGAGCACTGCTCCTAAAAAGAAAGGTAAATTCGGCGACATCCGCATCGGCGGCCTGAAAAAGGCCACGGTGGCTGACATCGCTCTGTTTACGCGCCAGCTGGCCACTCTTCTGGACGCCGGCCTTCCGCTGGTCAGAAGTATCAGACTGCTTCAACAGCAGCAGCCCCCCGGAACCCAGTTGGGCTCCGTTTTGAAGGAGGTCGTAGCCGGCGTGGAAAGCGGCAAAACTTTCTCGGACTCCCTTTCCAAGTTCCCGAAAGTCTTCGACGCCCTGTTCGTCAACATGGTGAAAGCCGGCGAAGCCGGCGGCGTCATCGAGACCGTTTTGAACCGTCTGGCGGACTTCAGCGAAAAGAGCGAAAAGCTGAAAAAGCGCGTGAAAGGCGCCATGACCTATCCTATCGTCATTTTGACCATCGCTTTGCTGGTCTGCGTGCTCTTGCTTGTCTTCGTCATTCCTAAATTCCAGGGCATGTTCGAACAGCAGGGCAACAAGATGCCTTGGATCACCCAGACTTTGATCGACCTCTCCCACGGAGTGGTCAGCATCTTCACCAGCCCCATCAAGCTGATCATCGCTGCGGCGGTGATATTCTGCCTTATCACGATCTGGAAAGCCATCAAGCGTTCCAAAGCCGGCGCTTATATGATCGACCGCTTCCTTATTTCGGCGCCCGTATTCGGCACCCTAATCAGGAAGTCCATCATCGCCCGCTTCACCCGTACCCTGGGCACGCTTCTCAACGCCGGCGTGCCTATTCTGCAGGCTCTCGACATCGTTAAGGACGCCGTGGGCAACCTGGTGGTCGCCAAAGTCATCAACAACGTCCACGCCTCCATCAAGGAGGGCGGATCCGTAACCGAGCCGCTGGCCGAGTCCGGCATCTTCGACGGCATGGTGACGGGTATGTTGTCAGTCGGTGAAGAAACCGGCACCATGGCGCCCATGCTTCTTCGTATCGCCGATACCTACGACGACGACGTGGACTCCGCGGTGGACAGCCTGTCCTCCATCATCGAGCCGTTGCTGATCGTCTTCCTGGCCTTGATCGTCGGTACCATCGTTATCGCGATGTTCCTGCCGATGACGGCCATGCTGAAAGGCGTCGGCGGCGTTTAATCACCATCCGGTCAATCGCAAAGCGGCCGCCTTACCGGGCGGTCGCTTTTTTTAGAAAAGGAGCGAAATGTCTAAGATAAACATGACCACTCCGCTGGTGGAGATGGACGGGGACGAGATGACCAGAGTGATCTGGAAGCTCATCAAAGATATCCTCATCCTCCCTTACGTGGACCTGAAGACGGAATACTACGACCTGGGGCTGGAGAACCGCGAGAAGACCAAAGACGAAGTGACGGTCGCCGCGGCTTTGGCCAACAAGAAATACGGCGTGGCGGTCAAGTGCGCCACCATCACTCCCAACGCCGCCAGGGTCGAGGAATACGGCCTTACGGAAATGTGGAAGTCGCCCAACGGCACCATCAGGGCCATCCTTGACGGCACGGTCTTCAGGACGCCCATACTGGTCAAGGGCGTCGTCCCTTACATACCGAGCTGGAAAAAGCCCATCACCATCGCCCGCCACGCCTACGGCGACATCTACAAGAACAGCGAAATGTTGACCGAGGAAGGGGACAAGGCCGAGCTCGTAATCACCGGAAAAGACGGAAAGGAAAAGCGGCAGCTCATCCAGAAATTCGACGGGCCGGGCATCATCCAGGGCGTCCACAACACCGACCGCTCCATCAAAAACTTCGCCAAGACCTGCTTTAATTTCGCCCTGGAAAAGCGCGAGGACCTTTGGTTCGCCGCCAAGGACACCATCTCCAAAAAGTACGACCACCGCTTCAAGGACATCTTCAGCGAGATCTTCGAGGAGGAGGGCTACAAGGAAAAGTTCGCGGAGTTGGGGATAGAGTATTTCTACACGCTCATTGACGACGCGGTGGCCCGCACCGTGCGTTCCGAGGGCGGCTACATCTGGGCCTGCAAAAATTACGACGGCGACGTTTTCTCCGATTTCATCGCCACGGCCTTCGGCAGCCTTGCCATGATGACCTCCGTTTTGGTCTCTCCCGAGGGCGTTTATGAATACGAAGCGGCCCACGGCACCGTCCAGCGCCATTATTACAAGCACCTCAAGGGCGAGGAGACCTCCACCAACTCTGTGGCCACCATCTTCGCCTGGAGCGGGGCCTTGAGAAAAAGGGGAGAATTGGACCGCAACGCCGACCTGTCCGCTTTCGCCTCCAGGCTCGAGGCGGCGACCATCGCCGCCATAGAGAGCGGAAAGATGACCAGAGACCTCTGCGCGGTCTCCACCCTGAAGGAAAAGACGCCTCTCAACACCGAGGAGTTTTTGCTCGCGGTGAAGGAAGGGCTCTGAGATCTGGCGGCTTTTTAGAGGCTTTCGCAAGGGAGGGGAGACCCTCCCTTGATTTTAAAAAGCCTATTTGATAACATAATTGAACCTAATTTGGGAAGAAAACATGCGATTTATCGTAGTACTTTTAGTCCTGACCATACTAGGTGTCTTCGCGATCCTTTCTTTCCAGCCCGTCAGTTGGGAACTGAAGGAGCTTGAGAAAAAGGAACAGGAGATGACCGAAGAGGCCAACGCTTTGAGAAAAGAAAACGAAGAGCTGAAAAAGGAGCTGCATCTTTTGAAGCACAACAAATTCTATCTCGAAAAGTTCGCCAGGGAAAACTTCGGATTAAGCAAGACAAACGAATTGATCTTTAAATTTGATTGACAGTGATCGCGGGGTAGAGCAGTCCGGTAGCTCGTCAGGCTCATAACCTGAAGGTCGCAGGTTCAAGTCCTGCCCC
>JAFZID010000177.1 GCA_017554565.1 bacterium
GTCGTCGGCAACAGGGATCATGAGAAAGTCTCCCTCGGCAAAGCCGGTCGTTCCCGCTGGCGCGGCATCAGGCCCAGCGTGCGCGGCGTGGCTATGAACCCGATCGACCACCCGATGGGCGGCGGCGAAGGCCGCGCCAGCGGCGGTCATCCGACTACGCCCTGGGGCAAGAGGAGTTTGGGACGCAAGACCAGAACGCGCTCCAAGAGAAGCGATTACATTATAAAACGACGGACGAAAGGCTATGGCTCGATCAATTAAAAAAGGACCTTATGTCGCGGACAAGCTGCTGGTCAAGATCCAGCGTTTGACGGAGAGCGGTGAACACAGACCTATCAAGACCTGGTCTCGCCGTTCTATGGTAACACCGGAATTCGTGGGGCATACGTTCCTGGTCCACGATGGCAGAAAGCATGTGTCAGTCTTCATCACGGAGAACATGGTGGGTCACAAGCTCGGCGAATTCGCGCCGACTCGCACGTTCCGCCAGCACAGCGGAAGCAAGGGCAAGAAGCCCGGTGAATAATACCGAAAATACGTAAAAGAAGGATAAAAAGACACATGGAAGCGAAAGCAATTGCTAAAACGGTGAGAATATCACCCACCAAGGCGCGCCTGGTCACCAACCTGATCGCTAAGAAGGCCGTTCCCGAGGCTCTCCGCATTCTTGAAGCGACGCCCAAGAAAGCGTCCCGCCTGATTGTGAAAGTCTTGAGATCCGCCGTGGCCAACGCCGGCACATCCGTGCTGCCCGAAGACCTCGTGGTGAAATCCGCGACGGTGGACGGCGGCCCGACCATGAAACGTTTCCGCCCGGCCTCCCGCGGCCGCGCGAACAGGATCATCAAACGCACTAGCCACATCACCGTGACGGTGACGGACCAGCGCTAAAACAGTAAAAAAACCGGTCCTTGATTTCAAAGGGCCATAATGGTATAATCTCTGTCACATTAAAATTCGGTACATAACCGCAAAAAACAGAGAGAACCGGAGTTAATCCAAGTGGGACAAAAAGTAAATCCGATAGGTCTGCGCATCGCGTTGAACCGCGACTGGCAGTCGAAGTGGTACGCGCCCTCCAAGGAGTTCGGCGCCCAGCTGATCGAGGATCTCAAGATCCGCGACTTCGTCAAGCGTAAACTGTACGCTTCCGGCGTTGCTCATGTTAAGATCGAGCGCGTTACCGACCGTATCCGCGTGACCGTTTTCACGGCCCGTCCGGGTCTGGTCATTGGCACTAAGGGCGGCGACGTGAACAAACTGCGCGACGAGCTCAAGAAGTTCACCAAACGCGATATCTACATCGATATCGAAGAGATCAAGCGCCCGGAACTGGAAGCGCAGCTCGTGGCTGAGGGCGTCGCCCAGCAGCTCGAGAAGCGCGCCTCCTACAAGCGCGTTTTGAAACGCAGCTCCCAGCTCGCCATGGATATGGGCGCCCTGGGCATCCGTATCGTCGTGAGCGGCCGTCTTGGCGGCGCTGAGATCGCCCGCACCGAGTCCATCCGAGTCGGCAAAGTGCCTCTGCACACCCTGAGAGCCGACATCGATTTCGGTTTCGCGGAAGCCCGCACCACCTACGGCGCCATCGGCTGCAAAGTCTGGATCTCCCGCAATGACAAAGCCCTGGAAGAAAAGGCGGAACGCCGTCCCAGTAAGCCGGCCCGTCCCCGCGGCCCCAGAGCTCCCCGCGCTGAGAAAGCCAAATAACTGAAGCAATTCAAAGGAAGATAGAAAATGGCGTTACAACCGAAAAGAGTTAAGTTCAGAAAGCAGCAGCGCATGTCGCGCGCCGGGCTCGCCAAGGGCGGCACGGAAGTCGCTTTCGGCGAATACGGCCTTCAGGCCCTGGACAGAGGCTGGGTCACTGCCATCCAGATCGAGGCCGCCCGTGTCGCTATCACCCGTCACATGAAGAGACGCGGCAAAGTTTGGATCCGTTCCTTCCCCGACAAACCCTACAGCAAGAAGCCGGCCGAGACCCGTCAGGGCAAAGGCAAAGGCGCCACCGAAGGCTGGGTCGCCGTGGTCCGTCCCGGGAAAGTCATGTTCGAAATAGAAGGCGTTACAGAGGCCGTCGCGAAAGAGGCTCTTTGCCTGGCTGCCGCGAAACTCTCTATCCGCACGCGTTTTGTCGCGAGACATATAATCTAAGCTAACGGAAATTTGAAGAATGAAGAAGGCATCTGAAATTCGCAATCTGGAAGTGGACCAGCTGGAGAAAGAACTCGCCCGTCTGCAAAAAGAGAGTTTTGATCTTCGCAACAAGAAGGCCATCAAACAGCTGACGACCACGCATGAATTGAAGCAGAACCGCCGCACCATCGCGCAGGTTCGCACGATCATCACCGAAAAGAACAAAAAGTCGCAGTAAGGCGGCAACAGGAAAACCGGTCACATGGAAAACAAAATTGACAGCAGCAGAAAGATCCGCCAGGGCGTGGTCATAAGCGATAAGGGCGACAAGTCCCTCGTGGTGCGTGTCGAACGCCGTGCTCCGCACGTTTTGTACAGCAAAATGGTGCGTCTGGTCAAGAAATACTACGTTCACGACGAAAAGAATGAAGCTCGCTTAGGCGACACCGTCAAAATCGAAGAGTGCCGTCCTATCAGCAAAACCAAACGCTGGCGTCTCCTGGAGATCGTCGAGCGCGCCACCCTTAACGCCGGCGAGCAGCAGTAAGGAGTAACAATATGATTCAGCAACAAACCAGATTGGTAGTCGCCGACAACACGGGCGCCCGCGAAGTCATGTGCATCCGGGTCCTCGGCGGAACTAAGCGTCACTATGCTCAGGTGGGCGACATCATCGTCTGCTCCGTCAAGGCCGCCGACCCCAACAGCCCCGTCAAGAAAGGCGAAGTTGTCAAGGGCGTCATCGTCCGCACGAAAAATATCATCAAACGCAAAGACGGCTCTAAGCTTCGTTTCGACAACAACGCTCTCGTCATCCTCGCCAAGGATAAGGATCCCAAGGGCACCCGCATCTTCGGGCCCGTGGCCAGGGAACTCAGAGAAAAGAAGTTTACGAAGATCGTTTCTTTAGCCCCGGAAGTTGTGTAAGGAAGGTAATTTTATGGGTATCAAAAAAGGTGACATCGTCAAAGTTATCTCCGGCAACGGCAAAGGCAAGGAAGGCAAAGTCCTCAGCGTCAAGAATGCCGGCTGCGAGAACTGCACCATCAAGGTGGAGGGCGTGAAGCTCCAGAAGCGCCACGTCAAGGCCCGCAGCGAAGCCCAGAAGGGCGGCATCGTCGACAAAGAGGCCCCCATCCACATCTCCAACGTGAAGCTGGTGAGCTCCGCCGCCAACGAATAAAGCAAGGTAAGCATAAAGGATTAGATAAAATGTGCGCAAAAGCTAAGAAAGAAGCTCCGGAAGCCAAGGCTCAGGCCCCTGCCGAAAAAGTGACGCCCCGCTTCATGGCGCTCTACAACGACGAGATCAAAGCCAAGCTTTTCAAAGATCTCCAGAAGACCAACGTCCACCTCGTCCCGAAACTCGAGAAGATCGTGGTGAGCATGGGCGTCGGCATCGCTACTGAAGACGCGGCCCACGTTCAGAACGCCGCCGCGGATCTGGCCATCATCACCGGCCAGAAGCCCATCATCACCAAAGCCACGAAGTCCGTCTCCAACTTCAAGCTGAGAGAAGGCAACCAGGTCGGCTGCAAAGTCACGCTGCGCGGCGCCCGCATGTATGAGTTCCTGGAAAGGCTCATCTGCATCGCTCTGCCCCGTATCCGCGACTTCCGCGGCATCTCCGCCAAGGGCTTCGACGGCAACGGAAACTTCTCCTTCGGCCTCAACGACCAGCTGGTCTTCCCGGAGATCAATCCGGACAAAGTGAAGCGCCAGCAGGGCATGAACATAACGTTCGTTACGAACACCACGTCCGATGCTGACTGCAAAGCCATGCTGAAAGAGTTCGGTATGCCGTTCGTGAAAAATACTAACGCTAAATAAAGGTAATCAAAGTGGCTAAGACAGCATTAATCCAAAAGCAGAAAAGAACCCCGAAGTTCAGTTGCAGAGGTTACAACCGTTGCCAGCGCTGCGGCCGTCGCCGCGGCTACATGCGCAAATTCCAGCTTTGCCGTATCTGTTTCCACGAATTGGCGGGCAACGGCGCCATCCCCGGCGTGGTGAAGTCCAGCTGGTGATTTTTCTGAAAACAAGATAATTCAATATATCAGGAGTTTTTTATATGGCTATGTCAGACCCGATCGGCGATCTTCTTGCCCGCATCAGAAACGCGTGCATGGCTAAGCATCGCACCGTCGACGTCCCTTCTTCCAAGCTCAAAAACAGCATTCTGGAAGTTCTGAAGGCGGAAGGCTTCATCAGCGGTTATCAGCCTGTGGAGGGAGCACCGATCCCCACCACCCGCGTCTATATCCGCTATTTCCGTCATGAACCGGTCATTCAGCACATCAAACGCGTCAGCAAGCCCGGTTTGCGCCGGTACGCCAACGCTTCTGAAATGAAGCTTGTGCGCGGGGGCTTGGGCCTTTTGATCGTCTCCACCCCGGAAGGTGTTATAACCAGCAATGAAGCCCGCAAGCGCAATGTCGGCGGCGAGCTTTTGGTTGAGATCTGGTAATTAAAGCGGTATTCCGCGAAACCCAATAGATAAAAGAAAATGTCACGAATCGGAAAGAAAACTATTACGGTGCCCCAGGGCGTGACCGTTACGGCGGAGACCGGCAAGGTCACCGTCAAGGGTCAGAAAGGGGAAACGAGCCTTGCCATCCCGCAGGGCATCACCGTGACCGTGGACGGCTCCAACGTGAGCGTCTCCCGGGAAGGCGAAGAACGCCATCTCTGTGAAATGCACGGCACCATCCGCGCCACCCTCGTCAACATGATCGCCGGCGTAAAAGACGGCTATCAGAAAGGCCTGGAAATGGTGGGCGTCGGCTACCGCGCTGAAGTAAAGGCCAACAAGCTTTATCTCTACATCGGCTGGACCAAGCCCGCCGAAGTCGAGATCCCCAAAGGCATCACCTGCGCCGTCGATCAGAACACCAAGATCAACATCTCCGGCATCTCCCTGGACCAGGTCGGCGTCATCGCCGCCAAGATCCGCAGCATCTGCCCGCCCGAACCCTACGGCGGCAAGGGCATTCGCTACGCCGGCGAGAACGTTCGTCACAAAGCCGGTAAGTCCGTTGCAGGCAAATAAGAGTTGAGAGGATAATCTTATGAAATACACAGCTAAACGCAAAGATCTTACTCCGCGTAAAAGACGTCATCGCAGCATGCGCCAGAGAGTCGTGGGCACCGTTGAACGTCCCCGTCTGCACGTGAATTGCACTCTGCGCTACATATACGCCCAGGTCATCGACGATTCCGAGGGCAAAGTGTTGGCCAGCGCCACCAGCGCCGGCAAGAGCTACACCGCCGAAGGCAGCCGCTCCAACATCGCCGCCGCCAAAGAAGTCGGCAAGATGGTGGCCGAGGCCGCCAAAGCCAAAAACATCACCGCGGTGGTCTTCGACCGCGCCGGGTTCAAGTATCACGGTAAGGTCAAAGCCCTGGCTGACGCCGCCCGTGAAGCCGGTTTGCAATTTTAAGTCAATTTACGAGGAGTACTTTAAGTGGCAAGATTCAGAGAAGAGAAGTCCGCGGATACGTTCGAAATAGAGAACGTCATTAAGGTCAACCGCACTTCCAAGACCGTAAAAGGCGGTCGCCGCAACAGTTTCAGCGCCTTGGTCGTCGTGGGTGACGGAAAAGGCCACGTCGGATTGGGCTTCGGCAAAGCCAACGAGACCACCGACGCCATCAGCAAAGCCTACAATGACGGCCGTAAGAACATCGTGGAGATCAAGCTCTACAATACGACCATCCCCTTTGCCGCCACTGGCAAATTCAAAGCCGGCAAAGTTTTCCTTAAGCCCGCCACCACCGGTACCGGCGTCATCGCCGGCGGCGCGGTCCGTGCGGTCCTCGAGGCGGTCGGCGTTAAAGATATCCTGAGCAAATCCATGGGTTCCAACAACCCCATCAACATGGCGAAGGCCACCCTCACGGCCCTTCAGATGATGACCAGGATGGACGACGTTCTCGCCCGTCGCGGTTTGCGCGGTAAAAAACAGGAAAATGAGGCTCCGGAAACCCCGGCTGCCGAATAAGGAAATAGACTATGCAGATCAACGATTTAAAAGCTTTTCCGGGCGCCAAGCGCACGAATAAGAGAAGAGGCCAGGGCCAGGGTACCGGCAACGGCAAGACCGCCGGCCGCGGCAGCAAAGGTCAGAAAGCCCGTTCCGGCGGCGGCGTCCGCATCGGTTTCGAAGGCGGCCAGACCCCCATTTACCGCAGACTTCCCCGCAGGGGCTTCAACAACGCCAACTTCACCGTTTCCTACGAAGTGGTCAACGTCAGCGATCTGAGCAGATTCCCGGCCGGTTCCACCGTGACCATCCAGGAGCTCATCGCGGTCGGCATCCTTCCCAAGAAGACCACCCGTTTCAAAGTTTTGGCCAAAGGCGAACTCGACGTCGCCGTGACGGTCGTCGCCGACAAGTGGAGCCCCGCCGCGGAAGAGAAGATCAAAGCGGCCGGCGGTTCAATCTCCAACGGCGAACAGAAGTAATTTATTCCCACAAGCACTTAAAGGATCAAAATGTGGAAAGCGCTTAGTAACATGTTCAGCATCAAAGAGCTCAGAGAGAGGATCATCTTTACTCTTCTGATGCTTGGCGTCTACCGTCTGGCAGGCAGCATTTGGGCCCCGGGCATCGACATATCCAAAGTCAACGATATGTTCACCGGCCTGAACAGAAACCTGTTCGACATGATGGACATGTTTACCGGCGGCGGACTCGGCAACATGACCATCATGGCTCTTGGCGTGATGCCCAACATCTCCGCCTCCATTATCATCCAATTGGCCGCCAGCGTGGTTCCCTCTCTGGAGCGTCTCTCCAGGGAAGGCGAAGCCGGCCGCCGCAAAATAAACCAGTACACCCGTTACCTGACGGTCATCATCTGCGTTGTCCAGGGCGCCATTCTTGCCCGTTCCCTCTGCCATAACGGCGTCAACCTGATGTCTCCCGTCCTTTTCGTTCCTCTCTTCATCATCTGCCTTACCGCCGGCACCACCTTCCTTATGTGGCTCGGCGAGCAGATCACCCAGAGGGGCGTCGGCAACGGCATATCCCTTATCATCACAGCCGGTATTTTGTGCCGCATGCCCTACGCTTTCAAGCGTCTTTGGCAGCTGCATTTCGCTCCCGGCTCCGATAACAGCATGGTCATCGGCATCCTGATGATCGTCCTGTTCGTGGCTGTGGTCTATTCTGTCATTCTGGTCATCCAGGGACAGCGCCGCATCCCCGTCCAGTACGCC
>JAFZID010000178.1 GCA_017554565.1 bacterium
CCAGCGGTTCGTCATCCCCGAGAAGATGGACAAATATCTCGTGGCCGTCGGATACGCAAGCTACAGGGACGCCAGGCACCGCCACATCGTGGGCGGCCCCTACGAGACGGTCATAAACGACAAGGGCATCATCGTCCACCGGGGCGAGCCCCTTATGAGATCCAAGTACTGCGCCAAATTCAGCATTGACTCCTCCATCATGTTCCTGGACGACGAGCTGGAGATGGAGGTGACCCAGGAAGTGGCCAAGAAAGGCTCCACCAACGAAGTTCAGACAGTCTTCAGCTATACCCTGGTTAACCTCGACACGGGCAAGGTCGTTCTGAACGCCGAGGAAGTCCAGAAGCCCGTCATCAAGATGAAGACTCTTGGCAACTACGCCGTGGATCTGAGAATGTCCAGGAACGGCAGCACCTTCTGGCACGGCATGAAGATCTACTGCGTCCTGCCCAGGCTGGAAAGGACCTTCGATCCCAATTATCTTGGCAAGCTGACCTTGAACGACGGCGTCATCTGCGGATCCTCCAACGACGTGCACCAGCTGGCGGACGGCCGCTATTCCTCCTACGTCAAGGACAGGATCACCCAGCGCTACTACGCCTCCGGGATAACCAACATCTTCGGCGGCAAAGGACGCGTCATAACCCAGGACAGGGGATATTTCAGCTACAATCTGGGCGTGAGGCTCAAACTCAACATGCCCTACCTCCTGGAGATCGACTATCCCGAGGACGCGCCCAGGACGTTCGCGGTCTCAGTCAGCGGCGGGACTTATTCCCCCTGCGTGCAGACCGGGCACACCATGCCCTACCAGCGCCCCGACCAGTTCGTCGAACAGCTGCAGCTTCCCCTGAACGGGGACGTCAACAAGATGCAGTTCATCGTCTGGGCCGGCGACGACGAGCTCAGGAACGGCTTCAACGTGGCCATCGCCGACCCGGGCGATGTGTGCGCCCCCTTCAGCAAGAAGCCCCTTGTTTTGCGCGTTTCCCTGTATTCTTTCCTGACCATAGCCGTGCCCCAGGCGAAGGAGAAGTTCCCGGAACAGTATCAGCGTTACGTCTGGACGGAAGGCGAAGCCATGACAGGCAGGGACGGCGTTTTCTTCGCCCCGGTCCTCAACAGCCTCTTCTTCGGCATGAACAGCTTCTCGCCCCTGGCCCTGGCCTGGAACTCCCACGGAGGCAGCAACGGCACCGTCATGTTCCCGACGGAACACTACACCATACCTTTCAAGACCGAGATCAACGGCGTGGAATATTTGAGCGACCGCAAGGAAGACAACAGCAAACGGAACAACTATATCGGGCAGTGCGCCGACATGGCCCGCTATCTTAAGATGAAGATCTTCCCCAGGATGGAATACGGCGGAAGCGATCTTCTGAAGGACAAGTTCGCGGTGGGCCCGGACGGCAAAAAGCTGGCGCCTTATCTCTACAACAAGGAATCCGCCCCCCTGGAAGACAGCGTGGACGTCACCTACGAAGGCGTGGCCGAAGACTTCATCGCCATTATGAAGGAAATGACCGCCAGCGTCCCCAGGAAATCCCAGGGCTGCTTCGAGAATCTCATAATCCGCCAGCGCGCCAACTTTACGCCGACCTCCTACAGCAACAACGCCCTCAAGCTTTACGCCGCGGAAAAAGGCCTCGGCCTGAGCGGCGAAGCGCTGCGTACGGAAGTCACCATGAACAGGAACGAGGACTACCGCGTCTGGTATCAGAACAAGAAGTTCGCGTTCTGGACCAAGGTCAACGAGGCCTACAACCAGCTCTTCGGAAGGAAAGGCGATCTCATATACTACAACTGGCGCAACGGCGGCATGCCCTATGAGAACGTCTATTTTTACGATTCCACGGCCTGGACCGAGATCAAGAGAAAACGCTGCCTGCCCGTGGAAGGCTTCCCGCTTCCCACTTTGACCGCTTCGGACCTCACCAAGGCTGTGGCGACCTGGACCGGCGACGAAGACGCGCTTCTTAAAGACGTCTTCAATTATCCCATTCTGCCTGTCTGCCCGGTCTTCGGCACTCTGGCGGCCACTTCCGAGGAATATTTCTCCCTTTTCCGCAAAGGCGACGACCTGACGAAACGGGCGGTCAAGATCACCCCCAACGTCCAGTCCCACACCCTGGTCCTGGACACCAAGAAAGTGCCCTCCCTGGCCGGCCAGACCATGTACCGCTCCAGGGAGTACTCCATGTACGATCCTTTGCTGGCCTTTATTTTCGACAACCCCAAATACCTCTGCTTCGAGCAGTCCCACCAGGCCTGCTTCCCCTTCGCCGGCGTCACCAGGCGCTTCTTCATGAACTATCTGGCGCTGCCTCTGGTGCCCTTCCTGGAAGTCAAGCAGAGCGAAGGCAATCCTCTGAACGTCTATCTCGGCCTTTATGAGAATTCGCCTTACATCGCGGTGGTGAACAAGACCCTGAAGCCGGTGACGGCGAGGGTGAGCCTGCCTTTGGCGGGCGTGAAGCAGCTGCGGCCGCTTGTCACGAAGGAAAAACGCCAGGATTATTTCGTCCAGGAGGACACCATCGAAGTGGAACTAACCATGGCTCCCATGGAACTGAGGAGTTTCAAGGCGGAATAAGATGTCGGAGATCTGGCGCGCTAAAAACGACACGAAAAACTGGTCGCCCTCCTGCATCGCGACGATACTGCTTTTCGCCGCGACCTCCCTGGCCTTTTTTATGGGGCTCAGCGCTTATTTCACGGAAAGGAGCGGAGACCTTTTCAAAGCGGCCTATCCTTTGCTGGAGCCGCTGTTGGAGGATTCCGTCACTGACAATGAGAAAGCCGGATTTTCCAACGCCTTTTTCAGGATCGCCCAGAGCGTGAACGAACATCCCCTTATCCTTACCAACAAGGAGATGCTTCTGGTGAGGGACATGGTGATGGACCAGAGGATCTCCCGGGAGGAGATCGGTAAAATCGAAGCGCTCGCCGCTAAGGTCTCGGCCTGCCATGAATAGATCCGCTCTGCTCACAGCCCTGCTTTTCCTCCCGCTTGCCCTCCCGGCGTTCTGCGATGAATATTTCACGCTGGACCTGCCGGAGAACTGGCAGAAGGTCCCCAAGGAGAGCCTGGACATCTACAACCGGGCGGAGGACTCCCTCAAGGGCCAGGTCAGAAAAGGCTACAGCGCGGCTTACGAACGCAAGGGGCTCCTGGATTTTCAGATGCCCTACATCCTGGTGGAGCAGGAAAGGCACGCCCCTTATTCCGTGCCGGAACTGGAGGCCATGGCGGAGGAGATGCCGGCCATCATAAGGCGGGCCTATCTTCCGCTGCACCGCGCCGGACGCTACGGCGAGGTCAAGGTCATGCCTGGCCTCTACGACAAGGAGCGGAACATGGTCTTCACCTACTATGAGATGACCAGGGCGAAACCAAAAGAGGAACTCTTCGCCTTCGTGGCCTGCTTCCCCTCGAGGATAGGGCTTATCAAGCTTCACGGTTTCGGGAAAAAAGCGGACTACGCCCGCAGCATGGAGGAGATGGAGAAGATCCTGCAGAGCTTTTCTTTCACAAGCAATTACTTCTACACACCCTCCCTGAAAAAAAGTTCAAAACTCAAGGCGCTTCCCGTGGTCTGCGTCTGCGCTTTCGTTATCCTTTACGCGCTGAAGTTCCTGGGCAAACGCCGCAGCGCCGGGCGGGAACCCTTCGCCGGCGGGAGAGATTGAAACATGAGGATCCTTAACGCAACGCTCCTTCTAGCTTTTTTCGCGCTTTTATTTTCCGGCTGCAAAAATGAAAAAGCCGCCGGGGAGGACTGGCGCGCGATGCCTTCCCCGGTCAGTGTGAAGACCGGCGGGGAGGAGAAAATCCTGGATCTTCCCGGCACCAACAGATATCTTCTCATGGGGAAAAAGCTGGGGCTCCCGAAGTACGCGGCTTTTTACAGCCGGCCCGGCGAGGATCCCGCCAGCATCATCCCCGTTATCATCGCCATAGGAGAAAGACAGTTTTTCTCCGGGGAAATGTACGCCGACACCAACAACGTCGGCCGTTTCAAGACGCCTTCGGTCTTCCATGGGACCTACATCTCCAAGCACGGCTACGCCAGCCGCGCGGCCTTCGAGTCCCTGAGGCTGCCGGGCGAAAACGTCAACGTCACCATCTGGCACAACCAGAGCGCCATCAGGGAAGCGAATATAAGACGGTGGAACGACATTCTGTCCTACCATGACGACAAGTACCGGGAGAGGATGGCGAAAGCTTTCAGGACCACCAACACCCAGACGGACGAAGTCTGGGACGACGACGTGGATCTGACCGTCAGGATACGCTACATAATAGACGGCTACACCTACATGTTCTACAACTCAGGCAACACCGCGGCGAGCGCTGAAGAGATCAAGCCCGTGGACGTCTTCCGTCCGCTTACGGCCGAGATCGAGACAAGGGAGAATCCCACAAACAGCGCTTTCTGCGACGTGATGCTCTATTTCCGCTACGACGGCGGGAAAAGGTATTACATGTACAAGAGGGATTACGACCTGGAACCCTGCTACTGGAGGCAATCCGAGCACGTGACGCTGCAGAACGACCCCTCTAAGGTGGAAGCGAAGCTTGAGCTGATCAAGGACGGCGAGGCCGTTCAAAGCGAAACACGCTCTCTGGGCGATTTCGTGAAGGGCTATTTCCCTTACGCCACCTTCACCAACTGGGTGACGGGAGTTTCCCTGGAAACGCCGCCAAAGGGAGCCAAGCTCAGGATCACCGTGGACGGCGGCCCGCTGTACGGGCCGCTTGAAGCGGAAAAAGAATTTTAATAAAAAAAGAGCGCCAAGGCGCTCTTTTTTTTTCGCGAAAGCATGCCGGAAAGATCAGAAGCCGGATTCCACTCTCAGCATCACGGTCTTGGATTGGATGCAGTCAAGCTTGTTCAGGGACGCGATGGCTTCCTTCATGCGCGCTTCCGTGGTCTCCCTGGTCATGAAGGTCACGATGGAATAGGGCTGGGCCTTGGCGAATTCGTGCAATATGACGGAGCTGATGCCGATCTCCCTTTCCGTAAGCTCTTTTGAAAGCGCGGCGATGACGCCGGGACGGTCGTCGGTCTTCCAGCGGAGATAGTAGCGCATTTCCATCTCGGGGGCGGGGACAAGCTGAAGCTCTTCTTTTTTCAGGGCGAAGACCGGCAGACGCCCTACGGAGCCGCTGTAAATGTTCCTGGCTATGTCGATGATGTCGGCGGTCACGGCGCTGGAAGTGGCGTTCATGCCTGCGCCCTCGCCGTAATAAAGCGTGCGGCCGATGGGGAATCCGTTGATCTCCACGGCGTTGTAGGCGTCAGTGACGCCGGAGAGCATGCTGGCCTTGTTTATGAGCGTGGGAGCCACCATGCATTCCAGCTTACCGTCCTTGGCCCTGGCCCAGGCCAGAAGCTTAATGGCGTAGCCCAGCTCCTCGGCGCAGCGGATGTCGGTCTGGTCCAGCCCCATTATGCCCTCGGTGTAGATGTTTTCGGGCTTGACCCATTGGCCGAAACAGTTGGCCATGAGAAGGACCAGCTTGTGAAGGGAGTCCTTGCCGATAAGGTCGAAGGTGGGGTCGGCCTCGGCGTAGCCGTTCTGCTGGGCGGCCTTGACGGCGTCGTCGAAGGCCATGCCGTCTTTGCCCATGCGGGTAAGGATGTAATTGCAGGTGCCGTTGACGATGCCGCGGAAATTCTCGATGGCGTCGCAGGTGAGGCCTTCCCTGACGGCCTTGATGACCGGGATGCCGCCGCAGACTGCGGCTTCGTAATAGAGGTCCACTTCGTTCTGCTTCGCCAGGTCCGCAAGATGCTGGCCGTATTCCGCCAAAAGAGCCTTGTTGGCGGTCACGACGCTTTTCTTCCTCATCAGGGCGTCCTTTATGACCTTCAGGGCAAAGCCGCAGCCGCCTATCAGCTCGACGATGATGTCGATCTCCGGATCGTTCAGAAGCTCGTCGGCGTTGGTGGTGAAAAGGTCGAAGGGTATCTTGTAAGGCCTTTCCTTGAAAGGATAAAGGTCGGCGATCTTCTTCAGACGCAGTTCGCAGGGCAGATTCCTCGCCGCGCTCTCGATGTTGAGAAGATTGTTGGCGACGCCGGTTCCGACGACGCCGCAGCCGATAAGGCCTATGTTTATGGTTTGCTTCTTCATGATATAAAAAAGGGGTAATTATTATTTTACCATAATTCCCCTGGGAAAGTTGACAAGCGCTTTCTTTTTCTGAGGCTCATCGCGGAAGGCAAAAAAAAGCCCGCGTTTAGCGCGGGCTTGATCTGAAAGAAGGGAAGCTCAGTTGATGAAGAGCAGCTCCCGGTATTTGGGCAGCGGCCAGAGATCGTTGTCCACGATCTCCTCCAGTCGGTCGATGGGTTTTCTGATCTCTTCAATGGAGCCGGCCACCTTGTGGTAGGCGAGGGCTTTCCTGTAGATGTCCTCGATGACGTTGGCTTTCTTTCTCTCTTCGATAAGTGCGTCCACTTTGGATCTTATCTCCGCGATGAGCGCGGAAGTTTCCCTTATGAGTTCTATTTCCGGCGCGGACTGCCTGAGATATTCCTTGGGGAAGATCTCCTTGGAAAGCTCGACGGATCTCAAGAGCCTGGTCTTGTACTCCAGGGCGGCGGGAATGACATGGTTGGTGGCCATCCTGCCCAGGACCCTGGCTTCTATCTGCACTTTCTTCACGTAGGTCTCCCATTTGACCTCGTTGCGGGCCAAAAGCTCTTTTTCCGTATAGACGCCAGTCCTGGCGAACATCTCCACGGCGTCTTTTTTGGTGAAGGCGGAGAACATCTTCGGCACGACCTTTTCCGTGTCGAGGCCTCTTTTCTTGGCTTCCTTCTGCCAGTCGCTGGTGTAGCCGTTGCCGTCGAAACAGATGGTGTCGACAGTCTCGCGGATCATGGGCTTCAGAAGATCCATTATGGCGGTGTTCAGCTTTTTGCCGGCGGAGAGTTCCTTGGACAGGGCGGCGTAGAAGACCGTCAGCTGGTCGGCCACGGCGGCGTTGAGGGTGGTCAGCGCTCCCGCGCAGTTGGCGGAGGAGCCCACCGCCCGGAATTCGAAACGGTTTCCGGTGAAGGCGAAGGGGCTGGTGCGGTTGCGGTCGGTGTTGTCAATAAGGATCTCGGGGATCTCCACCAACGCCAGCTTGCGGCCCTTCTTGCCGGCGATCTCGATGGGGGTGTCGGAGGGGACGTTAAGGATCTTTTTCAATATCCCGGTCATGGCCTGGCCCAGGAACACCGAAATAACGGCCGGAGGAGCCTCGCTGGCCCCCAGACGGTGCGCGTTGGTAGAGGAAGCTATGGAAGCCTTCAAAAGGCCGTTGTAGCGCTTCACAGCCATCAGGGTGTTGATTAGGAAGGTCAAGAACTGCAGGTTGCCCATGGGATCCTTCCCGGGGGCGAAGAGCTGGGTGCCCGTGTCGGTCCCCAGGGACCAGTTGTTGTGTTTTCCGCTTCCGTTGATGCCGGCGAAGGGCTTTTCGTGCAAGAGTACCACGAAACCGTGCTTCCTGGCCACGAAATTCATGAGATTCATGATCAGCTGGTTCTGGTCGTTGGAGAGGTTCATCTCGCCGTAGATGGGGGCGATCTCAAACTGGTTGGGCGCGACTTCGTTGTGCCTGGTCTTCAGGGGAATGCCCAGCTTGTAGGCCGAGATCTCCAGCTCCCGCATGAAATTCACCACCCTGGGAGGAATGGAACCCAGGTAATGGTCGTCCAGCTGCTGGCTCTTGGAGGATTCGTGACCCATGAGGGTGCGGCCCGCCAGGGTAAGGTCAGTCCGGGCGGCGAAAAGCTCCTCGTCCACCAGGAAGAACTCCTGCTCCCAGCCCAGGTAGGCTTTCACTTTGCCGACGCGCTTGTCGAAAAGTTTGCAGATTGGGAGCGCGGCTTCCGTAAGGGCTTTCAAAGATTTTTTCAGGGGCGTCTTGTAGTCCAGGGCTTCGCCGGTGTAGGCCAGGAAAACGGTCGGTATGCACAGCGTGTCGCCCTGTATGAAGACCGGGGAGGTGGGATCCCAGGCGGTGTAGCCCCTGGCTTCGAAGGTGGCCCTGATGCCTCCGTTGGGGAAGCTGGAGGCGTCCGGCTCCTGCTGGATCAGGACCTTGCCGTCGAAGACTTCGATCATGCCGCCTTTGCCGTCGTATTCCAAAAAGGAATCGTGCTTTTCGGCGGTGCTGTCCGTGAGGGGCTGGAACCAATGGGTTATGTGGGTGGCGCCGTGCTGGAGCGCCCATTTTTTCATGCCGGAGGCGACTTTGTCGGCGATGGCTGAACTCAGGGGCTTTCCTTTGTCGATGCATTCGATGAGGGCTTCGTAGGTCTCCTTGTCCAGGTACTGCTTCATTTTGCTCCTGGTGAAGACCAGCTCCCCGAAATACTCGGAGGGGAGCTCCTTGGGAACATCGACGGGAATGGGTTTCTTTTTATAGGACGCGCGGACGGCTTGGAATCTAAGGTTGCTCATATGCTTTCGCTCAAGTGATATTAAATAAAATTATTCAAACATCGTATCCTGAGACAAACGCTGTCGCAGCTCCGGACTGAAGACGGTCTTTATGATCTCCAGGGCGAACTGATAGGCGGACCCCGGGCCGTTGGCGGTTATGAGGTTGCGGTCCACCACGACTTTTTGGCCGTACTGCCATTGGACGTCGAAATAACCTTCGTCGCATCCGGGATAGCAGGTGGCCTTGTAGCCCTTTATGAGGCCCTTGTGGGCCAAAACGAAGGCCGGGGAGGCGCAGATGGCGGCCACGGGAAGCCCCTTCGCCATGTGCTTTCTCAGAATGCGGTCCAGGGGCAGGGAATCCCGCAGGTTGTAAGCTCCGGGAAGTCCGCCGGGCAGAATGATCATGGCGAAGGATTCCTCCTCCAGTTCGTCGAAGGATATCTCGCTCGCTATTTTCAGGCCGTGGGCCAAATGCACCGTTCCGCCGGCGGGTGAGGCGATGACGAGATCGGCGCCCGCTCTTTTCAAAAGGTCGATGGGGGTGACGGATTCGATCTCTTCGCTGCCGTCGGCCAGCGCCATTAATATTCTTTTGCTCATTTTTAATCAGCCAGGAAACGAAGAGCCTCCACGCGCTCTTCTATCTTGTTAAGGGAAAGGTCGCGGAAGGCGTCTATGGAGAAGGCCGTGACCAAGAAGGAACCCATGGCGGTCCCGTAGCGCACGGCTTCCGTGACGTTCTCGTTGGTAAGCCTTCCTTTCCGGGCGATGAAGCCAAGGACGCCGCCGGCGAAGGAATCGCCGGCGCCCGTGGGATCGACGACTTTTTCCGTCGGGAAGGCCGGAACGGCTTTTATGAAACCCTCGCGTCCGAAAATAAGGGAGCCGTGCTCGCCTTTTTTCAAAAGCAGGTATTCGGGATTGAACCTTGACATCACGGTTTTGCCAGCCGTTATCAGGTTCTCGCAATCAGTGAACATTTTGATCTCTCCGTCGTTCATGACGATGACGTTCACTTTCTCGAAAACCTTCTCCAGTTCTTCCCTGGCCGAATTGATGTAGAAGTTCATGGTGTCGCAGACCTTGTAGCAGCCCTTGTCCATTTTGTCGATGACGTTGAGCTGCAGGGAGGGAAGGATGTTGGCCAGGAAAAGATTGGGCGCTTTCTTATAGCTTTCCGGGATCTTCGGGTCGAAGGTCGCGAAAACGTTGAGCATGGTGCAGTGGGTGTCGGCGGCGTTCACGTCGTTCATGTAGGAGCCTGACCAGCGGAAGGTCTTGGCGCCCTTCACGATCTCGAGGCCCTCCAGATCGACGCCCTTCGAGCGCAGGAGCTCCACGTGCTCCGCGGGAAAGTCGTCGCCGGCCACGCCTATGAGGCCGACTTTGGCCTGGAAGGAAGCGCTGATGGAAAAATACACCGCCGAACCGCCGAGGCAGTTCTCGTGGGTGCCGTAATGGGTTGTGACGGTGTCTAAGGCGATCGAGCCTACGGCTGCTATGTCGGGAATGTTCATTATGGTTCGAGGGCCGGCGCGGTGTCGGAGCCGCCGGAGGTGAGAGGTGATGTCTTGCCGGTCTCGCTGTCAACGATCATGATGTTGGAGCCGCCGCGGGAGAAAACGATGTGGCGGGAGTCCGCGGCCCAGCAGGGGAACTCGTCGTTGCTGGGATTGTTGGTCACGTTGACGGAATTGCCGGAGGAGAGGTCGCAGACGCAGATCTCATAGTTGGCGCCGATCTGGGCCACGAAGGCGATCTTCTTGCCGTCGGGAGACCAGGCGGGGGAGGTGCAGTAGCGGGAGACGTTGCGGCAGATCCTTTTCTTGCCGCCGCCGGAGGCGCTCATGATATAGATCTGGGGCGTTTTCCCTTCGTCGCAGGAGAAGACGATCTGCCTGCTGTCAGGGGACCAGGCGGGGGAGGATTCGTTTTCCCGGCCTCTGCTGAGACGCTTGTGGCTGCCGCCGGAAAGCGCGTAGGTGTAAAGTTCCGGGAAGCCGTCTTTGTCGAGGATGGCGGCCAGCTGCCTGCCGTCAGGGGAAATGGCGCCGGAGGTGTTCATGCCGGGCATGGCCAGGAGTTTCTGGGTGCGGCCGGTGGTGAGGTCGAGCTTGTAGATGACCGCGCGGTTGTCGCGGTAGCTGGTGAAGAGGATGTTCTTGTGATCCGGATACCAGTCGGGGAAAGTGTTGAGGTCGGCGCCGGAAGTCAGATTCTTCCTGTCGCCGCCCAATATGTCGGTCATGACGATGTTCTTGGCCCTGCCCCTGCCGGAGGCGAAGAGCAGCCTGGACTGGAAGAAGCCTTTTTCCTTCAGGACGTACTGCACGATGTCGTTGGCGATGGCGTGGGCGACGCGGCGTGGAGAGACGGAGCCCATGTTGTAGGTCCTGTTCATGACCGCCGAGCCGTTGGCTGTGTTGTAAAGCTTGAAGGTCAGGGAGCTTCCGCTGACTTCGCCTTTGCCGATGAGGGCGCAGCCGAGGTTGCGCCAGTTGTCGAAATAGATGGTTCCCGCGGCGTATTCGGCGTTGGAGAGTTTCGTCGCGTCGCTCTGGGAGATGTTGGGAACAGAGAAGCCGCCGTGAATGTTCAAATCTTTCCTGACCACATCTGCGATGGAGACGGCGCCGCCTCTGAAATCGGCCACGTAGATCGGGATGCCCTGGCGCTGGGCGGTGCCGCGTACCGTGCCCGGGGTTATGATCTCTTCCGCGAAGAGACTTGTCGCTAAGGCTGTGAGCAGAGTGAAGAGAAGAAGTTTTTTCATAAGTCGTCCCTTGCTTTGAATATTAGGCTTCCCCTTTTGTAAAAAGGAGAAAATACAAATAATTAATTCATTTTACCATAAAGCGTTTTTTCTTGTTAAGGATGCGGCGCTATAGGAAGAAACGCATATCTTCCGCTCTTCCGGAGAAAAACGGTTATAATTCTTAACGTGAGATACGGCAATACAGAGGAAGGCGTTTTCCTGAGACGCCCAAACCGCTTCGAGGCCTACGTGAAGATCGGAGGCGCGGAGACGCTGACGCACGTCAAGAACACGGGGCGCTGCCGGGAGCTGCTTGTCCCCGGGGCCAGGGTGGTGCTTAATAGAAGCGAAGATCCCGGACGCAAGACCGCCTATGACCTAGTGGCGGTCTACAAGAAAGGGCTCGGCCTTGTGAACATCGACAGCCAGTCTCCCAACCGGGCGGTGGGGGAGTGGCTTAAGAGCGGATCTTCCCGCTTCGGCAAGCTAGACTTTTTGAAGCCGGAATACGCTTACGGCTCCTCCCGCATCGATTTCTATTTCGAAAAGGGTAGCGAGAGGATGCTTTTGGAAGTCAAGGGCTGCACTTTGGAGAAGAAAGGCGTCGGGTATTTTCCGGACGCCCCCACGGAAAGGGGCGCCAGGCACGTGAGGGAGCTGGCGGCCTCCCTTAAAGAAGGCTTCAGGCCATACCTCGCTTTCGTCATAGCCATGCCCAAAGTAAGGGAGGTCTTGCCCAACGAAGAGACCGATCCGGCCTTCGCAAGGGCTTATGAAAAAGCCCTGGAAGCCGGGGTGAAAGTCCTTTTCCTGCGCTGCCACATAAGGAAGGACTGCCTTGAAATAAAAAGCTGGGAAGAAAAAGAGTGAACTTTCTTCCCAGCCCGCCGCCTGGTTAATTGAGGCGAAAAAAGGTCTTCCCGTCGGAAGACCTTTTTTGTTTTAGAGATTGGTGAGGGCCAGTTTTTCCAGCACGTCCTCGCGCTCCACGATGAAACCGGTTCCCTTGGCCACCGCCAGCAGCGGTTCGTCGGCGATGGAGACGGAAAGGCCAGTGTCGTTCTCGATCCTTTTGTAGAGTCCTCTCAGGAGGGCGCCTCCGCCCGCCAGCATCAGGCCGTGGTCCAGAAGGTCGGCGGACAGTTCGGGAGGACACTGTTCCAGGGCGTCCCTTACGGAATTGACGATGGAGTCCACCGGATCCTTCAGGGCCTGGCGGATCTCCACGGAGGATACCGTGATGGTCTTGGGAAGGCCGGCGTTGAGGTCGCGGCCGCGCACTTCCTTCTTCATTTCGTTTTCGCCGTTTTCGCCCAGGGGGTAGGCCGAGCCGATGGCGATCTTCAGTTCTTCGGCGGTCTGCTCGCCGATCAAAAGGGCGTACTCCCGCTTCATGTACTGCACGATGGCGTCGTTCATCTCGTTGCCGGCCACCCTCAGGGATTTGGAATAGACCGTGCCGGAAAGGGAGGTGATGGCAACTTCCGTAGTGCCGCCGCCGATGTCGATGATCATGTTGCCGGAAGGATCGTGGACGGGGAGACCGCTGCCGATGGCCGCGGCCATGGCCTGCTCGATGCAATAGACTTTCCTGGCTCCGGCCCGCTCGGCGGCTGATTTGACAGCCTGGCGCTCCAGCTCGGTGATGCTGGAGGGAACGGCGATGACGATCCGGGGCGGCACGATGGAGTGGCGGCTGTGGGCGCGGCGGATGAAGGTCCTGAGCATTTCCTCGGTGACGTTGGGGTTGGCCACCGCACCGTCTTTCATAGGCCTCAGCGTGTCGATCTTGCCGGGGGTGCGGCCGAGCATGCACTGGGCTTCCCGCCCGATGGCGATGATCTCGCCGGTCTTGTTGTTGATGGCGACGATGGTCGGCTCGTTCACCACCACGCCCAGTCCGCTGACATAGACGATGGTGTTGGCGGTGCCGAGGTCAACGCCGATGTCGCTGGCCAGGGCTCCCAGGAACTTGCCCGAAATGTTCATGAAGGTGTCGCGCATCCCGGAACTGAAAGTCTTGTTTTTCATATTTTATGCTCCTTTATTTGCTTGGAGGTAAAAGCGTTTTCAAAAAGCGCCCCGTCACGCTTTTTTCATTCCCGGCTATTTCAAGCGGGGAGCCGCAGGCCAGGAGTTCTCCTCCCGCGGCGCCTCCTTCCGGTCCCAGGTCGATGACATGGTCGGCGCACTTGATGAAGTCGAGGTTATGTTCGATGACGACGACGGTGTTGCCGGCGTCCACCAGTTTCTGCAGGACCTGGAGCAGTCTTTCCACATCGGCGAAATGCAGCCCGGTGGTGGGCTCGTCCAAAACGTAGAGCGTCCTGCCGGTGTCCTGCCTGGCCAGTTCGTAGGAAAGCTTCACCCTCTGCGCTTCGCCGCCGGAAAGAGTGGTGGCGTGCTGGCCGAGGGTTATGTAGTCCAGTCCGACTTCGGAAATCGTGTCCAGTATGCGTGAGAGTATCTTGTGGTTGCGGAAGAAGTCCTTGGCTTCCGAAACGGGCATGTCCAGGACGTCCGCGATGCTCTTTCCGCGATACTTAATTTCCAGTGTTTCTTTATTATAGCGTTTTCCGTCGCATTTGTCACACGTGACGAAGACGTCCGGAAGGAAATGCATCTCCACTCTCTTGACTCCGGAGCCTTCGCACTCCTCGCAGCGGCCTCCTTTCACGTTGAAGGAGAAGCGCCCGGGCTTGTAGCCCCTGAGCTTCGCTTCCGGAAGCTGGGCGAAAAGATTCCTTATATGCGCGAAGGCTTCGGTGTAGGTGGCGGGGTTCGAGCGGGGGGTGCGCCCCAGGGGAGACTGATCCACCACGATGACCTTGTCCAGGTTCTTCAGGCCTTCGATCTCCCTGAAGGCTCCCGGCGTGTCCTTGGCCTTGTGGTAATAGTTTCTCAAAGCCGGCAGCAGGGTGTCGGTCACCAGGGAGGATTTTCCGGAGCCGGAAACGCCTGTGACGCAAATTAAGCGGCCTAAGGGGAACCGGACGGTCAAGTTCTTGAGATTGTTGTGGGAGGCCCCTTTCAGGACCAAAGAGGGCGTCCCGGGGCCGACCGGACGGTAATGGGGGATCGCGATCTCCATTTTGCCGCTCATGTAATCGGCGGTCAGGGAGTCTTTGCATTTCAAAAGTTTGTCGTAAGGGCCCTGGAAGATCACCCGGCCGCCCTTCACGCCCGCTCCCGGGCCCATGTCCACGACATAGTCCGCGTTCCTTATGACCTCGGCGTCGTGCTCCACCAGGACCACCGTGTTGTTTAGGTCGCGGAGCTGCTTCAGGGCCGAGAGAAGCTTTTGGTTGTCCCTGGGGTGAAGGCCTATGGTGGGCTCGTCCAGGACGTAGAGAACGCCTGTCAAACCGGTGCCTATCTGGGAGCTGAGCCGGATGCGCTGGGCTTCTCCGCCGGAGAGGCTTATGGAGTTGCGGGAGAGATTGAGATATCCCAATCCTACGGAGCGCAGGAAACCGAGGCGGTTATTGATCTCCCTTAAGATGTCCGAGGAGATCTCAGCTCTTTCGCCCTTGAGGTTTGAGGAGAGCTCCTCGAAAAAAGCGGAGGCTTTGTCAAGGGACATCCCGCCTATGTCCACTATGGTCTTGCCCTCCAACGTGACCGCCCGGCTGTAGGCGTTCAAACGTTCGCCCTGGCATTCCGGACAGACCTTCGAGGGGTCGAAATACATAACGCCGAGACCGTAGCAGGTCGGGCAGAAGCCGTAGGGGCTGTTGAAAGAGAAAAGGCGGGGCTCCATCCTGGGAAGAGCAACGCCGTCCCGGCAGTTGGGGCAAGCGTAGTTGCCTGAGAAATAAAGGTCTTCGCCTCCGGCTTTGCTAATGACGATGTCGTTGCCGCCGATCCTGAGGGCGGTCTCCACGGAATCCGCCAGCCTTCTGCGAATGTCTTTTTTCAGGACCAGGCGGTCCACCACCACCTCCACCGTGTGAAGGTTGTAGCGGGCCATCGTGGGGGCGTCTTCCAGAAGATATTCCTGACCGTCGATCCTGACTCTCACGAAACCCTCCCGGCGGGCTTTTTGCAAAAGTTCCTTGTGCTCGCCTTTCTTGCCCCTGACCAGGGGGGCCAGGATCTCGATCTTTTCGCCCTCCTGAAGGCTCAGGACGGCTTCTATGATCTGCTCCGGGCTCTGGGGGGTGATGGCGGCGCCGCATTTCG
>JAFZID010000179.1 GCA_017554565.1 bacterium
CTCTGCCGGCGGCGGTGGGCGCGGCGGTCTATAACGTTGGAACGGCCTGCGCGCTTGTCGATGCTTTCGACACCGGGCTGCCGCTCGTGCAGAGAGTTGTGACTGTTTCCGGCGACGCGGTGACGCGTCCGGGCAACTACCTCGTCCAGATCGGAACGAGAGTGAGCTTCCTTTTGGAGCAGGCCGGCGTAATCCCTGAAAAAATGGCCAAGCTGGTTTTGGGCGGGCCTATGACGGGCTTCGCCACCGGCAATCTTGACATTCCCGTGACGAAGGGAACGTCCGGAATATTGGCTTTCTCCGAGGCTATGGCGGAAGAGGCTGACCAAGGCCCCTGCCTGCGCTGCGGAAAGTGCCTGACAGTCTGCCCCATGGGCTTGTCGCCCACGCAGCTTGATCAGGCGGCTATCGCGAAACGCGTGGACATTCTAATGGATCTGCGCGTCAGGGACTGCATCGAATGCGGAAGCTGCGCTTACAATTGCCCGGCTCAGAGATCGCTCCTTCAGAGCATGCGCGTGGGCAAGGGTCTTGTGATGGCCCATCTGCAGGCTGAAAAAGCCAAAGCGGAGAAGGCGGCTGCGGAAAAAGCCGCCGCTGAAAATAAGTAAAAGAGGTGAATCATGTATATATCTTACGAATGGCTGAAAGAAATTATCGACATACCCTATAGCCCGGAGGAATTGTCCAAGATCTTTACTTCCCAGGGCATGACCGTGGACGGTATGGAGCATGTCGGGATGTCCTATGACAATGTGGTCATAGGGCGTCTCTTGGAAGTTGCGGAACACCCCCAGGCGGATAAACTGCACGTGTGCAAAGTGGACGTAGGCGGGGAAGCCCTGCAGATAGTCTGCGGTGCGCCTGGCATCAAAGTTGGGGACACTGTGCCCGTCGCGAAGATCGGCGCGAATTTCGGCGATTTCAAGATCAAGGCCTCGAAACTGAGAGGCGTTGATTCCTTCGGCATGTGCTGCGCCGCGGATGAACTCGGTATTTCCGGCGACCATGAATCACTGTTGTTTTTAGACAACAGCCTCGTTCCCGGAACGCCCTTCGGAACTTTATTAAAAGGCGAGGACTGGATCTATGATCTGGACATTCCCGGAAACAGGCCGGATTTGCTTTCCCACATCGGCGTGGCGAGGGAAATAGCCGCGCACCTTTCCCTGGAAGACGAGAAGTATCTCAACTGGAAGCCAAGGGAACCGGAATTCAAAGTGAGCGAACTGAAAGCGGAAGACGGCGTCAGCCTTGAAATTGCCGATCCTGCGCTCTGCCCGCGCTACACCGCGAGGATAATCGACAACGTTAAGATCTGCGCATCTCCTCTGTTCATGCAGTTCAGGCTCTATCATTGCGGAATGCGTCCCATCAACAACGTGGTGGACATCAGCAACTACGTTATGCTGGAGACCGGCCAGCCTCTGCATACCTTCGACTACAAGAAGATCGGCAACGGCAAGATCGTCGTGCGCCGCGCCAAGGAAGGCGAAGTATTCGTAACGCTTGATGAAGAAAAGCGCGAATTAGACAGCGAGATGCTGATGATCACGAACGGCGAGCGCGGCCTTGCTATCGGCGGCGTTATGGGCGGTCTTGATTCCGGCGTCAGCGAAGAAACCGATACGATTCTTTTGGAGAGCGCTTATTTCTACGGCCCCAATATCAGGCGCACCGCCAGGAAGCTTAATCTGCATTCCGAGGCCTCAGGGCGCTTCGAGAGATGCATTCGCGGCACCTGCGAATACGCCAGCAAGCGCGCGGTGGAACTTATGACTCTGTATGCCGGCGCCACGGCCCGCTCGGGCGTGGTGGACGTAAACTGTGAAGAGAAGAGCGAACCCATAAAAGTCTCCCTGAAGAAGTGCTCGGCGCTACTTGGCATGGAGATCCCGGAAGAAAAGATAGAGAGGATCCTGAAAGGCCTGAACTACGTTCTTACTCCGGATTCTGGAGACATCAGGGAAGTGACTGTTCCGGAATACCGCGTTGACGTGCATGTCAGCCCGGATCTCAGCGAGGATCTGGCCAGGATGCTTGGCTATGATTCCATTCCTCTGGACGACAGCATTCCTTACTACAGCCAGAAGCCTGTTCCGCCTAACTTCATCACCAGGGAAAAAGTCAGGAATATTCTTTCCGGCGCAGGATTGAGGGAAGTGCTTAATCCGACCTTGGTCTCCGCCGAACTTATGAAAGCGGCGGGCGCGGAAATAAAAGAAGAGGACATCATTTATCTTTCCAATTCCGCCACGCTCGATCAGTCCCAGGTCAGGACGATCCTGTACCCCGGACTTATCAAGAACTGCCAGACCAACGCTGCCAGGGGACAACTGGGCGTCAAGCTTTTCGAAATAGGCAGAGCGTACCTGAACGCCCCCGACGGCCGCAGCTTCACGGAACTTGAGAGACTCTCCTTCGCTCTTTGGGGCGAAGCGGTAGAGAAGACCTGGTCTGAAAAACCCAGAAGCGTCGATTTCACCGACGGTGTGACGGTTTTGGAAATTCTCGTCAAGCGCCTCGGCATGCCGCAGCTCAGTTTTGAAGCTTCCATGCGCCCGGGACTGCATCCGGGAAGATGCGCTGACATATCCCTTTTCTACCGCGGCCAGAAGAAGCAGCTCGGCTTCATCGGCGAGATGGATCCCCGCGTAGTCAGGGAACTCGACCTCAAGGGCAGGCTGGTGGTCTGCGAACTCGACCTGAACGTTATTACCGAGACCGCCCGCGGAGCCTACACTTACAAGAAACTGCCGAAATTCCCGGCCTCCGAAAGAGACGTGTCCGTCCTGGTCGGTTCCGACAAGACTGCCGGCGACGTCGTCGAGATCATCAGGAAGGCCGGAGGCCGCCTCATGACTTCCGTCACAGTCCTCGATCTCTACCGCGACGACAAGATGGAGGAGGGCAGCTGCAGCCTGACCTTCCGCGCCATTTACCGCGCCGAGGACAGGACGCTGACCATAGAGGAAGTTGACAAGGCCCACCAGAAGGTCCTGGAAGCCCTGACCAAAGCGAACCTGACCATCCGCTAAACAAAAAAAGGAAAAGAAAAAAGCGCCGCTCACGCGGCGCTTTTTGTTTTATAAATTAGGTGGTGCCGAAGGGGAGAATCGAACTCCCACGGGATCACTCCCGGCGGATTTTGAATCCGCTACGTCTACCAATTCCATCACTTCGGCGACCGTTTGAAATAATACTAAAAGGGAGTTTTAAAAGCAAGAAAGGAGGAGTGAGCCTTTGGTTATAAAGAGAGGTTAGTCAGTGATTCCTTTGGAAGGGGAGTTTTGGTATAATAAACAAATAATTTAACTCTTTTATTAAGAAATCTATGCTAACTTCCCTGGATATCCGCGAGCGCTTTAGGAAATATTTCGTTTCCAAAGGCCACCTCGCCGCTGAAAGCTCTCCTGTCATACCTCAGGACGACCCGACGCTTCTGTTCACAAACGCCGGAATGAACCAGTTTAAGAACGTCTTTATCGGGATCCAACAGCCTCCCGCTCCCTGCGCCACCTCCTGCCAGAAATGTATCCGTGCGGGCGGCAAGCACAACGACCTTGACAACGTCGGCAAGACCCCCAGGCATCACACATTCTTCGAGATGCTGGGGAACTTTAGTTTCGGGGCGTATTTTAAGAAAGAAGCAATTGCTTACGCCTGGGAATTCTTGACCAAGGAAATGGGTCTGCCCAAGGAATACCTCTGGGTGACAATCTATCTGGACGACGACGAATCCTTCGAGATCTGGAAGGAGCACGTTTCCCCGGACAGGATCGTGCGGTTGGGGAAAAAGGACAACTTCTGGGAAATGGGCGACACCGGTCCCTGCGGACCGTGCTCCGAGATACACATCGACCTGCCGGCTTACTTCGGCTTCGCCGAACCGGCGCCCTTCGACGACAAGCGCTGCATGGAGCTCTGGAATCTGGTCTTCACGCAGTTCAACCGTCAGCCGGACGGAAGTCTGGAAAAACTGCCGCGCCCCTGCGTCGATACCGGTGCCGGGCTTGAGAGATTGACCTCCGTCGTGCAGAAGAAATACTCCAATTACGAGACGGATGTCTTCATGCCCTTATTGGACGCTATCGCGAAGCTTAGCGGCAAGGCCTACGTGCCCTTCCCGCCTCCCGGGAAAGTTTTGGAAGGCGCTGAGAAGGAAGCTTTCGATGGATCCATGGCTCACCGCGTGGTGGCGGACCATATCAGGGCGCTGGTGTTCTCCATCGCGGACGGCGCCATGCCTTCCAACGAGGGCAGAGGCTACGTTCTGCGCAGAATATTGCGCCGCGCGGCCCGCTACGGCAGGACCATCGGCATAACGAAGCCGTTCTTGGCTTCCCTGGTCCCGGTGGTCGTGGAGACCATGGGCGGCGTTTATCCCTTGATAAGAGAAAGGGAGAAATTCATCGAGGAAGTTATCAACGGTGAGGAAGTGCGCTTCTGCGAAACCTTGTCGAAGGGCGAGGAACTCTTCTATGAGATCGCCGCGGGCGTGAAGGACGGCAAGATCGCCGGCACCGACGCTTTCAGGCTCTACGACACTTACGGATTCCCGCTTGACATTACCTTGGACATGGCCGCGGAAAAAGGCCTGACCGTCGATCAGGAAGGCTTCGAAGCCGAGCTTAAGAAACAGCGCGAGCGCGCCAAGGCCGCCAGGAACGTTTCCGGGAAAGTTTTGACGACGGATTATGAGGAACTCTACGCCACATTAGGCGACACCGTATTCACCGGTTATAGCGAAAACTCCGGCAAGAGCGTTGTGACGGCGCTGATGAAAAAAGGCGAAGGCAAAGTCGAGGAACTGAAGGCGGGCGACGTCGGACAGATCTTTGTTAAAGAAACGCCTTTCTACGCCGAGAGCGGCGGACAGATCGGAGACGTTGGAACGATCACGGGATCTGGTTTTGCGGCTTCCGTTACGGGCGCCATCCATCCAGCCCGTAAGCTGACGGCCCACAATGTGGAAGTTACAGCTGGAACGGTCAAGGTCGGCGACGAAGTCGAGCTTGCTATCGATCTTGAAAAGCGTGAGGCCACCAGGCGCCATCATACGGCGGCGCACCTTTTCCACGCGGCATTGCGGGAAGTGGTGGGAAGCCATGCGACTCAGGCGGGAAGTTATGTTTCCCCCGAGAGAATGCGCTTCGACTTCCATTCCCCGAGAGCCTTGACGGAAGAAGAACTTGCTAAGATCGAAACAAAAGTGAACGAAGTGATCTGGCAGGATATTCCTGTGGAGACGAAAGTGACTTCTGTTGATGAGGCGAAGGCTATGGGCGCCACCATGCTCTTCTCGGAAAAATACGGTTCGGAAGTGCGCATGCTGAGAATAGGCGACTTCAGCCTGGAACTCTGCGGCGGCACGCACGCCAAGTCCACCGGACAGCTGGGCGGTTTTTACATTGTAGAGGAAAGCGCCCTGGCGGCGGGC
>JAFZID010000180.1 GCA_017554565.1 bacterium
CCATGTCGTCCCAGCGGGGACGCGCGGGCATGAACTCTTCCGCTTCGTCCAGACCTTCGCCGGCTTCGTCAGTATGATGGTTGGCGTTGTTGTCGATCTTGTCGCTGGCGTACAGCGGCAGGTTGTAGTTGTCGTCCACGTTGGCCTGGCCGGGTTTCTCATCGCGGCCGTAGCGGAACTTCACGATCTTCTGCGCCGCTTCTTTGGAGACAGGCAGTCCGCGGCCGTCCCTGGGCTGGCCGTCCGAGAGCACCACTTCCCTGGTTGAGAAGCCTTCGTTCTGATCGGCGGCTCCGGAGGCGGAGGCGATGTTGACGTTGATTTTCGAAGCCTCGTCTTCCACAGAGATGGCGTAGCGTCCCTGAATGTTGCCCTGATTGTCTCTCACGTAGAACCAGCGGGAGGGAGGAACCGCGGGAATGTCTTTGGCGGGAGCGTGAGCCAGGGCTTCGGAAATGTTGACTTGATTCTCGGAATGAGGCTGCGCGATGAATTCGCTGAACCAGGGTTCGTCGTAGGAATCCCAGCCGGGGGAAGCGTAAACGTCCTGGCGAAGCACGCTCAGGGCGTGTTCCAGGGCGGACTGCGCCAGAAGATCCGACTGCGATTTCGCAAGCGTTGTCACGCTTGTCTGGCTTTCCATAGTCATGAAAGCCGAGAAGGTGGCCGCCAGAAGCGACAGCACCGTCAGCACTGTCAGCACCGCCAGAAGCGCTACGCCTTTCGGTCTTTCATGGTTGAAGTTTCTGCGAATTATCATTACTTTCCTCCAAATTCATATCATCTTTTTATTTTAACAAAATCACCCCTTTTTTTCTTATCGTAACAATCAAACCTTGACGTTTGTACCTTAAACCACTTATATAGCGCAAGAAAGGCTTTTGCCGCGTCCCCCTCCCTACGAGATTAGAGGGGTTGGCGAAATGGATATTGACATAAAGCCTTGATTTTAAGTATAATTACAGCGATATAAAAATTTCATTATCTTTTTTGCGTGCCGCGCCGAAAGTTTGGCGCAGAGAACACAAAAAATCAAACAACCAAAAAAATCTGTAGGAGATTTATTATGGCTACCAAAAAAACCGGAAACCTCAACAAAGGTCAGCTCGTAGAGACCGTCGCTGCTGAAGCGAGCGTCACCAAGAAACAGGCTGCCGCCGCCGTCGCCTCCGTGCTCGGCGCTGTCCAGAAAACCCTGAAGAAGGGCGGCAAAGTCGCCATCGTCGGCTTCGGCACCTTCGGCACCGCGAAGCGCAAAGCTCGCAAGGGCATCAACCCCAAGACCAAACAGCAGATCAAGATCGCGGCCAAGACCGTGGTCAAGTTCAAAGCCAGCTCCGCTCTGCTCGGCAAGTAATTTGTCTCTTGGCAAAAAAAGTGCTGCGGACATTTTGTCCGCAGCCTTTTTTTAATATGCGTTAAAGGAAGTCTTTTAATACCGGAGAAATTTTATATGCAAATTCGTCATCTTTTAGGATCCTTATTAGCGTTGATAATTTTATGCGGCTGCGCCACCCAATCCCTTAGCAAAGACGATCTCGCTTCCACCAAAAAATATTTCACCGGCACTTTGATCGACAAACAGATCATGGAGATGGACAGGGTCGAGAAAGGCGTCTTCGGCTCCAAGACCGTAAAGGGCACTTATCTCAGGCTGACTGTCATGAACGACGAAGGCAGGAGCCGCTACTTTTACAACCTGACCGAGAACGAAAGCGACGCCCGCACTCTCCGCACTTATTATTACAGCCTGCTGAAGGGCGACAAGGTCCAGCTTGACCTGGGCTTCATCGACGCCAACCAGCCGGAAGAAGAATTTGAAGGCGTCATAAAACTTTAAGGCGAAAAAGCGCCTTGTTTTTCCGCGCCCGAAAACGGCTCTCGATGCGAGGGCCGTTTTTTTATTTTATTTTCTCCGCACGCAAAAATTATAAAGATAAAAAAGCGGAAGGCCGGAGCCTTCCGCTAAAACATACCAAAACACACACACCCAAAAGATCTTTTATTTTCCGGGCTCGTCCAGCCTTCCCGCGACCGCGCCTCCTTCTAGTTTCAGGATGCGCTGGTTGCGGCTGCCACGGAATTTCAGCTCCAGGCTTTTTTCCGCCAGGAGAAAAGGCCCGTCCACCAGAACGTCGATGGTCTTGAGAAGCCTTTCCCAATCTTTCCTTCCCTCTTCCACGCCTTTTTGAAGCTCTTCATAAGTGTAGCCGGTGAAAGCCCAGACGTTCTTGCCGCCCGCTTTCACCGCTTCGGAGATGACCGCCGCGGGTTCGGGCTGCAGAAAAGGCTCGCCTCCGGACAGCGTCACGCCGTCCAGATAAGGATCGCTCATGATCTTCTTGATTATTTCCTCCGTGTCCGCCTCTTTCCCGCCCATTGGATCGTGGGTCTGGGGATTCTGGCAGCCGGGGCAGGCCCGGAGGCAGCCTTGGAAAAAGACCACCGCCCGAAAGCCCGTCCCGTCCGTTATGGATTCGGAGAGAAAATCAGCCAAACGAAACTTCATCTTTTATCAGACGTTGTGTTTGACGCGCTCTTCCACTTCCGCGCGCTTGGCGTTGTTGGAGCGTTCCAAGGTGCCCACCAGATAACCGGTGATGCGGCGGATGCGCTGGAAATTGCCCTTGCCGTCTTCCTCGCTGCGTCCGCAGTGCGGGCACTTGTCGCCTATGATGCCGTTGAAGCCGCAGACCGGGTCTCTGTCAACCGCGTGGTTGACGCTGCCGTAGCCCACGCCGTAGTCGTGCATCATGCGGATGATCTTCTCGAAGGCTTCCAGGTTCTGGCTGGGATCGCCGTCTAATTCGACGTAGGTGATGTGGCCGGCGTTGGTGAGATTGTGGTAAGGAGCTTCCAGCCTGATCTTGTCGCGGGCGCTGATGGGGAAGTAAACGGGGATGTGGAAACTGTTGGTGTAGAACTCATGGTCCGTGATGCCGGGCATGACGCCGAAGCGCTTGCGGTCCATCTTGACGAAACGGCCGCTCAAACCTTCAGCGGGCGTAGCCAGAAGCGAGAAGTTCAAGCCGGTGTCCTTGCTGGCCTGGTCCATTCTGTCGCGCATGTGTCCGATGATCTCCAGTCCCAGGTTCTGGGCTTTCACGGATTCGCCGTGATGTTCGCCGATCAGGCTCTTCAGCGTCTCCGCCAGACCGATGAAGCCGCAGGAGAGCGTGCCGTGCTTCAGGACTTCGCCCACCTCGTCGTCCGGGCCGAGCTTCTCGGAATCAAGCCAGACGCCGGCGCCCATCAGGAACGGGAAGTTTCTGACTTTCTTGTGGCTCTGGATGGCGAAGCGGGAGAGAAGCTGGTCGATGACCAGATCGATCTTGCGGTCCAGGGACTGGAAGAAGACGTCGATGTTGCCGTGGGCCAGTATCGCCAGCCTGGGCAGGTTGATGGTCGTGAAGGAGAGGTTGCCGCGGCCGTTGGAAATGGCTTTGGAGGGATCGTAAACGTTGCTGATGACGCGGGTGCGGCAGCCCATGTAAGCGATCTCGGTCTCGGGATGTCCTTCCTTGTAGAAGGCCTTGTTGAAGGGCGCATCCTGGAAGGAGAAGTTGGGGAAGAGACGCTTGGCGCTGACCTTGCAGGCCAGTTTGAAAAGATCGTAGTTCGGTTCGCCTTCGTTGTAGTTGATGCCTTCCTTGACGCGGAAGATCTGGATGGGGAAGATGGGCGTTTCGCCGTTGCCCAGGCCCGCTTCCGTGGCCAGGAGCATGTTCCTGACAACCATGCGGCCCTCCGCGGAAGTGTCCATGCCGTAGTTGACGGAGGAGAAGGGCGTCTGGGCGCCCGCGCGGGAGTGCATGGTGTTAAGGTTGTGGATCAAGGCTTCCACGGCCTGGTAAGTTTCCTTGTCGGTCTCGCTGTAAGCCTTTTCCGCGGCGAATTTCTGGGCCTTCACGACTTCGCCTTCCGCCAGTCCGGCGGCGCAGAGCATTTCCTTTTCCTTCTCGGCGTAAGCTTCGCCTTTTTCGATGGAGGCCATCAATCCGGCGGCCTTCAGCTCTTCCTCCACCTTCGTGGCGGCTTCCAGTTTGTCCTTGGAATCCAAAAGCTCTATATAGGTAAGGATGTTCTTGCGGTACTGCTTGGCAAAGGTCTTCCTGACGCCGGGAGCCAGGCCGTAGTCGAAGTTAACGATGGACTGGCCGCCGTGCTGGTCGTTCTGGTTCGCCTGGATGGCGATGCAGGCCAGGGCGGAATAGCTGGCGATGGAGTTGGGTTCCCTCAGAACGCCGTGACCGGTGGTGAAGCCGCCCTTGAAGAGTTTCAAAAGATCGATCTGGCAGCAGGTGGTGGTCAGGGTGTAGAAGTCCATGTCGTGGATGTGAATGTCGCCCTCGCGGTGCGCCTTGGCGTGCTCCGGCTTCAGGATGAACATTTCATAGAACTGCTTGGCGCCTTCCGAGCCGTACTTCAGCATGGAGCCCATGGCGGTGTTGCCGTCGATGTTGGCGTTCTCTCTTTTGATGTCGCTGTCGATGGCGTCCTTGAAAGTAATGTCTTCGTATATCTTCATCAGCCTGGTGTTCATCTGACGCACCCTGCTGCGGTTCGCTCTGTAAAGAATGTAAGCTTTGGCGGTCCTTACGTGACCGGCGTCGATCAAGACCTGCTCCACCACGTCCTGGATGCTTTCCACATCCGGCACGTCCTGGATGGTCTCTTCCACGCGGCGGGAAACTTCATGAGCCAGTTCCGCGGCAGCCTTTTCGTCCTGGGGGAAGCCGGTGGCGGCAAAGGCTTTTTTGATCGCCTCGGCGATCTTGCTTTCATCGAAGGGAACTCGGCGTCCGTCGCGTTTGATAATTTCCGTGATCATAGGTTTGGGTCCTCTTTTTTGGTCGTTGGTGTTGGGTTTAATATTTTTTAGGAATGATTCCTATTACTTGTCTTTTCAAGGTTTCGCGAAGCTTTCGCTTTTTTCGCTCACCGCCACAAGATATTGTGTTTCGCCTTTCGCAAAACCCACAATATTGATTGTGGGCCTCCATTGTATTACATTCATTCCTGAAAGTCAATAGCCCCTCTGCTGGGCCCTTTTCAAGGCCGGAAAGCGCCCGTCGGGAGGGCTCTTCCCCTGAGTTATCCACAACCCCCGGGCCGGACTTTTCCTCCCCGAAAGGGCGCCTTTGGCCATAGGAAAATCCCGGCCACTTTTGATAAAATCAAAATCAAATATAAGGAGCTTATAAATGAAAGAGCAAAAAGAACCCAAAAAGATCTCCGCCCTGCTTCAGGAAACGGCTGAAAAATGGCCCGACACTCCTTACATGTATTTCGGGGAGGACACCGTCACTTACAAGGAGACCTTCGCAATGGTCTGCGAGCTCGCCGGCAAATTACAGGAATTCGGCGATCTCAAAGGCCGCTTCATTCTCCTGGCGCTGCCCAACTGCCCGGCCTTCGTCATCGCCTACCACGCCATTCTGCGCCTGGGCGCCAAGGTCCTTCCCGTCAACCACCGCCTGGCCAAAGAAGAGCTGGAATACATCATGAAAGACGCCTGCGTTCCTCTTTCCATCCACGCCGTGGGAAAAGGCGACGCCATCAACGGCGTCGAGGCTGGCACGGTCTCCTTCGGCAAGTATTCCGTGGGCGTTAAAAAGACCGATCCCTCGCTCCTGACCCAAGCCCCCTTCTTCCCAGCGGATCTTTCGGAGGTGGCCGTCTGCATCTACACTTCCGGCACCACAGGCCACCCCAAGGGCGCGCTTCTGACCGACGCTCAGCTTTTGGCCAACGCCAGGATGTGCCACAAGGGCCTGGACTGCCGCGAGACCGGCGAAGTGATGGTGACCGTCCTGCCTCTTTTCCACGCCTACGCCGGCACCGCCTGCCTTCTGATGACGCTCTCCTGCCACTCCACCATGCTCATCATAGAAAACTTCCAGCCCCTGAAAGTCCTGGAGGAAATGCAGAAACGCGAGGCCACGGTCTTCCTGGGCGTTCCCGCCATGTACGGCGTTCTCGCCAACGTGGAGGATCCCCCCTCTATCCCCTCCTGGCGCATCTGCGTCTCCGGCGGCGCGCCTTTGCCCGCGGTGGTGGGCGAGAATTTCCTGACCAAATACGGACTAACCATCGCCGAGGGCGACGGCCCCACGGAATGCGGCCCCGCCACCGCCTTCAATCCCGTGCACGGCCCGGTGAAAGTCGGCACCATCGGCTTCCCCTTGGAAGGCGTGGAAATGAAAATAATGAGCGACGACCGCAAAGAGCTGCCCACGGGCTGCGTCGGCGAGATCGCCGTGAAGAGCCCCTCCAACTTCCTGGCATATCTCAATCAGCCGGAAGAGACCGCCAAGACTCTCGTGGACGGCTGGGTATATACCGGAGACCTTGGCTTCGTGGACGCGGACGGCTACTTCGCCATCAAAGACCGCAAGAAAGACATGCTTTTAGTGGGCGGGCTCAACGTCTATCCCAGGGAGATCGAGGAATACCTTCTCCGCCACCCCGCCATAAAGGAAGTGGCGGTCATCGGCAGGAACGACGAATTGAGAGGCGAAGTCCCTGTGGCTTTCGTCGCCTTGAAAGAAGGGCAGACTTTGACGGAGCTTGAGATGCGCCAGTTCCTGAGGGACAAGCTGGCCCCCTACAAGATCCCCAAAGAACTGATCATCCTGGACGCCCTGCCCAGGAACCCCACCGGCAAGATCTACAAGCTGGCCCTGAGGTCCGGCTACGAGGACGGAGCCTACAAGTAGTTTGACTTTAAAAGGGGTATAAGATACAATTTACCCCAAATCTTTTGACGCGCCAATAGCTCAGCTGGATAGAGCAACGGATTTCTAATCCGGAGGTCGCAGGTTCGAATCCTGCTTGGCGCGCCATTAATTTGAAAGGGGGAGCGCAAAAACAACGCTCCCCTTTTTTGCGAAGAGAAAAAATCAGCCGAAAATTTCTCCTTTGGGCTTGAATTATCCCTGGGCATTAAGTTATAATTATACTATGACAGATGAACAAAGAATTGTAGTTACCGGCCTCGGCGCCGTCGCCCCCACGGGCTACGGTGTCGCCGAGAACTGGGACAGCGTCACCAAAGGCCGCTCCGGCATCGGCCTCATCACGCTTTTTGATTCCGCGGACAACAAGGTCCACATCGCCGGCGAATGCCATTACGATCCCTCCCCCGGCGGCTTCGGCGAAAGAGACGCCGCCCGCTACGACCGCTCGGTCCTCCACGCCGTCAACGCCGGCATGGAAGCCGTCAGGGACAGCGGCATCGATTTCGCCGGCAGAGGCGACAACCGCGACGTCTGCATCATCATGGGCTCCGGCATCGGCGGCATCGACAACATCCAGAAGACCTGCGGAGTCATGTTCGAGAAAGGCCCCGGCCGCGTCACGCCCTTCTTGGTTCCCTCCGGGACGGCGGACGTTGGCGCCCATACCATAGCCATGCGCTACGGCATCCACGGCTTCACCTGCGGCGTGGCCACCGCCTGCGCCTCCGGCAACGACGCCATCTCCACCGCTTTTTTGAGACTAAGAGCCGGCTTTGAACAGATCGCCATCTGCGGCGGTTCGGAAGCCCCGGTCTGCAAGCTCTCCATCGCCACCTTCGCAAACATGCGCGCCCTCTCCAATTGGGACGGCGACGGCGATCCCACCAGAGTGAGCCGCCCCTTCGACCGCAACAGAAGCGGCTTCGTCATTTCCGAAGGCGCCGGCGTCATCGTTCTCGAGACGCTCGCCCACGCCAAGAAGAGAGGCGCCAGGATCTACTGCGAATTAGGCGGCGTCGGACAATCCACGGACGCCTATCACGTGACCGCCCCAGAGCCTACCGGATCCTTCGTTTCCCTGGCCATGCGCCAGGCCATCGAAAGAGCCGAAATAGATCCCAACACCGTCGATTACATCAACGCCCACGGCACCTCCACCCACCACAACGACGTCATGGAAACGAACGCCATCAAGACAGTCTTCGGCGATCATGCCCGAGAGCTCTGCGTCTCTTCCACCAAATCCATGACGGGACACTGCGTGGCGGGTTGCGGCGGCATTGAGGCCGTCTTCTGCGTCAAAGCCATCGAGACCGGCATCGTTCCCCCCACCATCAACTACGAGGAGCCCGATCCGGAATGCGACCTGGACTATGTGCCCAACAAAGCCCGGGAATTAAAGATCCGCGCGGCCATGTCCGACACCTTCGGCTTCGGCGGCCACAACGCCGTCCTCCTCTTCAAGCGCTTTGAATAACGACCCAATTGAAGTATCCGCGGCGGTCATCGAAGATAAAGGCAGGATACTTCTGGCGCTGCGCCCCGATAAACCGGGAAAGCCCGGCGGCTGGGAATTTCCCGGCGGTAAAAGAAAGCCCGGCGAGACCTTCGCCCAATGCGCCCAACGCGAGATCAAAGAAGAGCTCGCCGCCGACATCATCCCCACCGGCATCGTTTACGACAAGACCACCAACATAAGATTGGTGGGCGTCAGCGCCAAACTCCAAGGCTCCGAGCCCGTTCCCCTGGAGCACGCCAAATTAGCCTGGGTAAAAAGAGAAGACCTCGCAAAATACGCTCTTCTGCCCAACGACATTCCCCTTGCCAAAGCCCTGGCGGAACAGATCTCCCTTCCCAGGACCGCCCCTCCCCAAAAACTGGCGCTCTACATCCACGTCCCCTTCTGCTTAAGAAAATGCCGCTACTGCGCCTTCTATAGTCATCCTCCGCAAAACAACGAAATTCAGGAATACGCCGAAGCGCTCATCCATCAAATCAGAACGCTTCTTCCCCTCATGCCCTACCGGGAATTATCCAGCGTTTATTTCGGCGGAGGAACGCCCTCTCTTCTCCCCGGCGATGCCCTTCTGAGAATCTCTGAGGCCGTAAAAGCGGCCGTTCGCTGGCCCGACGATATCGAATGTACCCTGGAGGCGAACCCCGCCGCATTTCGCCCTAAGGACCTAAAATTCTGGCAACAAGCCGGCGTAAACAGAATAAGCCTGGGCGTCCAGTCTCTCCAGGATAACGAGCTCCAATACCTGGGCCGCCTGCACACCGCCCAGCAATCGAAAGAAGCCTACCAAACGCTCAGGAAAAACGGCTTCAAGAACATTTCACTTGATCTCATGTACGGCCTGCCGCATCAAACCATCTCCTCCTGGCAAAAAAGCGTAATAGAACTCCTCTCCTGGCATCCCGAGCACATTTCCTTCTACGCCCTCTCAGTGGAAAAAGGCACGCCTCTCCAAAAGGAGAATCCGACGCTCCCTAGCGACGCCACGACCATGAAAGAATACTGGCTGGCCAGAAAACTTCTCAAGGAAAAAGGCTATGAGATGTATGAGATCTCCAACGCCGCCAAACCGGGATTTTATTCCCGCCACAACTCCACTTACTGGGACACCGAGAAACACTACCTCGGCTTAGGCCCCGGCGCCCACAGCTACTGCCGCTTCCCCTATCGAAACATTGCAAGGCGCGCCCACATGGACCAAGCCTGGAAATTGATCACCGCCAAACCGCTCAACAAGATCCAAAAACTCGGGGAACGCATCTACCTCGGCCTCAGAAAAAGCGAGGGCGTCAAATTGACGCCCCAGGATGAAGAATTATTCCAAAAACAAATAGAAGACCTCTCCGACCGCAAACTCGTGACCTGCAAAGGCAGCACCCTGAAACTCACCCGCCGCGGCGTTGAACTCGCCAACATCGTCATGGCTGAGTTCGTTTAAGGAAAGGTGGCTTTGCGTTTAGTCTTTTTCCCGGAGCTCAGCTTCCAGATCCGCGATCTCCTGAGCCAGCTTGGATCTTTTGCGCTTCTCTTTTCTTATGAGCGAGATCTGAAGGTAGTCCCCTTCCTTCGCGTCGGGGGCGACGGCTATGGGAAGATTGACGGTTTTCATGTTTGGCAGTTCCGCCACGATGATGTCTTCTTCGATCCTGTCGATTATTAAACGCATAGTCGCTCTCCTGTTTATTTGGGGTCAAAGCCTTTTATTCGGCTTATATTATACCATTTCAGCCTGGTTTTTTCAGGCTTTGGCGCGGAGTTCGGAGATGATGATCTTAAGCAGGAAGACCAGTCCTGTGAGAAGCACGATGGTCGCGCCGGAGGGCCAGTCGAAGCGGAAAGATATGAGAAGGCCCGCGGTTATGAGTGCGGCGCTGATAAGAGAGGATCCCAGCATGACTATGTGCAGTCTGTTGGTGTGCCTGAGCATCATTGTGGGCGGCAGCGCCATCAGGGCGATGACCATGATGAGACCCACCACGCGCATGACGCAGATGACGGTGAGGGCGATGAGGGAAAGCAGAAGCAGATAGAAGAAATCCGTGGGAAGTCCTCTAAGGGTGGCGTATTCCTCGTCGAAGCACACGATGCGGAGGGGCTTGTAGAAAAGGGCGGTGATGAGGATGATGACTGCGTCCAGAATAACGACGTTCAGGATGTCGTAGGGAGAGATCAGCAGTATGTTGCCGAAGAGGTAGCTCATCAGATCGCTCTGATAGCCGGGAGAGAGGGCGGCCAAAAGAACGCCCAGAGCCATGCCGATGGACCAGAGAGCCGCGATAATGGGCTCCTCGTAGCGCTTGACTCTTCTGCTGACGATGCCCAAAACAAGGGCGGCCAGCTGTCCACTGATGAAGATGCCCCAGACGGGGGCGATGTTAAAGAAGAGCGCCACGCCGACGCCGCCCAAAACGGCGTGGGCGATGCCGCCGGTGATGAAGGTCAGTCTTCTGACCACCACGAGGCTGCCCACGATGCCGCAGGCTAAAGAGATCAAAAGTCCCGCCAGGAGAGCTTTCAGAAGGAAGGGATCGATCTGCATTATTCCTCCTCCCCGTGGCAGTGGTGGCAGTGGTTCACAAGATGGACGTGTCCGCCGTAAAGGGATTCTATGACTTCCGGAGTAAGCTTCGAGCCGTCGTGCTGGTAGAGCTTCTCGTTGAGGCAGAGGATGGAAGTGACGCTGGAAGTCACGAAGCCGATGTCGTGGGAAACGATGATGATGGTGTGGTCCTTGTTGAGTTCCTGGAAAAGGCCGTAAAGGCTGATTCCCACCGCGGGGTCCACGTTGGCGGTGGGCTCGTCCAGAAGCAGTATCTCCGGGCTGGAGACAAGGGCTCTAGCAATGAGCACGCGCTGCAGCTCTCCGCCGGAGAGCTCCCCTACGGCCCTGGTCTGGTAGCCGTCCAGGTAAACGCTTTTCAAAGCCTCGGCGATCTTTTCCCTGGCTTCCTTTTTGCTCATGGGCAGAAAGCCGCGGCGGTTCAGAAGACCGGCTTCAATAAGCGCCGCCACGTTGATGGGGAACTGCCTGTCCACGTTGAAATACTGGGGAACGTAGCCGATGCGGGACCTGGTCTCCTCCGGGTCTTTGCCGAAAAGCGTTATTTTCCCTTTCTGAGGTTTCAGAAGTCCGAGGACCAGTTTCAGAAGGGTGGTCTTGCCGCCGCCGTTGGGGCCTACGATGCCGACGTATTCTCCGGCTCTGATGGAGAAGGAGACGTCGTCGAGGACCAGGTGCGGTCCGTAGCCGAAGGTGACGCCTTCGAATCTCATGATGACGTCGGCCATTATTCCTCCCCCTTTATGTTTTTGGCAAGGGCTCTCAGTTCGCCGTAGTAGTTGGTGGAAAGGGCGTCCCTTTTTATGATCTTAAGATCGGCGGATCTGGCGATGTGGCTGGCGAGCCTTTCGTTCAGGCCGGGCTGGATGATGAGATAATTCAGTTTTTCTTCGCCGGCTTTTCTGAGAGATTCCGCCAGGCTTTTGGGCGTCGGTTCGGAACCTTCTTTCTCCACGGCGATCTCGGTGAGGCCGTAATCGTAGGCGAAGCAGGAATAGGCGGGATGGAAGGTCAGAAAAGTCTTGGGACCGTTTTCGAAAGTTTCTTTCAGTTCCTCATCGAAGGCGGCGAGCTCAGATTCAAGCTCTTCCTTCCTTTTTTCGATCTCTGCCTTCTTTTCGGGATAGAGCGTCTCTATCTTCTCCGCCATAAGGCCGACCATTTGCAGCATCAGTTTTGGCGAGAGCCAGATGTGCGGGTCGTGGTGATGTCCGTGATGCTCTTCGTGGTCATGGTCGTGATCGTGATCTTCGTCGTGGTCCTCTTCCTTGTAAACGGCGTGGAAGAGATCCAAAACTTCGGGGCCTTTGCCCTTGGCCGTCCTTTTGACGAGCTCCTGCTCGAAGGGCAGCCCGGTCATGATGAAAAGTTTCGAAGCGTAGTAGCCCGAGCCTTTCCTGGGGGAAGGCTCATAGGAATGGGGGTTGGCGCCGGAGGGCATGAAGCTTTCGCATTTGACGTCGGGGCCGGCCAGTCTCTGGGCGAAGGGCAGCAGAGGCGGTATGGAAACGTAGATGTCGACATTCTCCTCCGCCTTGGGGGCGCAGGAGGCCAAAAGAAGCGCTGCGAGGGCCAGCAAGGCCGGTTTCGCCGCTTTCGCGAGTAAGTTTATGTCCGACGTTCTAAGCACTGCCGTTTAATGCCGTGGTTACTTTTTCCAGATTCTTCTCCGCTTCCGCTCTCAGTCTTTCCAGATCCCAGCTCAAAACCTCCTCGAGTCTTTTGGCTTCCTCTATGGAGAGGAAACTGCCGCTGGTCCTTCTGAGTTCGGTGAGGGCCGCGCCGCAGCCAAGCTTTTGCCCGATGTCGTGGGCAAGAGTCCTGACGTAAGTCCCCTTGGAGCAGACGCAGCGGAATCTCGCCGTGTCTCCTTCAAGAGCCAGGAGCTCCAGCCCGTAGATCGTGACCGGGCGCTTTTCCCTTTCGACTTCCTGCCCTCTCCTCGCTATGTCGTAAAGTTTTTTCCCCTTCACCTTGAGGGCGGAGAACATGGGCGGCAGCTGCTCTATCTCCCCTCTGAATTCCGGGAGGATCTTCGAAACCGCCTCGATCCCGAAGTCTTCCGGAAGAGGGCTTTCCTTCACGACCTCGCCGGTTATGTCCTGGGTGTTGGTCTCAAGGCCGAAACGGACCGTCATCTCGTATGTCTTTTGGGAGGCCATCAGCGCGTCGGAGAGCTTCGTGCTCCTGCCGCAAAGGACCGCCAGAAGACCGGTAGCCATCGGGTCCAGCGTTCCGGAGTGTCCGATCTTTTTTATCCTGAAAGCGCCCCTTAATTTGGCTATGACGTCGTGGGAAGTCCAGTCCTTCGGCTTGTCGACGGGGATTATTCCCTGAACCTCATTCTGCTCCCGGGCCATTATTCCTCTCTGCTGTCCGGTTCGTTTTCTTTCTGTTTGGGCGGGAAAAGCGCGCGCCGGGCGGCCTGCAGCAGGCCGTACACAAGATACCCCACGAAGATGAAAGGCAGAACAAGGCCGGGGCGGTACAGCAAGGCCACCAGAAGGAAAACGATCAAGACAAGATAAACGAAGGGGTGCCTTTGCCAGACGATCTGCTTGGCGGGGGCCGGGAAGCGCACGGTGGCCACCATCAGAAGACCAAGTCCCACCATGGCGAAGGGCGTCAGGAAATTGTGCGCCAGGCTCAGGACGTAGTTGGCGTCGGGATCAAGGTAACCGTGGGAGATCAAAAGAAGGTACGAAATAATGACGCCCGCGGCCTCCGGAGTCGGTATGCCGGAAAAAGTCTTGCCCTCGTCCTCTATCTGGGCGTTGAAGCGGGCCAATCTCAGGGCGGCGCAGCAGGCATAGACCATGCAGCAGGGAATGGCCAGTTTCTTAACGGGATCAGGAATGCCCTGCAGGACGAATACGTACATCAGAACCGCGGGGGCTACGCCGAAGGTGACCAGATCCGCCAGGGAGTCCAGCTCCATGCCGAAGCGGCTGGAGGTCTTGGTCAATCTCGCTACGAATCCGTCGAAAACGTCGAAGATCATGCCCAGGAAAACGCACATGGCGGCCTTGGTAAGGCGCTTGGGGCTCAGATCGTTGGCGGCCAGGGCGGCCAGGGAGAGCATGATGGCGTTGACGCCCATGACCAGATTGCAGGCGGTGACAAGGTTCGGCAGAATATGGATCTTGCCCTTGACCTTGTCCTTGACTTTGTTTTTCAGGTTGTTTTTCAAAATAACTGCTCCAAATAAAAACTCAAAATAAAACTAACTCTGAATCTGTGATTTATTATTTTACCATATCCTTCCTGGCAAACGGGGGAAGCGCGAAAATAAGAAGCGCCATGATCCCGAGTATGGTCACGCTCATGTCGCCCCAGGCGGTGTAAAAAGTTTTCCGCTGCGGGAAGACCGCCGCCTCGCAGTCAAAAGTCCCGCCCACCAGGACGCTTTTCCCGTCGATCGCGAAGCGGCCCTTTTCCCTTCCAAGGCGGTCCACCAGCGCCGTGACGCCGGTGTTGGAGGAGCGCAGAAGCTCCCTTCTGTTCTCCACCGCCCGGAAGCGGGCCAATGCGGCGTGCTGGTAAGGTCCCGGAGAATCGAAGAACCAGCCGTCGTTGGTGATGTTGACCAACACTTCGGCGCCTTCCTCCGCGGCCTCCCTGGCCAAAGAGGGGAAGACGTCCTCGAAGCAGATGAGAGCGCCGAGCTTTACCGTCTCCTTGCCTTTCCTTAAGCAGAGGACGTGGGAACGCTTCCCGGGGGAATAGCTGCTGGAAATAGGCGTCAGAAGATGCAGGAAAGGCAAAAAGCGCTCCAGGGGAACGTACTCCCCGAAGATCACCAGATGCTTCTTGTAGTAGCGCTCCTGGGGCAGCATGGCCGCGTTGTCCAGCAGCGCCGCGGCGTTGAAGAATTCGATCTTACCCTGACTGTTCTTTTCCGCCCAGGTCAGGCCGCACAAAAGCGGAGTCTTGACTTCCTGGCGGAAAGCGCGCAGTTTATCCACCGCGGTGTTGGCGTAATCGTTGTAGATGCCGGGAACGCCGGTCTCCGGCCAAAGGACGAGATCCGCCCTTTGGGAGGCAACTTTTGTGGCCGAAAGATAATCCTGCAGCGTCTGCTCGTCCCTGGCTTCGTCGTGCTTAAGTTCCGGGGGAAGGTTCAGCTGGATCATGGAGGCGCGGAACGTTTTCTGGGGCTCCTCCTTGTCCAGAGCGCTTATCCTGAAGAAACCGTACGCGGCAATGAAAAGCCAGAGCAGAGCGGCGGCCGCGAGGGTCAGGTATCTTGTTTTTTTGCCGGATATGACCAGCTCCCCTATGGCGCCGGAGGAGAAGGCCAGGGCGAAGCTCAAAAAATGCGGGCCCAGAAGATCCGAAACCTGGATGAGGACCGGACGGTCGTAAAGGGCGTAGCCCAGCGCCAGCCAGGGAAAGCCGGTGAAAAGATACGAGACCGTCAGCTCGAAGAAAAGATATCCGAGCGCCAGGGCCAGGGCCATGGAAAAGCCTTTTCTCACAAGGAGCATGGCGCCCAGCGTGAAAAGCGCGAAAAGCAAAGCGATGAAAGCGCACAGGGCTATCATGCCGGCGCAGGTGACGTAACTTATCCACCAGACGCAGCCCGCGTACCAAACCAAGCCGAGAAGGAAAGCCGCCAGGGCCTCGCCTTTCCAATCTTCCCTGAAGGCGCGCTCATGCCTTTTCAAAAGCGCGCACCAGAAAGGCGCGAAGGCTATTGGCGCCAGGAAGAACAGATCGAACTTCGGAAAAGATAAGATCAGCATGGCGGCGCTGATCAGTGCGGATATCGGCAGTACGAAGATCATTCTTCCTCTCTTTTGACAACGGGCTGCCTGGCGCTCCAAACCAGCAGCGCCGCGCCCGCGATCAACGTCAGAACGCTGTAGATCTGCCCTTTCGTCAAGCCCATAAAGCCCGCCAGGATCTTGTCCTCGGCCCGGAAGGGTTCCGTTAATATGCGCAGTATTCCATAAGATACTCCGAAGACGCCGCTCAGAAAGCCGTTGCGCCTGGGTTCCCGGGAAAAGAACCACATGATGAGAAGCAGCACCACGCCGTCTGTGAAAGCCTGGTAGAGCTGGACCGGATGCCTGGGAAGATCATCCACCTGCGGAAAAATGACGGCCCAGCGAACGTCCGTCACTTTGCCGTGCAATTCCCCGTTGATGAAATTGGCCAGCCTGCCGAGGCCGAGACCCACGGTGCAGACCAGCGCCGTGTTGTCAAGGAGATGCATGAAAGGCACTTTGATCTTGCAGGAATAAAGGTAAAGCCCCGCCGCGGCGCCCAGCATGCCGCCGTGAAAACTCATGCCGCCTTCCCAGACTTTTATGATGTCCAGGGGATGAGTGAGGAAATAGGGCGCGTTGTACAAAAAGCAGTTGCCCAGCCTTCCGCCTATCAGTATCCCCAGGAATCCGTAGAAGGCCATGTCCTGGATGTTCTCTTTCTTGGGCAGCGCGAAAAGGCCCTTCTCCTGCCTTTTCCCCAGCCACCAGACGGCTATAAGCAGACCCAAAACGTACATCACGCCGTACCAGCGGATGGCCAGCGGTCCCAGGTGAAAAAGCACGGGATCAAGATCGTGGACCCAGTAAGTCGTCATAATTTCATCCTTCTATCTGATATTCCTCCACCTTGCGGTAGATAGTCTTCAATCCGATGCCCAGCTCCTTGGCGGCCGCGGCCTTGTTGCCGTTGTGGCGCTTCAGCGCCGCCTCGATGGCTTGCCTTTCGATCTCCTTCAAAGGCAGCGGTTCGCCGGCCGCGCTCTGGTTTTCCTCCCGGCGCGGCTTTATCTTGGACTTGGAGCCGTTCAGTATCTCGCCGGGAAGGCAATCGGCTCCGATCTCGCGGCCCGATCCGGCCAGGATGACCGCGTATTCCACGGCGTTCTTCAACTGGC
>JAFZID010000181.1 GCA_017554565.1 bacterium
CGCGCCCATCGACAACGAGTGGTGGCATTTCACCCTGAGGGACGAACCGTACCCGGACACTTATTTCGATTTTCCGGTGAAGCAGGTATGAAAAACAAAGAGATGGGACTGTTCGATCAGCTGGAAAAAGAAAATATCATTGAAAGCACTCCCTTGGCGGAGCGGCTGCGGCCTCTCTCGCTGGACGAGGTGGTGGGGCAGGATCATCTGATCGGCCCCGGGAAAGTTTTGCGCCGGCTCATCGAGCGGGACAGCGTCCTCTCCATGATCTTCTGGGGGCCGCCGGGAGTGGGGAAGACGACGCTGGCCAACGTCATCGCCAACAAGACCAACTCCCGCTTCATTAATTTTTCCGCGGTCACCAGCGGCATAAAGGAGATAAAGGAAGTGATGAGCCAGGCGGAGGAGAACCGCGCCTACGGCATGAAGACGATCCTGTTCGTGGACGAGATCCACCGCTTCAACAAGGCTCAGCAGGACGCTTTTCTGCCTTTCGTGGAGAAGGGGAGCATCATCCTTATCGGCGCAACTACGGAAAATCCCTCCTTCGAGGTTAACGGCGCGCTTTTATCCCGCTGCAAGGTCTTCGTTTTGAAGGGACTTTCCGAGGACGATCTTGTCGCTTTGCTTTCCCGGGCGGTCAGGGATCCCAGGGGCTTCGGGGGCCGCTTGATCAAGATCTCCGACGAGCAGATCAGGGCTCTGGCGGTCTTTTCTAACGGCGACGCCAGGGGCGCCCTCTCCACGCTGGAGATGGTGGTTTTGAACTGCGAGGAAAAAGACGGCGCAATAATCGTGGACGACGAGATCGTGGCGCAGTGCACCTCCAGGAAATCCCTTTTATACGACAAGAACGGCGAAGAGCATTACAACATTATTTCCGCCCTGCACAAATCCATGCGCAATTCCGATCCCGACGCGGCGGTCTATTGGCTGGCCAGGATGCTGGAGGGCGGCGAGGATCCTCTCTACGTGGCCAGAAGGGTGACGCGCTTCGCCGCGGAGGACATAGGGCTGGCCGATCCCCAGGCGCTGCAGATCGCGGTGGCGGCTTTCCAGGCCTGCCACATGATCGGCATGCCGGAGTGCACGGTGCACCTGGCGGAGGCGGTCATTTATCTCTCCCTGGCGCCGAAATCCAACTCCTCTTACATCGCCTATGAAAGGGCGAAGGCGGACGCTCTGAAAAAAATGGCAGAGCCCGTGCCCCTTTGCATCCGCAACGCGGTGACGAAACTGATGAAGGAGGAGGGCTACGGCAGGGGATACCGCCTGGCGCATTACGAGGAGAACAAGATAGCGGACCTGCAGTGCCTGCCGGATTCCCTGAAGGACGCTGTTTATTACACGCCCACGGAAGAGGGCGTGGAAGCCAGGATAAAAGAGAGGCTGCGCCGCATCAAGGAATGGAAGGAAGAGCTTAAAAGGCGCAGGGGCGGACCGAAAAACTAAAGCGGCGTCAGGCTTTTTCAGCCAGCCTGCGCACTTCCTTTTCAAATTCCCTCACCAAAACCATGTTGAGCCTCTGGGCGGCGGCCAGGGAAAGCGGACCAAGCGTCCAGAGGATCAGGACCGCCGCGGTCTGGATCTTTACGGCGCAATCCCTTTTTATGAAAAGGAAAGCACTGTCCTGGAGAAGGGCGAAGGGAAAAAGAAGCCCCAGGATGAAAGGCAACGTCAGGATCAGAAACGAGCACCAGTGGTATTTCAGGATCCTAAGGGTGACGTAGCACCAGGAGGCCGCGATGCCGCTGAAAAAATTCTTCCTTTTCATCTCCAGGGAAATGGTGGGCAGAAAGATAAGCTTTGCGGAAACGACCACCAGGAAAGGCCAGAGAATCAAGGTGAAGGCTGACATGAAAAGCAGGGCGTTCAAGGCTCCGCCGAAAGAGAGAAGCTTGAAAAGGCCGGCGTAAAGCGTCAGCAGAAAATGCAGAAGGTAGGGGAGGACTATCCAGACCGGCAGAAGCGGCAGGGCCATTTCCCAAAAACGCTTCAGGCTCTGGCTGACCAGAACGCCCAGGGACACTTCGTCGAAGCGTTCATCCGATATCCTTGACCAGACCGTGAACTGCTGGGAGACCGCGATGATCTCAACCAGGTTCAGGAAGACCAGACCCAGGAGCGCGTACGTCGATATGCTGTCGGACCTGACACCCAGGGAGTTCAGGATGGCGTCGTTGCAGCGGACGGCGAAGAAAAGCAGCACCGCTCCGGGAAGCCCGGCCAAAAGGAGGCTGGGATAGCGCCCGAGGGCGAAGGCGAAGGCTTTCAGAAGCTGCTTCAGAAGGAAGACTTTTTTGAAAAGTATCAGCATACGTAGGACATTATAGCAACTTTTCCCGCGCGTTTCGCAGATCATGGGGGCAGATTTCTTCTCATTTCGCTTTTCTATTTCGGAATAATTTGATATAATGCAGTAAATGGCGCTATGCATGCGTCGCTATATCTTAACAATATCTCTAAGGAGGTTTCCAATATGGAAGTGGTCGTTACATCCAAAGGCATTACTGTTAATTCCCGCGACCGTGAATTCATCGAAACCAAAATTCCCGCCGCGCTCCGTTCCGTGGCTTCCATCACCAAGTCCATCAAAGTCCAGGCCGGCTATGAAGGCAACTACTACACCCTGGAGGCCCAGGCTGAGCTTTCCTGGCGCAACAGCTTCGTCAAGGCCAACGCCAGCGGCGCCGACCTCAGGACCACCCTGGACACTCTCTGCGACAAGCTCAACGAGCAGGCCAGGACCATAAAAGGGAAGATGACCGCCAAGGAAAAGGACACCATAAGGGTTCAGGAGCCCTGAGGAGCGCTTTGACAATAGCCTTCGCCGATTTTAAGCAACCCATCGCAGCCCGCCGGAAGCGGGCTGCTTTTTTTACCCTAAATTATGCTAAAATCTAATATATGCGTGTTACTAAATTGGAATCAATAGAGGTCGGTGAGTTTTTCCAGGCTCTTGGCTCCCAGAACCATCTCACGGTCGTGTCCGGCGAGCAGGGCATGGGAAGGAAAATAACCACCAGCGAATTGAACCGCCCCGGCATGGCCCTTACGGGCTATTACGACGACTTCGCGGAATACCGCATCCAGGTGCTTGGCCTTGTGGAAGTCGTTTATCTGGCCAAGCAGCCGGAAGAGATCCAAAGGGAGCGCCTGACCAGGCTGCTCCAGATGCACATCCCCTGCGTTATCGTGACAAGGGGCTACGAGCCGCCTCCCATCCTTCTGGAACTCTCGGATAAGTTCGGCGTGCCGGTGATGACCACCCCGGACGTCACCATGCCTTTCATGAACAAGGTCTCCAAGTGGCTTGACGAGGTCTTCTCCCCCAGGGCCGTGGTGCACGGAGAGCTCGTGGAAGTTTACGGCGTGGGCGTTCTCATCATGGGAAAATCCGGCGTGGGCAAATCGGAATGCGCCCTTTCCCTGGTCTCCCGCGGCCACATCTTCGTGGCGGACGACGTGGTCAAGCTGAGGATCTCCTCCGAAAAGGGCCTGGTGGGCGCCGTGAACGAAAAGACCGGCCACCACATGGAACTCAGGGGCGTAGGCATAGTCAACGTCATGTCGCTCTACGGCGTGAAGGGCATCAGGATGGAAAAAAGCATCGACGTGGTGGTGACGCTCTTCAACTGGGAAGAGCGCGACCAGATCGACCGCTCCGGCCTGGAGGAAACGACCACCGAGATCCTCGGCCAGACGCTTCCCCATATGCAGATACCGGTGAAGCCCGGGCGCGACGTGGCGCTTCTCATCGAGGCCGCGGCCCAGACCTTCAAATTGAAATCTCTTGATTTCGACGTGGCCAAACGCTTCAACGACCAGCTTATCGACAGCATGATCCAGGCCGCGGAAAGCAACAACAAGATCGTCAAATAACATTAACAAAAATAAAATATGCCGCAAGAATCTACAGCCCTTGAACGTTCGTTGGAAGTCCAGAATTACCAGGGACTGCACGCCAGACCGGCCGCTTTGATAGTTAAACTGGCCGCCCAATACAAGGCGACTCTCACCGCGAGAAGATCAGACGATGAAGAAGAGATAAACGCCAAGTCCATCATGGGCCTCATGATGCTGGCGGCCGGGCAGGGGACGGAACTTGTTTTCCGCGCGGAGGGCGAAGACGCCTCCGAACTTTTGGACGCCCTGGAGGAGCTTTTCAAGGCGAATTTCAACGAATAGGGCTTATTAGGGAGAACATATATGAAAAAAATTCTTCTGCTGCTGATTATGATGACCGGAGCGTCCTTCGCCGCCTCCTACAATTACGCCATTCGGCTGATGTGGGTGGGGGACGCGGAAATGCAGCTCATCATGCGCCATCCTGAGAACATCTCCGAACCGGAGGGAACGATCGCCGCCAAGGACTGCTATTCCGGCAACCGCCGGCCCGACTGGGGCGTCCAGGACATCACCAGCGACAACCCGATGTGGACCTCCTACCGCGACGGCGTCACCAACGTCCAGGAGATCGTGGCGGAAGATCTTTTCGACGTGGGCAACTACAAGATCATCGCCCGCTGCGTCAACAACGCCGATCCCTCCAACCCCTACCTGGGAACGAAGGTCTTCATCGACACGCTGCTCTGGAAAGGCGTTCCCGGAGACCGGGAGACCGCGACCCTCAACGCGGTTTACGGCACCCAGACCTGGCCGATCATAAAAGAGAGCGATTACAAGAACCTCTTCACCAGGATCCTGAAATTCCGCTATGTGAAAAGCGGCCTGGGAAAAGGGAAATACTCCATATACGCCAACTACGCCACGGCGCTGGACCGCGACGACATCACCACCAACACCTACTTCAAGGTCTATCTTAACAACGAGCAGGTCTATCGCGACACGGGCAACTGGGAGTGGAACAAGAAGCAGACGGTATTCCACGTGCACAAGCCCTGGACGGTCAAAGTCTGGCGCAACGATTCCAAGCGCGAAATAAAAGTCCGCGGCGTGGCGGACGGAGCCTACCACTCCATGAACGTTTACTGCAACATGGTCCTGGGCCGCTACATCGGGACGAACTCCTTCTTCGTGATGAAGAACGGCAAATATATTTTCAAAGAACACGAATACCTCCATCCCAAGAAATAAATTATGGACAAGCGCGTTGACTGGAACACCTATTTCATGAACATCGCCAGGGAGGTGGCCACCCGCTCCACCTGCCCCAGGAAAAGCGTCGGAGCGGTCATCGTCAGGGACCGCCGCATCCTGTCCACGGGCTACAACGGCAGCATCAGGAACATGCCGCACTGCACGGACGTGGGCTGCGACATGGTGGACGGGCACTGCGTGGCCACGGTCCACGCCGAGGCCAACGCCATAATCCAGGCCGCCAGGAACGGCGTGTGCATCGACGGCGCCGACATCTACGTCACCGCCAGCCCCTGCTGGAACTGTTTCAAGCTCATCGCCAACAGCGGCATAAAAAGAATTTTTTACGGCGAATTCTACCGGGATGAAAAAAGTCTCAAAGTCGCCAAGGAATGCGGGATCGAACTGATCTCGCTGGAAAAGAAGGAAGAGTAGTTGGGCGTCTTCATCTCTCTGCACTATTTTGCCACCGGTCCCGGTCAGGAGCTCTTCCGGTATCTGTGCGAAAAGGGGATCGACGCGGCGCTTTGGGAGATCCCTTTTTCTTTTTCCGCGAGGGATCGCTGCCGGCTTTCAGTTTTTCAGGGAGGAAAGCATTGGCAGTACGAATGCAAGGCTCCTAAAGGACCGAGCGTTTGGCGTTACTGGCGGGAGCTTAAACTGACGAAAAAGGCTCTTGCGCTTTTAAGGGAAAAGGGGTTTGAAACGAATACCTATGTGGGCAACGGCGCCTTCGACACTTTTGCCGGCGTGAGTGAGAAGATCGGAAATACCGTGCTCTTCACCATCGATTACGCGCCCAAGGCCCAGCCTTTTTTTCTGAGGGGAGTTTACCGCGCCCTGGACAAGTATGTCTGCGAAAGGGTCTCCGCGGTCTGGAATCTCTCCCCGAGGATGCAGGAGGCCAGGGAAAAAGACCATCCCGGCCTGAAATGCCGAAAGGTTTTGACCGTGCCCCACGGCACGCATTACTCAAAGCTCGCTTCCGTGAGAAAGATGCCCTCCGATCACGAGGCCCTGGTCTTCATGGGACATCTGAAGGAAAATTCCGGCGTGGATCTTGTCTTGCGCTCCATGTCGTCTTTGGCCGAGAGGTTTCCGAACATTTCCCTGACTGTGGCCGGCACTGGCCCTGCGGAGGGAGAATTGAAAAAGCTTGCTGATGATCTTGGTTTGAATGAGCGCGTAAAGTTCACCGGCTTTATCGAGAGCCACGAGGAATTGGAAAAGATCATCTGCTCCTGCGCCGTGGGACTGGCGCTTTACAATCCGGAAAAGGACGTGTTTTCATACAATGCCGATCCCGGGAAGCCGAAGGTATATCTGGGCTGCGGACTGCCGGTCATTATAACCGACGTGCCGCTGGCGGCGAAGGAAATAGAAGCGCGCGGGGCGGGAAAGATCGCAGCTTATGACACCGGATCGCTGTCCGACGCGCTTTCCGTTATCCTTGCTGATTATGGGAAATTCCGCGCGGCGGCCGAAGCGATGGGCCGCGATTACGACTGGGACATTATCTTCGAAAAGGCGCTGGGGGACTTATGGCCAAAGCAGGCAAAATAGCCGACCATACCCTGAAGGTGCTGGAATACTCCGCGCTTTTGGAAACGCTTTCAAATTTCGCCTCCACAAGCGGCGGCAAAGAATACCTTATTGCGCTTAAGCCGCTGACCGAAAGGGGAAAAGTCGAAACGCTCCTCAAGGAGACTTCGGAATTCCGCGACCTCATAGACAGGGGCTGCGCCCCCATAATGGGGGAGATAAAAGACCTTTCCCTTTGGTTCGGCGACATAGGCGGCAGAAGAGTGCCTTTCGAGCCGGACGAATTGAACGACATCGCCTCCGCTTTCGAATCCTGCCTTTCCCTGAAGACGCAATTGAAAGGCTATGCGGAGCTTTTGCCTCTGATGTCGCAGTGGACGGACAAGATCGCCGACCTGACGGAACTTTCGCGCGCCATAAGGGACGTTGTCTCGCCTGACGATATGATCAGGGACAGCGCTTCGAAGGAATTGAAGGAGCTCAGGGGAAAGATAGCGAAACTGGACGCCGCGATAAAGGAGCGCCTTCAGAGGATCATGAACTCCGCGGCGGTCAAAGACGCCCTGGAAAACCGCAATATCCTGGAAAGGAACGGCCGTCCTGTCCTGGCTTTGAAAGCGCCTTCAAGAAGAGCGGTGGCCGGCGTTGTCCACGACAAGAGCCAGACCGGGCAGACGGTCTACGTCGAGCCGCAGGCGGTCTTCTCTCTGGTAAACGAGCTTGAGGAGACGCGCTACGACGAGCGCCGCGAGATCACCAGGATCCTTTGGTCTCTGACTTCCATGCTGGCGGAGAGAGCGCTTTCGGCGCTGATGACAGCCAAAGCGGTGGTTTACATTGACGCGACGCTGGCCAAGGCCCGCTTCTCGGCCGCCTACGAGTGCATAGAGCCCGCTTTGACCAAAGACGGGTCGTTACAGCTGTTTTGCGCCAGACACCCCCTGCTTGGCTCTTATATCGCGAAAAAAAGCCATATGAAGCCCCGCGACGCGATGCAGCGCCTGACGCCTTTGGACATCAGGTTGGGCGAGGAGTTCAACATCGTGGTGGTGACGGGCCCCAACACCGGCGGCAAGACGGTGGTCCTGAAAACGCTGGGGCTGCTTTCCCTGATGGTCCAGAGCGGCATGCACATTCCCGCCGCGCATCCCTCCGCCATGCCGGTCTTCAAAAAGATCTTCGCGGACATCGGCGACGAGCAGAGCATAGAGCAGAATCTCTCCACCTTCAGCTCTCATCTCACGAACATGGCTTCCATCCTGGAGGAAGCGGACAAAGAGAGCCTGGTGCTTCTGGACGAATTAGGCACCGGCACGGATCCCGCGGAAGGCGCCGCGCTGGGCATGGCCACGCTGGATCATCTGAGGGCGAGGGAGGCCAGAACGGTCATCACGACGCACCTGGGAGCGCTGAAGGCCTACGCCTACCAGTCTCCGGAAGTCGAGAACGCCTCCATGGAATTCGACAGGGGAACGCTGCTGCCGACCTACAGGCTTCTATTGGGCCAGCCGGGAAGCAGCAACGCCCTGGCCATAGCCCGGCGCTACAGGATCCCCAAGGAGGTCCTGGACCGCATGGAAGAACTTTTGAAAGAGGAGAACGAGGACGCCTCGGAGCTCATCAACAGAGTCCAGCACGTGAAATCCGTGGCGGAAAAAGCCAGGAGACGCAACGAGAAGCTCAGGGTGAAGCTTACCCAGAGCATCAAGGATACGGAGAAAGAAAAGATCACCATCAAGGAGGAGGCGGAGGCCAGGATCTCCTACATCATGGACGACATCGTAAAGGAAGTCGAGGATTTCTCCCGGAACGTGGATCTCGCGCCGGAACCCTGGAAGGGACTCATCGGAAAGCTCAGGGAACGGGTGCTTGAGATCTCCAAGGGAACGCCCAGGGAGCAGCACAGATTGAATTTTCTCGCCGAGCTGAAGCCCGGCGATTGCGTCTATGTGACGAACCTCAGGACTTTCGGCGAGGTCGTGAAGATAAACCAGCGGCAGAAGACCGTGCGCTTGAAAGCGGAAGGCCTTTTGTACGACGTTCCCTTCGGCAACATCGAAGAAAAACCCTTCAATCTGCCGGACAGCCGCAAACTCGTCCAACCCGTCGTCAAAAAGGAAGAGAAGAAGCCGACCCCTCCGCCCGCCCTGCCGGTGGTCAGGAAACGGAAAAAGGAGGAGTCCGGGCAGTTCCTGGAAAAACTGAAAGCGGGGGACCTGGTCTTCCTGCCGCAGTTCCAGGACAAGGGAACGATCTTGAAAATAGACCGGGCGAAGAACAAGGCGAAGGTCAAGTTCGGGGCCGTGGAAGTCCAGGTGCCCTTTGACACGCTGGAAAAACCTTGAAATATGATCGCCCTTTTAGTATAATTCTCGTCGCAATAGTGGTATCGGAGTGTAGCTCAGCCTGGCTAGAGCGCTACGTTAGGGACGTAGAAGTCGGAAGTTCGAATCTTCTCACTCCGACCATTAAAAAACCCGCGGATCTTTCCGCGGGTTTCTTTTTTTCATAGATCAGTTTGGGAGCATCACCCTTTCCAGAAGGGGGACATGGAGCGGATGCGGGCAATGATCTTCGGCATTTCCTCCAGGGTGTAGTCTATCTCCTCTTCGGTCGTATAGCGGCTCAGGCTGAAGCGCACGGCCGAATGGGCCAGCTTAGCCGGGAGCCCCTGGGCCAGAAGCACGTGGGAGGGTTCCAAGGATTCGCTGGAGCAGGCGGAGCCGGTGGAGGCGCAGATGCCTTTGTCGCTCATGGAAAGAAGAATGGCTTCGCCTTCGATGAATTCGAAGGAAATGTTCGTGGTGTTGGGAGTGCGGTTTTCCCTGTCGCCGTTCAGATAAGAGTAGGGGATCTCAAGAAGCCCCGCTTCCAGCTTGTCCCTGAGCCTTCTGATCTCGGTCTGCTCATATTCCAGCGCTTCCGTTGCCATTTCGCAGGCTTTCCCGAGCCCCGCTATGGAGGCGACGTTTTCGGTGCCGGCCCGGCGTCCGCGCTCCTGGTGGCCGCCCGCCAAAAA
>JAFZID010000182.1 GCA_017554565.1 bacterium
ACCGCCCTGGCTGTGTTGGCGAGCGTGGAAGCGCCCGCGTCGCCGTAATTGGCGGCGTCCGGCGCATGGCCGATGCCCACGGAATCAAGGATCACGATAATAGCGCGCTGTTTCATTTTTCCTTTTGCGTTCAGTTGTCGATGCTCCAGTAGGACTCGAACTGTCCCGGCAGATATTTTTCCAAAGACGAGCCTCCCACGAATTCCCGCAGGATGCTGTTTTCAGGGATGAGGTTCGAGCTCATAGGCTCGAAGAAACTCAGGAGGCGGAGAAGGCTGCAGGCCTTGGGGTAAGCGGGGCTCTCGCGGCTGATCTGCAGAAGCAGGGGTTCCGCGATGGGTTTCAGAACGCTCAGTTCGTAGAGGAACATGGAGTTGAAAATGGCGTCGGCGTGCTCCTGATACGGGAAGATGTTCTTGTATTCTCCGCGCCTGATGCTCCCCCACCTCAGGATGGTCTGCTCCGCGCTGTGCCCTCTGGTGCGGGCGTCCCTCACGATCCTTCTGATCATGCGGGAATCGCTGGTGGAGATGTGGTGGTGGCGGTCCAGGTTCAAAGGCGTCAGGGGCGAAATGTAAATATGGAAAACGCTCTCCTCTGGGAGCCCCTGGGTCAGAAGCGGATTGAGCCCGTGGATACCTTCGGCTATCAGGATCTGGCCTTCCTTCAGACGAAGCCTGGGCCCGACGCCTCTCGTTCCCGTTATGAAGTCGTATTTGGGCAAAATGACCTCCCCGCCGCGGATCAGTTCGTTGAGGTCGTGGTCCAGAAGCTCCAGGTCCATGGCGTGGATGCTTTCGAAATCATACTCCCCTTTCTCGTCCCTGGGAGTCTTGTCCCGCTCCACGAAATAGCGGTCCATCTCCAGCGTCACCGGCTTGATGCCGCAGGTCTGCAGCGCGATGGCAAGGCGTTTTGAAAAAGTCGTCTTTCCGGAAGACGACGGCCCGGCTATCAAAACAAGCTTCACCGTTCCCCTTTCCGCGATCTCCCTCGCTATGGAGGTTATCTGGGAAGACTGGGCGCACTCCGAGACCAGGATGCCCTCGTGGGTCTCGCCTTTTTTTATGATGGCGTTCAGCTGGGGGACCGTGCCCACGTCCAGCTGGTTGGCGAGTTTCACGGCCTTTCTGAAAGCGGCGTCCACCAGGGTTGTTTTTTCAGCCATAGCCTCCGCTCTTTTCACGTCCGTTTTGCTGGGCACCAGAACGAACCCGGTGGGCGAGGGCCTCAGGGCAAGCCTTTTGAGGTATCCCATGGAGACGACCAGAGGGCCGTGGAAGAAATCGAAATATTTGCCGACCCTGACGAACCAGGCTTTCTCTTTCTTTTCCTTTTCGGCGATCGCTTTTAGGAAATAGATCTTGTCTTCCTCGTTTTCCTGCAGGAGGATCTTTTCCCCCTCTTCGATGCTCTTCTCCTCAAAAACCACCGGAACGTCCCGCTCCACCATCTCCAGCATTTTGTCTTCCACCTTCTTCAGATCTTCTTTGGAAATGGGGCTCGAGGTGCGGCAGAAAAGACCGCCCATGGGCCGGCGGTAATCGGTGAAGATCTTCTGCTCCGGGAAGAGCTCCTTGAAAGCCGTGACCAGAAGGAGCACCAGGCTGCGGTTGTAGATAAGGCGGCCCAGCTCGTCCTTCCTGGTCAGGGGAAAAACGCGGGCGTCCTTCAACGGGACGTAGTTCAGGGTGTGAAGCACGTTGTCGCACAAAGCCGCAAGGTAAAGGTGCGGATCATTTGGGTAAGCGGAGGCAATAATGTCCTTCAGCTTCGTCCCCAGGGGAGCGCTGATGATCCTTTTGTCCGGCAGCGTCAGATAAACGTCCGTTCTGGGAGTCGTCTCTTTTATCCCGCTCATAATAACTCCTTGTTTTTTCAGAAAAACAGATAAATAGATTTTAGCATTTTTGCAAAAATACCGTTCCCCATTGGGCGGACATTACCCTTCCGGGGCCGGTTTTTAGTATAATCAATAGAATAATAAACAATTTAAAAAACCAATAAAACTCAAAAAAACATATGTCTGACACTTTGCGACGCACGAAGATCAAAGAACTTTTCGCTTCCTTCACCGAAGCGAAGGAAGTCCTTGTGAAAGGCTGGGTCAGGACCCGCCGCGACAGTAAGGGCGGCTTCTCTTTCCTGGAAATCAACGACGGCTCCTGCTTCGACAACATCCAGGCGGTGGTCCCCAACACGCTTCCCAACTATGAGAGCGAAGTTTTGAAACTGACCACCGGTTCATCCGTGGCCGTAAAGGGCAAGGCCGTCGCGGCCGAGGGACGCAAGCAGAGCGTCGAGATCCAGGCCGAGGAAGTGAAAGTTTACGGCTTCGCCGATCCCGCGGAATACCCGCTCTTCAAGCAGAGGATGTCCGTGGAATACCTTCGCGACATTGCGCACCTCCGTCCCCGCACCAACATCATAGGCGCCATGGAAAGAGTCAGGAACTGCGCCGCCATGGCCATCCATGAATTCTTCCAGAGCCGCGGCTTCGTCTGGGTGCACACGCCTCTTATAACCACCGCCGACTGCGAAGGCGCCGGACAGATGTTCAAGGTCACCACTCTCGACCTCAACGCTCTCCCCAGGACTGAGGAAGGCCAGATCGACTACAAGGAAGACTTTTTCGGAAAGCCCTCCTTCCTGACGGTCTCCGGACAGCTGGACGCCGAGAACTACGCCTGCGCCCTGGGCGACGTCTATACCTTCGGCCCCACCTTCAGGGCCGAGAATTCCAACACGCCCCGCCACCTGGCGGAATTCTGGATGGTGGAGCCCGAGATGGCCTTCGCGGACCTGGAGGACAACATGAGGATCGCGGAAGCCTTCGTGAAGCACATCGTGAAGACCGTTTTGGAAAAATGCCCCGACGAGATCGCCTTCTTCGACCAGCGCGTCCAGCCCGGCCTGAAGGCTCAGCTGGAGGAGATCCTGGGCCAGGAATTCGAACGCTGCACCTACACCAGGGCTTTGGAGATCCTTTCCCAGGCCGACCGCAAATGGGAGTTCCCCATCAACTGGGGCGACGATCTGCAGACCGAGCACGAGCGCTACCTCACGGAAGAATATTTCAAGAAGCCCGTTTTCGTCATCGACTGGCCGGCTTCCCTGAAGCCCTTCTACATGAAAGTCAATTCCGACGGCAAGACCGTCCGGGCCATGGACTGCCTGGTCCCCCGCTTCGGCGAGATCATCGGCGGCAGCCAGCGCGAGGAAGACCTCGCCGTCATGGACCGCCGCATCGACGAGCTCGGCATGAAGAAAGAGGAGTACTGGTGGTACAGGGATCTTAGGCGCTTCGGCACCGTACCGCATTCCGGCTTCGGACTGGGCTTCGAAAGGATCATCCTCTTCGTCACCGGCATCGCCAACATCAGGGACGTCATCCCCTTCCCCAGGACGCCCAAGAACGCCAATTTCTAAACCATGCCCGATAACGAAAGAAACATCGTCTGGCACGCCAAAAGCGTCTCCAGGGAAAAGCGGGAGGCCTTCAACCGCCACCGGGGCTGCGTCCTCTGGTACACCGGATTGTCCGGCAGCGGCAAATCCACCGTGGCCAACAAGGTGGAGGAGCTTCTCTCCCAAAGGAACGCCCAGACCTACCTCCTGGACGGCGACAACATCCGCTTCGGCCTGAACAGCGACCTGGGGTTCGATGAAAAGGACCGCAGGGAGAACATCCGCCGCATCGGCGAAGTGGCCAAGCTCTTCGCCGACTCGGGGACCATCGTCAGCGTGGCCTTCATCTCCCCCTACCGCGCCGACCGCCAAAAAGCCCGGAGCATCGTGGAGGAAGCCGGCCTGGATTTCATAGAGATCTACGTCAAGTGCGACCTTGCCGTCTGCGAAGGCAGGGATCCCAAAGGCCTTTATAAAAAAGCCAGAAGCGGAGAGATCAAAAACTTCACCGGCCTCGACGCCCCCTACGAGGAGCCGCTGGCTCCGGAACTCGCGCTTGAAAGCGGCAAATACGACCCCGAGACGCTCTCGAAGCAGGTCCTGGAGTTTTTGAACAGAAAACACATTTTGTTGTAAAATTTTAAGTGAAGGCCTGTCAACCCCTGGCCGTTATCATCAAATTATGTCTAGAAGAATTTTATTTTTGTTTTTGTGCGCCCTTGCGGCGCTAAGCCTTTCCGCCTGCAAAAAAGACAAAGCCCCGGAACAGCCGGCTCCCAGGGAATCCAGGGAAGTCAAGGCCACCGGCGCCCGCCAGAGCCGCGGAAAAAAGATCAAGGACACCCTAAGCGGCCTGGAAGAGGCCGACCGCGCCGCCGCCCTTAAGCTTCTGAGAGACGAGCATCGCGAGCAAAAGCTCAAAAAGGAAGAGCAGGATGAGCAGGTGGAGATGACGCCCGGCTTCTTCCCGGTCTCCGACGGCGCCAAGCGCCTCATAGAGGACGCCAATCTGCTCCTGAGGCAGGGCGCCGATTCCGACAGCAAGATAGCCGCTTTGGAAAACCTCATCGGCATAGACCACCCGGACATCCTTCCCACCATCGAGCTGGCCCTGGACGACGAAGACCCGGTGGTCAGGGAAGTGGCCCTGGACGCCATCATGAACATCAACAGCGAAGAGGTCGTGCCCATCGTGGTGAAAGCCTTGGACGACCCCGAGCCGGACCTCAGGCTTGTCTCCCTGGACGCCCTGATGGACGTCAAGAGCGAAAGCATAAACGACGCATTGCAGAAAGCCCTCAAGGATGAGAACGAGGAGATAAGGGAGGGCGTCATGGATCTGCTTTTCATTTCCGAGAACCCCGCCGCTCTGCCGACAATAAAGACCGCCATGTCCGACTCCTCGCCCAGCGTCAGGGAAGGCGCCCTGCAGTGCATCGAGGACATTCCCGACAAAGGCGCCGTGGACATTCTTGTTTACGACGGCCTTTTGAGCGATTACGAAGACGTCCGGGAAGCCAGCAAAGAAGCGCTTGAATTCCTCACCGACGAAGAATTCGAGGATTACGACGAAGCCAAAGCCTGGTGGAACAAGAACCGCGATTCTTTTGAATTCAATTTTTAATTAATGAAGATCTCCATAAGCTATCCTCCCCTGCCCTGCGAACTGGGCGTTCCGCTCCTTGGACAGAACCGCCAGTTCCAATATTTCCACAAGCCCACCTACATATATCCCATGGTGCCGGCTTACGCCGCCACCCTTCTGAAGGCAAAGGGGCATGAAGTGAAATGGCAGGACGGCATCGCGGAAAAATTAGCTTATGAGGAATGGGAAAAAGAGCTGCTGGCCTTTTCGCCGGACATCGTTGTCTTCGAGAGCAAGTGCCCAGTCATAGAAAAACACTGGAAAATTATCGACGCCCTTAAGGAAAAACTTCCTGAAACGATCTTCGTCCTGGTGGGCGACCATGTCACGGCAAAACCGTTGGAGTCGTTCGAAAACTCCAAGGTCGATGTTGTCATAACGGGCGGCGACTACGATTTCCTGCTCCTCGACTTCGCCGATCATTTGTCAAAAGGTTCTCCCCTTCCTCCTGGTTTTTATGTCAGCGAAAAAGCCAAGAGCATAAAAACGGAAAACGCTGAGAAGATCGGCGGAGTCTTCTTCACGGGCAAGCCTCTTCTGAACCACGACCTCGATTCGCTGCCTTTCATAGACAGGGACCTTACGAAATGGGAACTGTACGCCTATGAAAACGGCAACTTCAAATATACGCCTGGAACTTACGTCTATTCCGGCCGCGACTGCTGGTGGGGAAAGTGCACCTTCTGTGTCTGGGACAACACGCTGAACCCCTGCGGAAGCTACCGCAGTTTTTCGCCGGAAAGGCTTTTCGCCGAAGTTAAGCACGTCATAGACAATTATCACGTCAAAGAGATCTTCGACGACGCCGGCAGCATGTTCGCCGGCGAAAAGATGAAGAAGTTCTGCCGGCTCCTGATCGAGAGCGGCTACAACAAAAAAGCGGTCTTCGGCTGCAACATGCGCTTCGACGGCCTGGACAAGGAAGGCTATGAATTGATGAAGCAGGCCAACTTCCGCTTCGTCCTTTTCGGCCTGGAATCCGGCAACCAGAAAACCCTTGACCGCATAAACAAGGGCATTACCCTGGAGCAGATAGAAAAGGGCGCCAGGGAATGCAAGGAAGCCGGGCTCCAGCCTCACGTGACATTGATGCTGGGATACCCCTGGGAAACCCTGGAGGACGCCAAAAGGACCGTCGATTTCGCCAAGCGCCTTTTTAAATTGGGCTACATAGACACCCTGCAGGCCACCGTCTGCATCCCCTATCCCGGCACTCCTCTCTACAAAGAATGCGAGGAAAACGGCTGGCTGCTGACGAAAAATTACTCCGACTACGACATGCGCGGAGCCGTCATGAAGTCCCCCATCGGGGAAAAAGAACTCATGGACCTCACGCGCCAAATATACCGCTCCTTTTTAAGCCCCGCCTTCGTTTGGCGGAAGCTTACCCAGATCAGAAACCTCAACGACATCAAATTCTTGATTACCGCCGGGCTCAGGTTGCTGGGCCATCTGACTGATTTCCAGGGAAAAGCTTGACATATTTGCCTTTGTTTTTAAAAAGCGGTAAAATAATTTTTGTGAAACGAGCGCTTTTATCTTTTCTGGTCCTGCTGGGACTTTTCGCCTTCAGCGCGCGCTGCGAATTGCCCGAGGGACTTTTCTCCACCGATTGGATCGAGACCAAAGGCGGACACATAAGGACCGGCGTAACGCAGGCCGGAGCCAGCCTCGTTGAGCTCGACTGCGTTCTGGAGCTGACCGAGCTGAACCACTCCAAAAGACGTTTGATGGGCTTCGACGGCAGCGGTCCGAAAAACTATTTCGGCGTCAACACCACGAACCATTTCGACATTTGGCACGCCTCTAAGATCGAGGCGGAAGCCAACGTGAAATACCGTCTGTATCTCACGCAGACCAAAACCACCACCACGCTCTACATTTACGATCACGCCAGCGGCGAGCTTCTCGAAACGCTGTCCGGCAACTCCAAAGGCATCAACAGTTCGGAATGCCACGTCTTCACGATAAACGGCAATAGCAACTACCTCTGCTACGGGATCCGGGTCTATAACTTCAAGGTCTCTATTGACGGCGACGTCAAAAGGGATCTGACGCCCGTTTACGACACGGTGCAGGGCAAAGCCGCAATGTTCGACTCCGTCAGCCAGACGGCTTTCTACGCCTACGGCACCGGCAAGCTCGCCTGCAACGCCTTCAAGTTCCAGTATAGTTCCGGCGACACGGCCGTTTTCTGCGACGAGGGCTGCCTGTACCTTCCCTCCCACGTAAGCTACTCCGACATGAGCGGCCTGGCGTTCCCGGAGGGCACGTCTCTTTCCGGCACGCTGGAAGGAAGATCCTTGACGGTCGGGACTGACGCGCTCGATTTTCATGAGATCTTCGGGGAAATGGAGCCCGGCGTCAGGTACGATCTCAAGGTGGATTACGACTTCGGCTTCAGGACCAACTTCTTCATCGCGAAGTCGGCGAACATAGCGGCCCTCTACGTCACCCTCGACGACCATGACGTCGCCTATCTCAACAAAAGCAAAAAGAACGAATGCACGGGAGCCGCTCTGAAGATCAAAGCCGACGGAACAAGTTCCGGCCTGCTGCAGATAAAAAAGATCGCAGGCCGCGGCAACGCCACCTGGACTTATTCCGGAGACAAGAAGCCCTACAAGATAAACCTTAACGAGAAATACGCGCTCATAGACGGCTCCCCCAAGAACAAAAAATTCGCGCTTCTCTCTTTGAACCTCCAGAACAACAAGGACCGCTGCGGCCTCAAAGAATACACGGCCCACGAGCTGGCAAAAGCCATGGGCATGGGCTTTGTCCCCGACATCGATTTTGTTGACCTCTATATCAACGGCTCCTACCGTGGCTTCTATATGCTCAAAGAGAGAGTGACCGTAGGCGCCGACAGGATAAACATCAACGAACCGAAATACATTTACGAGGACGAGGTCTCGACCACCAGAGTCGTGCAAAAAAACGGCATTAAAGGAGTTTCCGGGGCGACAGGCGATCCCGACGACGGGGAACTTTTCGGCTCCTCCTGGAACATTCCCAACGCCACTGTGACCGTTAATTCCGAAGATGACAGCACAGACCCTGCGCTGGCAGCCGGCATCCAGGCTTACCAATACGCCACCGACTCCCAGCTCAAAGGCGGAAAAGAAGGCGGCATAGTCCTTGAGATGAACGTCCAATACGGCTCGTACGCTTCGGACGAACACATTCTTATCGTCACACGCCGCGGCCAGCTATTCACCATGAAGGCCCCGGAATGTGCGACTCAAGCCCAGGTCCAAAAGATCGCAGTTTACTTGCAGGAATTCGAGGACGCGCTGTTCAGCGAAAACGGCTTCAACAATTTGGGCAGACATTATTCCGAATACATAGACGTGGAGTCCATGGCCAGGCACGTCGCCCTGGACGGTTTCATGATGAACAGCGACTTCTGCCTCCTCTCCACTTTCTTCTTCATAGATGCTGACCCGGCCACGGGAGAATACGTCGGCAAACTTATAGCCGAACCGCCCTGGGACTACGATTTCTCACAGCTGAACGGAAGCAAGCTCTATGCCAAGAGCACCTTTGAAGGCCATTATGTTACGCCCTTCCTTGGAAAAGCCGACTTCACGAAAGCCATTTACGAGATAAACACCGACGTCGGATTGCAAAACGAGCTGACGAATCTTATAAATTCCAAGCTTACCACTTTGAGCGCAAAACTCGACGCGGCCTACAAGTTGAACTATCTGCGCTGGGGCAGCGACTCCATATCAGACGTCGCCTCCATAATCTCCAGCGTCAGTTCCAGGAGAACCAATTGGAACACAATCTGGAACAGCAACACCAAGCTTTTCGGCGCCTGGATCTCTCCAATGAGAAATCCTTCTGTATTGACAGTCGAAACTTACGGAACGCCGAGCAGCATACAATGGTACAAGGTTGATCCCGAGACCTCCGCTCTGATAGAGCTTGAAGGAGAAACAAATGTTGGCACTGACGTGAGAAATTACGGAGCAGGAAGCTATGTTTGCGGCGTCAGCGGAAAAAGTTTGGAGCCGAGCGTCTCCGGCACAACTTCCACCATTTACACTTCGCCTTACAACTACGCCCTGCCGGAGCCCGCTTTTCTGGGACTGCTTCTCGCTCTGGGCGCGCTTTTAAAAAGGAAGGCTTAATTATCCCAGTCCACCAGGACGTAGGAATAAGGATCCAGTTCGCATTCGAAGGACGTCTTCCCTATCATGATGTCCTCGGCCACCGGGACGGGATGGATGTTCAAAACGAAAGCCTTGCCGTTTTTCTTCGGGATCACTCTCAGAAGATCCTGGCCTTCCACCGTGGGAGTCTTGCCCAGCCTGGCGATCAGCTTTTTCAAAAGCACCGACTGGCTCTTGAAATGGTTGGCGAACATCACCGGGAAGATCTGGGCCGTGCCGGTCCCTTTTTTCACAGAGACGATGGCGGGGCGTCCGGCCTCGGTGCGGCCCAGCGTTTCGCCCTTCTTGTCGATATCGATGTTCTGGATGGTCTTGCCCAGGTAATATTCCTGGCCTTCGTAGAGGACCTTTTCCTGGTCCACGCTCTTTTTGGGGAAAGTCCCGCCGAGAACGCCGAGTTCGTCGGCCAGGACGTGGCAGTAATGGTCGGTCTCGTCTTTGGTCGGCAAGGATCCGATGAGGAGCAGATTGCCGCCGGATTCGACGTAGCGGGCCAGTTTCTCCTGAACGTCCCTGCCCATCCAGCGGTCGTTGACGACGACCAGGACGGGATGCTTCAGAAGCTCTTCCAAAGTCTCGTTCGCGAAATCCACGAGCTTGGGCATGAATCCCTGGGATCTCAGGGCGTAGTAAACTTCCGTGGTGGCCGGGCCTACCGGCTTGAGGCTGACGACGGGCTCCCTCTTCAAACCGAAGGCGATGTCATACGCCGAATCCGCGCCGAAGTCTTCCCGATGCTCTTTTATCTCGGCAAAGGAGCGCTGGATCGCGTCGAAGGACGGTTTTTTAACGCCGTTCTGATCGACGGGCGCCTGCCAGTTGTGGTCGGTGCCGTAGAAACCCAGGCCCTGCCGGTTGCTGCCGGAGCCCCAGAGGTACATGTTGAGGCCCTTGTAGCCGCCGGCGGCAGCCCAGATGTTCCAGATGAAAAGTTCCGGGGCGTAAACTCTGGGAAAATCGAACCAGTAGCCGCTCTCCTGCTCTATCACCCAGGGAGTGCTGCCGAGGATGCTCTTCAGATACTCGGCGCCGTATTCGCAGAAATAAGTGCCGTTGGTCAGGTTCAGATTGCCGCTCATGGAGTAGTAGCAGTCCACTCCGATGTTGAGCCAGGGATTCAGCTCCTTGTTTTTAATGTGCAGAGACAGCGCGCGGGGGCAGTAGGCGTTGTGGGTGAAGGGCGTCGTTATGCCGCAGCCGGAGAGCATGTCCCTCAGTTTCTGGAAATACTTCGGATAATAGCAGCCGTAGTAATATTCGCGCCTCTCGATCTCGTAGAGCGTCTTGTTCGCCTGCTCCAGCATGTAGGGCGGGATCCTTGAGAAGTCGCCGAAGCTGCAGCCGTAAACGTTGTTTATTTTTTCCAGCGTTCCGTATTTTTCCCTGAGGTAAGACGGCCAGATGCCGTCCTTCTTTTCGAGGCCCAGGTTCACGGGGTTCTCATCGTCAAAATCGTCGCCGGGAACTTCGTTGCAAAGCTGCGTCATGACGACGAACCCGTCCGGAGCCTGGTAAGGCTTTATAACTTCCGCCACGGCAGCAAACCATTTCTCGACGGCGGCAAGGAAATCTCCGTTCATGTGCGCGACAGCGTTGACAGCCGAACTGGGGATGTACTCCCCGTCCTCGTAGCGCATGACCATGCTCTGGGGATTCTTTTTGGTGAACCACTTGGGGATCCCCAGGTCCGTGGCCTCGGCGTAAATATACGGTCCGGGACGCCAGTAGCAAAGGAGGCCGCTCTTTTTGACCAGTTCGAGGAAGCCTACGAGGTCGTTGCAGGGATGATACAGTCCGGTGAAGTCGAAACGACCCTCCTCCGGCTCGTGCACGAGCCAGGGAGTGTAGAAGGAAACGGCGTTGCAGCCGGCTTCCTTGACGCTGTTCAAAACTTTTTCCCAGCTTTCCCTGGGGGTCCTGAAATAATGAACTTCCGCGCAGGTCAGGAAGATCTCCTTACCGTCCAGGAAAAAAGAGCCTTTTTCGATCTTGAGTTCCGACATAATATGTTCAGCCTTTTAGGTTAGATTCTCCAAGTATTTTAATATCTTATCAAAAAGATACCTTCCGAAGACATTGTTTCTGAAACCTGAAGCTTCCCTGCCGCTGCCGCCGGAGAGTTTCAGAGTCGTCGCTATGAGAGTCCCTTTGCCGTAGGAATATTCCCCCAGATATTCTGCTATCCCCCAGTTTCTGGCGTCGCAGCGCCTCAAAACGGGGCGTTTCAGGGCGAACCCGATATCGGATGCCTTTTTCGCGCATACGGCCCTTTCCGGGGCGACTGAGAAGTATCTGAGGTCCTCCGTGAAGAAGGAGCGCTTCAGTCCGGAGGTTATGGGGTGCGGAAAACTTACCGGGAAGCTTTCTCTCCAGAAGGAGACCTCCTCCGTCGGGAAGGAAGGATCGCTCCCCTGCATAAGGAAAACTTTGCCTCCCTCGAAGAGGAATTGCTTAACGTCTTCGTCAAGCTGATCCGTGACGATGATCTTTTTGCCTTTCTTTGCGCCGCAAATCCCCCGGAAAACGCCGGTGTGGTCGCGCACAATGAAGCGCTCTTCCCTTTCCCCTGCCTTGGGATAAAGAAAGATCGGCCAGAAATTGCTGTAAGGGCCTACGCTGGCCGTCAGTTTTAGGTTGGCGGGAGCGGACACTTCCGGAAGGAGGGCGCTTAGGTAGCAGACTTCCTTTATTTCTCCTCTGCCTACTTTCGGCAGCAGCCGCTCCTCCCAGTGCAAAAGCTTTTCGGAATCGTCCCGCAGCTCAAGCCGCAGCAATTCGCCTTTCAGGTCGGATCCCGAATAATTGGAGAGCAGGATGTGAAGATCGTATGACGAGCCGCCCCAAAAGCTGTAGCGGTCCTTTGGGCAGACGCGGTCGCCGCAGATCCAAGTCCTCCTCAGATCCCAGGCAGGCAAAATGACGACGTCGCTGTTGAAGCTAAGGAACTCTTCGGCGGAAAATTTCGCGTTCCCGAGGTCGTCGAAGATCCCGCTGGTGGCGATGGGCACGTCCCTTATCGCCGTGATGTCGTAGCCCGCTATCTCCTTGTAGCCCCTGGTCTCCTCCAGGGTGGTTTTGCGGTGCGTCAGGGCGTGGTCGCAGGAGATCCTTCTCAGTTTCTCGAGATCTTTCCTGATGTTCGTTCCTTTGATCTTTTCCTCGAAAGCGTCGAGATAGAAATCCGGCTTCAGTTTTTTTATGGGATTTTTCTTAACGTCGCCGCTTTCCCACCAGAGCGAAGGGACCTTCTTGCCCTCCCTGATCTTTTTGAGATCCCTCAGGGTGTCGCTGTCGCAGAATTCCCCGTAGAACCAGGGTTTCCCGGCGCGGTAGGAAGGCGTGAAACGGTCCATGAGGTCCTCCATGTTCTGGAGTTCCCCGTAGAAATGGTAGTCGTAGAAATCGCCGTAGGAGACCTTCAGGCCGCCGTAGCATTCGCCGGAGCCGGAATTGTCCTTTACCGGAACGCCGAGCTTCTTTTTCAGTTTGAGATACGTTTCCTTAAGGATGTCCGCTTTCACCACCGTGTTCATCTCGCAGCCCAAGGTGACCATCGCCACGCAGGGATGCCCCAGAAGCGCTTCGCTTATGGCGTCGTATTCTTTTCTTATCCGCTCTTCCAGATGGGGATTCGCTTCGGGAAGCCACAAGGGAAGCTCTATCCAGCAGAGCATCCCCTCTTCGTCGCAGATGTCGAGATATTTCTTCCGAGGGATGTAGAGGCAGTGCTTCACGGCGTTGAAGCCCATTTTCTTGAGAGACCTTACCTCCGCTCGGATCGTTTCCTCGCCGGGATTGGGCGCGATCAGTTCGTCGTAGAAGCCCCAGTGCAGGATCCCCCGCCAGTACAAGGGCTCACCGTTGAGAAGCAGCGAATTTTCCTTGCAGCAGATCTCCCTGCGTGAAAAGAAGGTCTTTCCCTCCAGGCTGTCTTTGGCGCCCTTCACTTTGAACGCGATCTCATAGCGCTTCGGGTTCCCGGGAGACCATTTCTCCATCCTGCCGGGATTCAGCGGGACCACGACTTCCCTAAAGCCTTTTTTCAGCTCCCACTTTCCCCTGATGTCCCTCAGGCCTTTAATTTTTCCCTCAAGGTAATAGACGCCGTCTTTTTTTATTTCCAGCTCGAGCTTAAGCGCACAGTTGTCGGCGTAGCAGCGCATAAGGATCGCTTCGTCATAGCCCTCCAGGGTTATGTCGTCCCAGATGCCGCCGAAGGCGCAGCAGACGTCCGGCACGAATCCGGAGAGCACTTTTCTCAAGGGATAGGGATCGCTTTCGTAATAGCCTGGCTTGGCGATCCTGAAGACGAGCTCGTTCTCGCCGTCAGTGAGGAAACGCGTGACGTCGAAAGAGAATTCATCCCACATCCCTTCATGGGATCCCACCCTCTTTCCGTTGAGCGTTATCTCGCAGAAATAGCTGACGGCCCTGCAGCGCAGGAGGTAAAACCTGAAGCGCTTTTTGAGGGAAAAAGTTTTTCTCAGCGTGAAGAAGCCGCCGAAATCCTTTCTTTCCGTGAATCTCTCCACGGCGCAGGGAACCTGGACGGCGAAAGTTTCGCCTTCCAATTCGGCCTGCCAGGAGCCGCCCAGATCTATAACTTTGGAAATATTTTTCATTCCTGCTTGGGATCCCTCATGACCTCCGCCGCCGCCTCGAGATACTCCTCGATGAGGTCCTCGGAAAAGCCCTTCCTGGAAAGGTAGGCCGCCAGGGAGGAAAGGAGGGAGGGCTTCATAACCTTCCCTTTCTTCTCCAGATATTCCCTGGCCGCGGCCTGCAGGGCCGTTCGGTCGTTGGAGCTTATCTTTATCAAGCCCAGTTCCACCAGCCTGTCCGCCGCGGCTTCGCTCTCCTCTTCGGAAAAGCCGCGCCGCATAAGGTGCGCTTTCATCTCCTCCCGGGAGTGATCCCGCACTCCCAGAAGTTCCGCCCCCACTTTCAGGGCGTCCTTGGAGCCTTTCATAGACCTGAGGTTATTTCTTTTCCTTGGCGGGTGCTTCCTCGCCCGGGAGCTCGCCTTTCAAGAGGCCGTATTTCTCCCTGATGAGGCCTTCGATCTTCTTGGCGAAGTCGGGGTCGTTCTTAAGATATTCCTTGCAGGCGTCGCGGCCCTGGGCCAGGCGCTGGTCGCCGAAACTAAACCAGGCGCCGCGCTTCTGGATGATGTCCATGGCGGTGGCGACGTCCACCAGCGTTCCTTCGTAGGAGATGCCTTCGTCGTACATGATGTCGAACTCCGCTTCCTGGAAGGGGGCGGCCACTTTGTTCTTGACGACCTTAACCTTGGCTCTGATGCCGTTGGAGTTGCCCTCGTTGTCCTTCAGGGTGCTCATCCTGCGGATGTCCAGGCGGCAGGAGGAATAGAACTTCAGGGCGCGTCCGCCGGTGGTGGTCTCGGGGTTGCCGAACATCACGCCGATCTTTTCCCTGATCTGGTTGATGAAGATGCAGGCGCAGCGGGAGCGGCCGATGATGCTTGTGAGTTTGCGCAAAGCCTGGGACATCAGCCTTGCCTGGAGGCCGACGAAAGAGTCGCCGATCTCGCCCTGGATCTCAGCCTTGGGCACCAAGGCCGCCACGGAGTCGATGACCACCACGTCCACGGCGTTGGACCTGACCAGCGTCTCCGCGATGGAGAGAGCGTCCTCGCCGCAGTCCGGCTGGGAAATGAGAAGGCTGTCAAGATCCACGCCGATACGCCTGGCGTAGCCGGGATCCACGGCGTGCTCGGCGTCGATGTAAGCCGCCGTGCCGCCCATCTTCTGGGCGTTGGCCACCACGCTCAGGGCCAGGGTGGTCTTGCCGCTGGATTCGGGGCCGTAGACCTCCGTGATCCTGCTTCTGGGGATGCCGCCCACGCCCAGGGCCAGATCCAGCGTCAGGGCGCCGGTGGGAATGACCGGAATGTTGGCCACGTGGTTCTCGCCCAGGCGCATGATGGAGCCCTGGCCGAACTGTTTCTCGATCTGGCCGATGGCGGCTTCCAGCGCCTTAAGTTTTTCGTTTTTTTCAGCAGATGCCATAATTTTTCTCCTGTATGATAAGTTTTAAATGATCTCTTCCACCATGCCCAGGGCGGCCAGTATGGTGGAGCGCCTGATGTGCTCCCGGTCGCCCTTGAACAGAAATTTTTTCGTCAGCGTCCTGCTCCTGATGGCCAGGCCTATCCAGACCGTGCCCACGGGGTTCTCCGAACCGTCGCCCTCGGGCCCCGCAAGGCCGCTCACGGCCACCGCGAGGTCCGTGCCGAAAAGCCTCAGGGAGCCCTCCGCCATAAATCTTACGCACTCCTCGCTCACGGCGCCGAACTCGTCCAGGACTTCCTGGGGGACTTTCAAAAGATCCCGCTTGATCTCGTTTTGGTAAGCCACGGCGGAGCCCTTGAACCAGGAGGAGCTGCCCGGGACGCTCACAAGGCAGGCCGAGAGGCCGCCGCCTGTCAGCGACTCGGCGGTGGAGATGGTGAGCCCCTGGTAAAGCAGGCTCTCCCCTATTCTCCTGGCCAGTTCGGATTCTTTGCTGCCGTAGATCATCTGTTCTCCGCCTCGCCGCTCTCTAATTCTTCCTTAGGCTGCTCCTGCCATTCCTCCATGGCCGCCGCCACGCCCAGGGAACGGTCGTCCTGGAAGCCGTAGTGCCGCGGCATCCATTGGCGCGAAACGATAATGTCCAGAAGATTGCGGGTCCTCCTGGGAATGTCGTCCGGCATCTCGTAGTCGAAAGTCCGCCAGACTCTGTCCCCCAGGACCACCGTGTCGAGATAATATCCGTTGACGTAAAGCGCCGCGGAGACCGGATAGCGCCGCAGCAGCGGATTCTGGGCCATCAGTTTCAGCCTCAGCCTCTTTTTGTTCTTGAACTCGAACTCGTAGTGGGCCTCGCCCTTCGTCCAGGCGTATATGAGGCCGTCGGGCGTCCGCTCCTTGTCGTAAAAGCCGCTTTCCTGCGTGTGTTCCCTGGTCCAGCGCAGGTGGTCCATGGCCACGCCCAAAACGCGCCGGTCGCCTTCCACGCCGTAGTCCTCGGGACTCCAGGTCTTCTCGCATTCCAGCCTGAGGGCGGTGCACTGCCCCGTCACCGCGTCGAAGGGCAGGGCGTAGCCCACGGGCAACTGGATCCGGCAGGGTTCGCCGGGGACGGAGAGCGTCACGTTGGTCCTAATCTCGCCGTTGATATAGACCGTCACGCGCTGAGGGTCCTTTTCCAGGTCGGGATAATTGCTGACAAGATTGAAGCTCACCCAGTCGTTCATTTTGCTGACGCAGAGATAGCCTTCCTTGCCGCACCAGCGCCAGGGTTTGGACTGAGCGTGCCAGTTCTCCCAGGGATAGAAGCCCGCCTCCCCGACCTGGCCGATGGAGGCCTGGCGCCTTTCCGAGTTGAGTTCGCCCTGGTTGAGGCGCCGGTAGAAATAAAAGGAGGAGGCGATGACCAGGACCGCCAGCAGGACGCCCATGGCCCGGGCCTCGCCGTGCCAGGTGACGTTGAGGCGCGACTGGATGGTCAACGACGCCAGGATCGCGCCCAGAAGAATGTGCCAGGGTATGGAGACTTCCATGACCTCGGTGTGCACGCCCAGGATCAATTGGAGCGCGAAGACCAAAAGGGGCGTGAAGACCGCCCAGAGCTTGCCCAGCGTTTCGTTCTCCCCGCGGCCCTGCAGCCAGGAGGAGGCGAAGGAGAAGAAGATCCCGCCCATGAAGAGCGCCAGCCCCAGCAGCCCGAAGAGGCCCGTTTCCGCTTTCACCTGGAGATAGAAGTTGCAGGCGTTGTCCGGGGCCCTGAGATTTTCCTCCTCGTAGCGGGCGAAATTCGGAAGCTCCACCACGAAGCTGCCGACTCCCACGCCGGAGGGCCAGGTCCTCTCCGCCGTCAGCTGGGCGAAGCGGGGGTAGAGCTGGCGCCGGCTGTCGTTGAAAATGCGGGAAATGCGCCCGGAGTTCCTGATGCTCCTGATGTCTTTTTTCAGGCGGCGCTGCAGCGCCGGGCTCTTGGTGGTGCCGGTTAGTATCTTGTCCGCCTTGTTGACGATTATCATGCTGTACATGCCGGCGCCGGAAACAAGGACCAAAAGCGCCACGGCCACGATGCCAAGGCGGACCAGCGGCCTGGCGGGCAAGATGAGTTTTGTGTTGACAAAAAGGCCGACCAGAAGGAATATGACCGTCAGGGCGACGGCCATAAAAGCGCTGCGGGAGCCGGAGTAGTTGATGCCCAGTCCGCAGAGCATGAGCCAGAGGAGCGCAAGGGCCGGCCTGAGATAGCCCTGGCGGGGACGCCAGGCGCTGAAGAAGGAAAGGCCGAAGGAGAAAGCCAAGCCCAGCATCACCCCCAGGGCGTTGGGATCCTGGCAGGTGCCGTTCACCCTGCCCATCCTGACCCAGTAGAAGGAGCGGTTGGCGCAGAATTCAATGCTTACGTGCCGCTGGTAGAAAGAGGCCGCCAAAGCGACGGTGCAGCCCGCGGCGAAAAACAGCCAGAGCGTCTTGACGAGCTTGAGATTGTCCTCCCCTCTCTCCGCCTCCCGCATCGCCATCCTGTAGGCGAAGGGAATGAGGGAGAGGGAAGCCACCAGCTGGGAGGCGTTGAAGATTATGTATTTCACCGCCGTGAGCCTGCTCCAATCCTTGTCGTTCACCGTCTGCCCCAGGAACTCCCTGTTCTGCAGCACCCATTCCGGAGCATAGCGGCTCAGAGAGGCCCAGACGCCGACAAGCGCCACGCCGAACCAGATGAGCCAGCCCAGGGAGCCGCAGAAAGGCTCCAGGGAATCCTTTGCGAAAAGCTCGTGCCAGCAAAGCCCCGCCAGGGCCGCCAGCATTACGAAAATATGCATGGGGTGCGTGCTGCCGCCGGTGGCCAGGAGCGGCACCGCGATGAGCCAGGGGGCGGCGAAAAGCATGGCGCAGAAAGCGTACTTGGGACGCCAGACGGACAAAATGAAGACCAGAAGGGATATTCCGAGAAGCGGCGGCCACACCCAGAGGTTCAGCGGCGCGAAATAATAGCCAAGCGCCGCTTCCCAGGCGAGAAAAAGCGCGCCCAAAAGGAACATGAAGGCTTTAAAGAATATTCCAATCATATGATCAAATTATAGCATATCTAAAGACGCTTCTCTTTTTCTTCCAAAGAGGCCGCCAGTTTGGCGTAGATCTTCTTCAAACGGCGCAGCACCGTGGTGGTGTGAAGGTTTCTTTTCTCCGCCATGGCGTTAAGCGTGAGGCACTCGTCGAAATATTCGTCCAGAAGGCTCCTCTCCTCCGGATCGAGCTCTTCCTGCGCCTCCTCCAGAAGGGCGTAAAGCTCGTCCCGCTCCGCCAGGAAAGAGGCCGCCGGCTCCAGCGAAACGTCCTCGTAGATCCTCCGGTGCGGGCGGCGGCGGGAATGGTGCAGATATAGGCTTATGATGTCCGAGAAGCGCCTGGATACGACCTTCGCCAGCGGAACGCCGCCGATCTTTTTCAGATCCTTCGTCACGAGCGTCAGGATAAGCTCGGCGAAAAAATCGTCGAAGTTTGCCTGGCAGTTGTAGCGTTTGGCAAGGGAATAGCAGAGCGGGCGGTAGGTGCTGACGAACTCCCGCCAGGCCCCGCTTTCCTGTTTCATGAGCCTTTTCACAAAGCGCGCCTCCTCTTCGGGGGAATTTTTATCTTCTCTCATAAGGGGTGTGGATTCGCGCCAGGATCTACGCCTCAATTGTAGAAAGACGGCCGCCGTTTTGGAAGGGAAAGGAAAAAAACTACCCGAAAGACCGGCGGATGTCGGTATTTTTTCCCGGAAAAATTTTTCTCACTTGGAGGCGAAAAAGACCCTTATATCTTTTTGGGCGGTTTGCTATAATAAAAGATTAATAACTGATAACCACAACCCTTCCGAGATCCATGGACATTTCTTTCGTCATACCGGTCTATAACGAAGAGGGCGACCTTCTTCAGCTCCATTCCGAGATCACCGCTCAGATGGCCAAGCTGGGCCGCTCTTATGAGATCTTTTTCATCAACGACGGCAGCACCGACTCCTCCCTTGACCTGATCAAAAAGCTGGCCAACGAGGACGGCCATGTCCACTGCGTCTCCTTCCGCCGCAACTTCGGCAAATCCGAGGCCCTCTCCGCCGGCTTCAAAAGGGTGAAGGGAAAATACGTCTTCACCCTGGACGCGGACCTGCAGGACGATCCCTCCGAGATCCCCGCCTTCCTCGCCATGATGGAGGAGGGTTACGATCTGGTCTCCGGCTGGAAGAAAGAGCGCCACGATCCTCTGGAAAAGAGGCTGCCCTCCAAATTATTCAACGCCACCGTCTCCTGGATGACCGGCGTCAAGCTCCACGACTTCAACTGCGGCTTCAAATGCTACACGAAAGAGTGTACCGAGGAGCTGGACGTTTACGGCGAGCGCCACCGCTTCATGCCGGCCCTGGCCAACGAAAGAGGCTTCAAGGTTGGCGAACTGGTGGTCAACCACCGGGCCAGGATCCACGGGAAATCGAAATTCGGCCTGGAGCGCTACGCCAGGGGCTTTTTGGATCTTCTGACGGTCACCTTCCTGGCCGTTTACACCAGAAGGCCCGCGCACATAATAGGCGGCGTCGGCGTGCTCTCTTTGATCCTGGGCGGATTCTGTCTCTTCCTCTCCTGGCTGCTTTACTTTTTCGGCAATATGAAGCAGGTCATGGCGGCGGTCCCCTTCTTCATGACGGCTCTGGCTTTCATTGTTTTCGGAGGCCTTGCGGTCTTTCTGGGCCTCATATCCGAACTTCTGGTGGCCCGCTCGAGGACGCCTGAGCGCACGATCCATTCAATCAAGGAAGAATTTTAAGGAAGCATGACGACTTTTCTGATCGGTCTTGGCATTCTCATCATAGGCGGCGCCCTCTACGGACGCTTCATGGAGAGATTTTTCGGCGCGGACGACAGGCCAACTCCCGCCGTCGTAAAAAAAGACGGCGTGGACTTCGTGCCCATGCCCACCTGGAAAAACTGCCTTATCCATCTTTTGAACATCGCCGGGACCGGTCCCGTGCTGGGACCCATCCAGGGGATCCTTTTCGGACCGATTGTCTTCATCACCATTCCGCTGGGCTGCGTCCTGGCGGGAGCCGTCCACGACTTCATGATCGGCATGATCTCCCTAAGGAACGACGGCGCCCAGATGCAGGAGCTGGTGCGGCGCTACCTTGGAAAACAGGTGGCCTACCTCTTCAACGTCTTCATCTGCGTCATGGCGCTTTTGGTTGTGGTGGCCTTCACCTACTCCCCCGGCGACATCTTCGTCATAAGCTTCATGAAGCAGGAAGCCACGGTCACCAACTATTGGACCTGGGTGGCCTACGGCGTCGTTTTCGTCTATTACCTGCTGGCGACCTACATGCCCATCGACAAACTCATAGGCAGAGTCTATCCCGTCATCGGCAGCCTTTTCATCGTTTCCGCCGTCATAATCTTCGCCCTGATCTTCACCAGGCGTCTGCCCCTGGAGAACCTCACCTGGGATAACTGGCGCGGGCTCAAGCCCAACATGATCCCGCTCTTCTTCGTGACCGTGGCCTGCGGCATCGCCTCGGGCTTCCACTCCACCCAGGCGACGCTTATCGCCCGCAGCGTCACCCATGAGAAATGCGGCCGCAAAATTTTCTTCAACATGATGCTAGTGGAGGGCTTCATCGCCATGATCTGGGCCGCCGTCACCATGGGCGTCATGGGAAAATACGGGCTCAGCAACGCCGCAAACGCCAACGCCACTTTGGTCGAGATCGTCAACACCCTCCTGGGCTCCAAGGCCGGCGTCATAGTCATGGCGGGCTTCATCGTCCTGCCCATCACCACCGGCGGCACCACCATGCGCATACTGCGCATCATGCTCGGCGAGCTGCTGAGGATCGGAAAAGACAACAAGCTTGGCAAGATAATTCTGGGCGCCGCCATCGTCGTGTCCTCCCTTGCGCTTTTGCTTCTCGTGAAATTCCAGCCCAACGGCTTCGCTGTTATCTGGCGCTATTTCGCCTGGAGCAATCAGGTCCTGGTGGTCTTCACCCTGGCGGTGGCCACCGCCTGGTGCGTGCAAAACAACAGATCCGTCGCTTTGACGGTCATTCCCGGCGCATTTTATCTCTTCGTGGTCTCAAGCTTCATCCTGAACGCCAAGGTGGGCTTCAACCTGAGCTGGAACGTGTCGTATCTGATCTCCGGTCTTCTCTCCCTTGCATTCATCGGTTTCTTCTGCTGGAAAAAATATCTAACCAAAAATTAACGCTATGATAACTTTTCTGATCGGTCTCGCTATTCTCGGTTTCGGCGGCTTCGCCTACGGTCTTTTCGTTGAACGTTTCTTCGGCGTCACCAACCGCACCACTCCCGCTGTCACCAAAAGGGACGGCGTGGACTACGTGCCCATGGCCTCCTGGCGCAACGGACTCATCCACCTTCTCAACATCGCCGGCACCGGCCCCATCCTGGGGCCCATCCAGGGCATCCTCTTCGGGCCAGTGGCCTTCATCACGATCCCCTTGGGCTGCATATTGGCGGGCGCCGTGCAGGACTACATGGTGGGCATGATGTCTGTCAGGAACGACGGCGAGCAGATCCAGAGCCTGGTGAGGGACTACCTCGGGAAAAAAGTGGCGGTTTTCTTCGGCGTCTTCGTCTGCCTGGCGGTGCTGCTTTTCGGCGTGACCTGCGTCTATACTCCCGGCGATATTTTCATAAGATCCGTCATGCACCAGGAAGCCGTTCTCTCCAACAGCTGGCTCTGGGCGGTTTACGGCGTCATATTCGCCTATTACCTCATCGCGACGCTTATGCCCATTGACAAGATCATCGGCCGCGTCTATCCCTTCATCGGAGCTTTCTTCATTTTCACCGCGCTGCTTCTCTTCATTTACATCTTCATCATGAAGCTTCCCCTGACCGAGCTTTCGCTGGAGAACTGGAAAGGCCTGAGACCGCATTTCTTCCCCATTTTCTTCGTGACCGTGGCCTGCGGCATCGCCTCGGGCTTCCACGCCACCCAGGCCACCATCGTCGCCCGCACCATCAAGACTGAGAAAAGCGGCCGCTTCGTTTTCTACAACATGATGCTCCTTGAGGGCTTCATCGCCATGATCTGGGCCGCCGTCACCATGGGCTGCATCAAGCTCTTCAACATCGACGCCAACCAGAGCGCCACGGCGCTTCTTTCCGCCATCGTCAGCCACGTCACCGAGATCTTCCGGCACAGCGGCAACGCTTCGGACAGATACCTTTTCTTCCAGATCATCAACGCCGTGGTGGTCATAGGCGTCATAGTGCTTCCCATCACCAGCGGCGACACGGCGCTCCGCGGCTGCAGGCTGATGCTGGGCGAAATGCTGGGGATGGACCAGAGGAAAGCGAGGAACAGGGTCATTCTCTCCTTCTCCATTTTCGCCATGACCGCCATGCTTTTGCTGATCGCGAAATTCAGCACAAACGGCTTCAATCTTCTCTGGCGCTACTTCGCCTGGGCCAACCAGACCATCGTGGCCTTCTCCCTGGGGACCGCCACGGCCTGGTGCATAAGGGAGGGAAAGCGGATCTGGGTGACGGTACTGCCCGGCGCCTTCTACCTGGCCGTGACCTCAAGCTTCATCCTGAACGCCAAGATAGGCTTCAACCTGCCCTGGAACACCGCCTATCCCATATCCGGTCTTCTGGCGGTCGCCTACATTTGCTACTTCATCTATGAGGACAGGAAAAGCAGAGCCGTTTCAAACAGTAAATGACAGCGCGTGAAAAAATAATCTCCTTTTTGGAAAAGCACGGCGAAAAGCTTGTCTTCCTTTTCGCCTCCGCGCTCTTTTTCTACTGGCGGCTGGCGTTCTTTTCGAAGTACGGCCTCTCCCAGGACGAGGTGCTCATTATTTCCCAAATAAAGACCTGGCCCCTTTCCAGGATCTGGTTCTACTACGGCTTCGGTGGCCAGGGCTTCTTCCTTCAGCACTTCATCTTCTACGTCCTGTCCCTGGGCGGGCTCCTGGGGGGAGAGCAGTATTTCCGCCTGATCTGCCTTCTGGAATCGTATCTGGGATTTTTCATCCTCTACAAACTGACGAAAAGGTTTTTCGGTTCCTTCACGCTGCTTCTGGCCCTGCTTTTATACGCCGTCAGCCCCTATCAGATCCTCTACACGCTCTACATCCGCTTCTACGCCCTTGTGATGACGCTTTTGCTGGCGGAAATATATTTTTATTTCCGGGCCCTCGAGGACAAAGGCAGGATCGATCCCAAGGCCGCGCTGCTGGCGCTGCTCTTTGCTTTCCTCTCCTACGCGACGCACCAGTTCAGCGTTTTTATGCAGCCGGTCTTCCTGGCGCATTTCATTCTTTTCCTGCTTTGCCGCAAATTTGAGCCCGCAAAGAAGAGCCGCTGCCTGGCGTTTTACTCCGCCGGCCTCGCCCTGCTTTTTTTAAGCGTCCTCTTTTTCTTCTTCTGCTCCCAACCCCTGATGCAGAAGACCGGCCTCGTCTGGGGTTCTAAGGACGCCTGGCTCCCGCTTCACCTGGGCAAAGCCTCCATGCGCTTGGATACGATCTTCTGGTCCCGGGCCCTGACCTTGAGGCTCTGCTCCCCGGTTTTCATCTGGGTGAGCCTTGGGCTCGGCATCTGCGCCGGAATCTGCCGCCGCCGGGAACGCTTTCCGGAAATTTTTCTGGCCCTGGCCGTCGCCGTGCCTTTCTTTTTCCTTTCGCACCTGCATTTCCAGCACTTTTTCGCCAGCCGCTATTTCGCCTTCTGGTTCCCGGCTTGGTGCCTCGTCTGGTCGGTCTGGCTGGAATTCCCCGCCGCCATATTGGAAAACATCAAGCCGCTCCAGGACAAACTGGTCCTGAGGAATCTCGGATTGGGGATCTTTCTTTTGGCTTTCTTCATCCTGCTCTTCCGCTGGTCCGAGCTTAAACAGATCCGCTGGCTCGAATACGGCAACCGGGAAGCCGTGGAGTATCTCGAGGAGGCCGCCGCCGGGAAAGGCCTTCCTCTGGTCATAATAACCGAGCCCGACGCCGCCTCCAAAAATTACATCCTGCCGCAGTATTATTTCGACGTCAAAGATCATCCGGGCGAGACCGTCACGAAGCTTCTCACGGTCATGCGCCGGGGCGCCGCCAACAAGGAGATGGAGCCCTCGGTGGTCGTCTGGAGCCAGGCCGCCAAACGGTTCAAAAACCCCTTCAATTACGAAAAGAAGCAGTTCGGATCCCACGAGCTCCTGATGGGCGGCGTCTTCACCAACTGGAACGCCGTGGCCGCCGCCACCGGAAAAATAATCCCCGCCGCCGCCGGACTGTGCCCGCCCCTGCCGGAGAACGCCGCGATGATCCTGGACGTGGGCGCTCCCGAGGCCTCCAGCCATCTGCTTTCCGGCTTCTCCCAGGACGAATACATAAGCCCGGAGCAAAATTACACCTGGTGCGAAGGCACCAACATTTTCGCCCGCTTCAAATACCGCGGCGGCGACGAATTCGCGCTTGCCATGCGCGCCCGGGCCTTAAGGGATCTGAAGGCGAGCTTTTACCTTAACGGAAAATTCTCAGGCGCGGCCAGGATCGGCCGCGACTTCACCAACATTCTCATAAAAGCCTCCAATGTTCCCAGGCCCAAGGGCGGCTCCCCCCTGATAGTGAACATACGGACCGACGGCTTCGTCGTTCCCGGCAAAGTCAACAAGGAC
>JAFZID010000183.1 GCA_017554565.1 bacterium
ATCCCGAGGATCCCAAGAGCCTTATCTCCTCCGTGCATATGAGCGAGATCCCGAAGCTCGTGAAGGAAGGCGTAATAAAAGGCGGCATGATACCCAAGGTGGAAGCCTGCCTGGAAGCCATGAAAAACAACGTGAAGACCACCCACATCGTGGGCGGCGACATCCCGCACAGCCTGCTGCTTGAGATCTTCACCGACCGCGGCATCGGAACGCAGTTCTTGTCAGACTAAGAATCAGAAGGAAAACAAAGTGAACGTTTACGAAAATTACGACAATTACGTCATGAAGACATACGGCAGGGTGAAGCCCGCCTTCGTGGAAGGGAAAGGCTCCTGGGTCTTCGACGCGGAAGGCGGAAAATACCTGGACTTTTTCCCCGGCTGGGGCACGGGCCTTCTTGGCCACTGCCATCCCGCGGTGGTGGAAGCCATCCAGAAACAGGCGGCGAAACTCATACATCTGCCCAACAATTACTACAACTATCTCCAGGCGGAATTGGCCGAACTGGTGATCAAAAATTCTTTCCCCGGCAAGATCTTCTTCTGCAATTCCGGCGCGGAAGCCATCGAGGGCTCCATGAAAGTGGCCCGCAACTGGGGCAAGGAGAAAGGCCGCTACAAATTCATCACCACCTTCAATTCTTTCCACGGCCGGACCTTCGGCGCCCTGACGGCCACGGCCCAGGAAAAATACCAATCTCCCTTCAAGCCGCTTGTCCCCGGGTTCTCCTACGTTCCTTACAACGACATCGCGGCCATGGAAGATGCCATTGACGAAGAGACCTGCGCCGTCATACTGGAACCGGTCCAGGGAGAGGGCGGAGTGAACATTCCTTCCCGGGAATACATGCAGCAGCTGAGGGAACTTTGCACGAATAAAGGCTGCCTGCTCATCTGCGACGAAGTCCAGACCGGCGTGGGCCGCTGCGGCTATTGGTTCGGCCACCAGCATTTCGGCATAACGCCTGACATCATGGCGGTGGCCAAGATCGCCGGAGGCGGAGCGCCCGTCGGCATGATCGTTTCCAAGCCCGAGATCGCCGACCTTATGCAGCCCGGCTACCACGGCAGCACCTACGGCGGCAATCCGCTGGTCTGCGCGGCTTCCATCGCTGTTTTCAAGACCATCGAAAAGGATAACGTTCTGGAGAAAGCCCGCGCCCTGAAGGAAAAATTCGACGTTTACGCCAAGGCCCTCAAGGAAAAATATCCCGTGGTGAAAGAATACCGCGGCATGGGCGCCATCTACGGCATCGAACTGAACGTTCCCGGCGCTCCCGTCACCGCCTACGCCTTGGAGAACGGCGTTCTGGCCAACTGCACCCACAACGTGGTGCTGCGCTTCCTGCCCTCCGCCCTCATGACCGACGAGGAATTGGAGTTCGGCATGAGCGTTCTGGAAAAAGGCATCGCCAAACTTTGAAACAAAGACCGGCTGGCGACAGCAAAAAAGCAGGGGAGACCCTGCTTTTTTTATTCCGGAAGGAAGCGCGCCAGATCAAGGAACAACTTCGGATCCAGCTCCTCGGCCCTGGCTAATTCGCTTATGCCGAGTTTTGAAAAAGCTTCCCCGGGAACGTTCAGTTCCGCAAGGTTGCTTTTCAGGAGCTTGCGGCGCCGGGCGAAGGCGGCCTTGACGACCTTCAGAGTCCTTTGCCAAAGAGTATATTCAGGCCAAAGGATGGGAGCGATCCTTAGAATGGCGGAATCTATATTGGGCCTTGGGTAGAAATTGTCCTTTTTAATGACGCCTGCGCAATCGGGTCCGCCCAGGATCAAAAGCAAAGCGTTCAGCGCTCCGTAGCGTTCTTCGCCCTGCTTTTTCGTCAGCCTCGCCACTTCTTCTTTCTGCAGGGTGAAAGTCAGGCTTTCCCATTCGACTCCGCAGGTCAGAAGTTTCAATATGATCTCTTTGACGATGTAGTAGGGGAGATTGGCGACAACTTTTGTGCAGCGACCGTATTCTTCAGGGGAAGTTTCCAGAAAATCCGCCTGTAATAATTTGCCTTTGAAGTTTGGGTGGAGTTCAGGCCAGAGATCTGTCAGGCGCCGGTCGATCTCGCAGGCCGTCACTTCGGCGCCGGCTTCCTCCATGAGCATGGTGAGATGCCCCAGGCCGGGGCCGATCTCCAGCACTTTGTCTCCTTTTCGGATCCCTGCCGCCTGAATGATCTTTTCGCATTCTTTCTTATGGAAGAGAAAATTCTGGCCGAGGGAGCGCTTGGCCTGGAGCCCGTTTTTTTGGAGGAACTCCTTCAGATCCGCAAGGTGGTAAAGGTCAACGCTCAAAATTTACTCTTTGGCGAGCCGGTAGGCGAGTTTGATGGCGGCCAGGGCGGAACGGTGGTCGGCTTCGAAATCCTCGGCGATGTTGTAGGCGGTGCCGTGGTCCGGGCTCGTTCTGACGAAGGGAAGGCCCAGGGTAACGTTGACGCCTTTCTCGAAACCGAGGAGCTTTATGGGGATGAGGCCCTGGTCGTGGTACATGGCCACCACGATGTCATAGCGTTTTTCTTTGGCGAAATAAAAGAGCGTGTCGGAGGGAAGCGGGCCGTAGGCCTTGATGCCGATTATGTTGGCGTCCTCAACGGCCGGAGCGATCACGTCCAGCTCTTCCTTTCCCAGGATGCCGTTTTCCCCGGCGTGGGGATTGAGACCCGCTACGGCGACTTTGGGTTCCGCGACGCCCAGCCGCCTTGCCATTTTGTCGGCCTGGACGATCTTGGAGAGGATCCCTTCGGTGGTGAGGGCGCTGTTGACTTGTGACAAGGGGATGTGATGAGTGACCAGGACGACTTTCAGCTCCTCGGTGTAGAAAGCCATGGCTGTGTCGGAGGAGTTCGTTGCGGCAGCCAGGAAGTCGGTATGGCCCGCATTGCCGTATCCGGCTCTCCTTATACCCTCTTTGTTCAAAGGGGCCGTTACAAGGGCTCTCAGGGGCTTTTCGAGGCAGTATTTGACGGCATGACTGAGGCAGACCATGGCGAAGCGCCCGCAATCGGAAGAAAGTTCGCCCAATTCGTATTCCTCCGGGAAGGCTTCCTCGATCTCGCGGCTGGTCAGATAATATTCCGGAACGGGGAGATCCAATTTTTCAGCCAGTCCTTGCCAGAAGGCGCGGGGCCCGGAGAAGATGATCCTGGCGTCTTCAAAAAGTTCGTCTTCCCTGATCTCGCCGTAGGCTTTCAGCATGACTTCCGGCCCTACGCCGGCGATGTCTCCGGGAGTTATTATAAGTTCAAGAGGCATAATATTTCTTTGGCGGCTTTTTGGCCGAGGTCGCCTTCGCCCAGGGAGGCTTTGACTGCCTGGAGATCCCGGACGGTCTTTTGATAGGCGTCTTTGTCATCCAGGTATTTCACGGCCCAGGGAACGATGCGCTCGGGAGTCATCTGGTACTGGATGAATTCCTGGACGATGCGTTTCTGGGCGATGATGTTGGCGAGGTTGATGAAGGGGATCTTCATGGCGATCCTTGCCAGGAAGAAGGAAATGTAATTCAGGCGGTAGAGGACAAGGATGGGCTTCTCCATCAGCGCGGCTTCGAAGGCCGCGGTGCCGGAAGTCACGAGGACCACTTTGGAGAGATCCACTATGTCGTACATATGTTCGTCTATGAGGCGGTAGCTTTCCGGATCGAAGTTTTCCAGAGCCTTCAGGAGCATGGGCTTGAGATTGGGCCTGGCGCAGGAGATCAGGAAGAAAACGTCAGGGTGAGTTTTCCTGATGGCTTCCGCGCTTTTGAGCATGGTGGGGAAGATCCATTTGATCTCGTTCTCGCGGCTGCCGGGAAGAAGAGCGACAAGCTCCTTGTTTTCGGGGACAGCGTTTGCGCGTTTGAAATCAGGATCGGGTTTGAATTCTTTTATCTTGTTGATGATCCAGTGCCCGATGTGCCTGACCTTCATTTTGCTGGGCTTTTTGAACTTGTGCTCGGTGATGGAAAGCGTGTCGTTCACGACTTTCCATTCGCCGCCCTTAAGATAGACGTCCACTTCGAAGGGGAACATGACCATCATAAGGGAAATGCATTCCCTTATGGTGTTGATCCTGGAGTGTCCCCAGGCCCAGATCTGAGGGCTGACGAGATAAATGAGGGGAAGGTCGGGATAGAGCTTGTGGAGCTTTTTGGCCAGGGCTAGGTTGAAGCCGGGATAATCGATGAAGACCACGGCGTCGGGACGGTCGTCCCTGATGGTCTGGAGGACGGAGTTGTAAACTCTTCTTATGCGAGGATAGTGCTTGATGACCTCGATGACGCCGATGACGGAAAGCTCGGTGATGTTGTGCGTAAGGGTAAGGCCGGCTTTTTCCATTTCCGGTCCGCCTATGCCGTAGAGCTCGAGGTCGGGCCTGGCGTCCTTAAGGGCTTTTACGGCGTGGGCGCCGCACAGATCGCCGGAAGTCTCGCCCGCTACGAAGAAGATCCTAGGCATCAGCGGGCCCTCATTTTTATAATGGAATCAATGAGCATATAGAAGCCGGCGGCGATGGCGAAGAGGCTGAAATAAAGTTTGAGCTGCAGGGAGTCGAGATTCTTGGCGATCAGGCTGGCGAGATAACTGAAGATCAGCATCAGGATGACAAGCACGCAGGCGATCTTGATGTCCACCCAGCCTTTCTTGTAGTATTCCCAGACCGCGAAGAAGGTGACGGGAGGAAGCATGATGGCCAGACTCGTGGCCACGGCCTGCTGCTGGCTGAACTTGCAGAAATAAACGAGGCAGGGGACGAGGATGAGTCCGCCTCCGATGCCGAAGAAGCCCGAGGCGAAGCCGGCGCAGGCGCCGATGGCGATTATGATTAACCAGTTTGTGGGCATATTATTGTTTTCCGCCCAGTTTAATGATGTAGGGCGAGATGAAGTTGATTCTTTGGGCGATGTTGAGAAGGTGGTCGCCGATGCGCTCGATGTTGCCGATGGTGTCCAGGAAGAGGATCGTGGCGTTGGGTGAGCACTGGCCCGCTTCCAGACGCTTAAGGTGGTTGGCGGTGAGCTTGCGGTGCATAAGATTGAGGTCTTCCTCCAACGCGACGGCTTCGCCGGCCGCGGAACGGTCGGCGTTCTCCAGGGCTTTGATGACCTGCTCGAATTGTTCTTGCAGGAGATTGTTGATCTCGATGAGCTCCCGGATGGCGGAGTCGGAGACGATGATCCGTTCATCCGTGCGCTTCTGGGCCAGTTCGAAGATGTTGATGGCGAGGTCGCCGATGCGCTCGATGTCGTGGGAGATGTGCATCAGTTCGGGAAGCAGCGCGATCTCGTCGTCGTTTAAGCCTTGTTTGGCAAGCGCTGCGGTGTAGCTTGTGATCTTCTTGTTGAGAGTGTTGATCTCTTCTTCGCGTTTCAGGATGTTCTTTGAGAAGCGGACGCTGCCTTCGCAGAAACAGAGGAAAGCGTCGTCAACGTTCTTGTCCGCGCGTCTCAGCATGAAGAGGATCTCGGAGACGGATTGCGAAAGCGCCAGGGCGGGAGTCTTGAGCAAGCGTTCGTCCAGGAGGGCGTGCTCTGATTCCTCGCTTTCGCCTTTGACCGGGATGAGCTTCTCGCAGATCCAGGCCAGAGTCCCGGTGAAGGGCACCAGGACGATGACGTTCAATACGTTGAAGACGGTGTTGGCCATGGCCACGTGGCGGACGATATTCTCATTGTGGCCGCCCAATACTTCGCCGGCCGTCATGGCGTTGATAAGAGCAAGGAAGATCGGTTCGCCCTTCCAGAGGATGTAGAAGAGGGGGAGCATAAAGAGCGAGCCGCCCACTTTGATGATGGTGTTGACCAAAGCGGCTCTCCTGGCCTTTCTGTTGGCGCCGATGGCGGCAAGGTTAGCGGTGATGGTCGTTCCGATGTTACACCCCAGGACCAGCGGGAAGGAAGTGTAAAAGTTGATGAGGCCGCTGCCGCAAAGAGCCATGACCACGCCGATGGTGGCGGCGGAGCTCTGTACGATCATGGTCGCGATAGTGCCTATTATGAGCGCGGCGACGATGTGACCGAAGGGCATGTAGCCGTTGGCGGCGGG
>JAFZID010000011.1 GCA_017554565.1 bacterium
ACGGTCTCGTCAAGCCTTGTGAGTATCCATTCCTCGTCGGCGTTCAGGGGTTCCAGCTCTCCGGCTTCGAGCGCCGCCTTCAGTTCCTGAAGAGTCAGAAGGGGCGTCTTTTCGTCGAGGTTCTGCATGGCGAAGCGGGAGGCGTTCCAGATCTTGTTGCCGAAGTTGCGGCCGATCTCGAATTTCGCGCTGGTCAAAAATGCCAAGCCCTCTTTTTTCTGCGTTTCCTCCGTGGCCCATCTGGTGGCCATGGTCTTCTTGCAGGAGGGGCAGGAAAGCGTCTCGGCCTTCATGTTCTTTTCGTTCTGCGGGAACAGCGTCGCGCAGTGCGGGCATCTGTACTGCACCGGAACTCTCATGTCCTGGGTGTCCGAGGACATCTGCGTCATGGAGAACCTGAGGGCGTCCGCGCCGTACTGGTCGATGATGTCCTCGGGATCCACGCCGTTGCCCTTGGATTTGGACATGCGTTTTCCCATGCCGTCGAGTATGGTCACGTGGATCATGACGTTGCGGAAAGGAACGCTCTTCGTGTTGAAGTGCGCAGTCATGACCATCCTGGCCACCCACAGGCTGATGATGTCCCTGTTGGTTATCAGAACGTCGTTGGGGTAGAAAGTCTCGAAGCGTTCGTTCTTGTCCGGCCAGCCGAGGGTGGAGTGGGGCCAGAGGGCGGAGCTGAACCAGGTGTCCAGGACGTCCTCTTCCTGGCTGATCTCGGCGTCCGGGAATTTCGTCTCGGGCTTGAAATCCTCTATGGAGGAGCAGAGCAGCCACTGAGAATGCTCTTTGTCATAGCGGTAGCTCACTTCCTCGTTTCCGTCGAAAGCCGCTTTCAAATCTTCTTCACTGACGCCCTTCACGTACCAGATGGGGATCCTATGCCCCCACCAGAGCTGGCGGCTGATGGGCCAGTCGCGCTTTTCGCTCAGCCAGTCGAGATAGGACTTGGCGAAGCGGGCGGGGTGGAACTGGATCCTGCCGCTTCTCACCGCTTCCATGGCGGCCTCCGCCATGTCCGCCATAACGACGAACCACTGGTCGGAGAGGTAAGGCTCTATGGGAGTTTTGGAGCGGTCGGAATGGCCGACCTGCGTGGTGTAGGGCTCGGTCTTCAGAAGGTCGCCGCTCTCCTCCAGGGCTTTCACGATCAGAGGACGCGCTTTCAGGCGGTCCATGCCGGCGAACTGGCCGGCGACTTCGTTAAGCGTGCCGTCGGGATTGAGAATGTTTATTTCCGACAGTTTGTTCCTTTTGCCGCAGAGATAGTCGTTGGGGTCGTGGGCGGGCGTCACCTTCACGCAGCCCGTGCCGAATTCCCTGTCCACCAAGAGCGCGTCGCCGATGATGGGAATGGGGCGTTTGACCAGAGGCAGGATGACGTTTTTGCCGATAAGATGTTTGTAGCGCTCGTCCTCGGGATGCACCGCCACGGCGGTGTCGCCGAAGAAGGTCTCCGGGCGGGTGGTGGCCACTTCCAGGTATTCCTCGCTGCCCTCCACCTGATATTTGAGATGCCAGAGATTGCTCTTCACAGTCTCATAGACGACCTCGTCGTCGGAAACGGAGGTCTGCAGCTTCACGTCCCAGTTGACCAGTCTTTTGCCCCTGTAGATGAGGCCGGCTTTGAACATGCCAAGGAAGGTCGTCCTCACCGCCTTTGCGCACACCGGGTCAAGCGTGAAGCGCAAATGCTCCCAATCGCAGGAACAGCCCATGGCGCGCAGCTGTCTTAAAATGCGGCCGCCGTACTGCTCCTTCCACTGCCAGATCCTTCTGACCAGCTCTTCCCTGCCCAGGTCATGGCGGGTCTTGCCTTCCTTCTCAAAGATGTTTTTCTCCACCACCGCCTGGGTGGCGATGCCGGCGTGGTCGGTGCCGGGCTGCCAGAGCGTCTTGCAGCCGAGCATCCTGTGATAGCGGATCTGGATGTCCTGAAGAGTGTTGTTTATGGCATGCCCCAGGTGCAGCGCGCCGGTGACGTTCGGCGGCGGCATCATGATGCAATAGGGTTTCAGGCCCGGCTTCCCTTCACGGGGACGAAAGCTTCCGGAGCTTTCCCAGGCCGCGTAGATTCGTTTTTCGCAATCTTTCGGGTTGTACTGAGGAGCTATTTCCATTTTGTTGTCCTTAACTTAAAAAAATATTATTTATTTATTATAGCAAATAAGGGAGAAGCGGGCGACCGTCCCCCGGGGAAGCAAAAAGATGGCTGTTGTGCTAAAATGTTTACACTATGAAAAAACTCCTTTTTATTTTATTTTTGCCGCTGCTCCTGGCAGGCTGTGACAAGGACAACGGCTCTGCGACCCTTAGGGTCGCCACTTCCCCAGATTCGCCGCCCTTCGCGTTCAAAATGGAAGGCGAAGTTTGCGGCTCCGACATCGACCTTGTAAAAGAAGTCGCCAAGGACACCGGCAAACAGCTGGTCATTATCGAAATGCCTTTTGGCGAACTATTGGAGAGCGTCCGCTCCGGCAAGGCCGACCTGGCCGTGGGGACCATCTCCATAACCGAGGAAAGGAAGAAAATAGTTGCTTTCTCCAATCCCTACTACAAGACTGGATGCGTAATAACTTCACCTCTCGCCAGGCCTGTGACCGACGCCGACGGTCTGAAAGGCAAAAAAGTGGGCGTAACGCAGGGAGCCAGGATCACCGAACTATGCCTTGAAAAGGGCGCCTCGGTCGTCCCCTACTCCAACTCCTGGGCCATCGCCGAAGACATAGTCAACGGCAAGCTGGACTGCGCCATAAACGACGCCCCCATGGCCAGGGCCTACGCCAAGGACAAGGACGAGCTCGCCATAACCTCGCCCTTCATCAGCGACGACCATTACGGCGTAGCCTGCGGACAAGAAAACAAATCGCTCCTGAAGGCTGTCAACAAGATCATCAAAAAGATGAAAAGATCCGGAGATCTGCAAAAGCGCATCGACAGCTGGACAAGGCTCACGGACGAAAAGATAAAGCATTAAAAACAAATCAGGGCTCGCACAATGAAAAAATACATTTCCATCCTGACACTGGCGCTTCTGGCGCTGACAACGGCCTCATCGCTGCTCGCCGAAGGAACGAACGAGAATTTCAAGCTTCGCGTCGGCACCTATAACATCCAGGGCGCCTCCTGGGTCAGGCAGAACTACACCACCTTGGTAAAAGACTGCAAGGACGCGGGCCTTGACCTCGTTGGCTTCCAGGAGGTGGACAGGTTCACCAACAGAAGCCACTTCATGGACATGATGAAGGAAATGTCCATCTGCAGCAACGGCCGCTATCCGTATTACAAATTCAGCAAAGCCATAAATTATGACGACGGCGAATACGGCACCGGCATACTGTCAAGCTTCCCCATCGAGTCCTTTGAAGTCATCACTCTTCCGGGTCCGGGCGAGACCAGGAGCTTGGGCCACGCCGTCCTCAACATCAACGGCACGCTGGTCGACTACTACAACACGCACCTGGAATGGGCGAACGCCTCCGGCAGGATGGCCCAGCTCAAATACATCAAGGCGACCTTTGAAAACTCCGAAACGTGGATCTTCACGGCCGACCTGAACACCCCGAAGCCCGAAGAATACGCGCCCAGCTTTCCCTTTGCCAACTACGCCAACGGGCTTCTGACCAACTACATCACCAACGTGGACGGGCCCATCGACAACGTCATCTCCACCAGGAACCGCTTCATCCAGACCGGGACAGGCATGGTCAATACCGACGGCACCCATTCCGACCACAACATGCTCTGGGCCGACCTCGAGATGCTGCCCGAACCCGCCCTCAGGGAAGATGAGGACGGCATAAAATTCTACGTTGACGGCGAGCCCCAGAAAGGACTGCAGACCATCGGTTACGAAAAGATGTATTTCGATCCCGAGACCGGCGTCATGGAAAGCGAAGATTTCGATGATTACAGGTTTGAGGAATTCACCGCCTGCGGCAAGACGCTTTACCGTCTGACGGAAAACAAGGTCGTGGCCTACCCCTACATCACGGATCCCAACGGGCTGGACGTCACCGAACAGCTGACGAACGGCGACCTGACGGATTACCTTGACGGCCACGCGCACTGGTACGGCTGGCCCGAAGGCCCATTGTGGACCATCCAAGACGGCGTCCTTGTTATAGGCGGTGTTTACACCCTGAAACCTCAGGGATTCTCCCGCTTCAAAGACGAGATCAAAACCATCATCGTCGCTCCCCAGAACCCAGAGATCAAATACGGCGGCGACTTCGGCGTCAGGACCGGCGTCATCCTGGAGAAGATCAATTCCGGCGTTTTCAAAGGCCTCGACAACGTCACGGCCTACATCCCGGAAAACGTCGAACTCTCCCCCGCCGCCTTTGACGAAGGCGCCAACGTTACGCTTTTCCGCACCGTGGGAAAAGATCTGACCGTGGCGCCCGCCACCGGCACCGGCTTCGTTGAAGCCGACGGCAAAACGCTTCTGAAGCTGACCATCAAAGAGGAAGGCAAAGACCTCGTGCTGAAGGAAGGACAGAAGATCGTCACGATCTATGACGACGGCGAAAAGAACAACGAGGGAGAATTCTTCTGCTCGGCTCTTAAATACAGCGCGCTGCAGCCGACCTTTGAGGGCGGCGTCTTCACCTTCGACGTCTGTTCTCCCGTAGGCCCCGACCAGTTCATCCCGCAGTATTCGGCGACCTACATCGTGAACATTTTTGTCCTCAACGCCGACGGCAGCGTGGCGGCCCAGGGCTCCACGGAACAGTTCGCCGTAAAATGCAACGTCGAGCCGATAGCTGAGGAACGCACCTCCGACTTCGTTTACCTCTCCGTGGACAACCATCTTGACATCGACCTCGGCGACTCCAAGTCCGTCACCGGCTTCGGCGCGGCCTACGTCCAGGACAGCAGGTACTACCAGTGGCAGCTCTACGGCACCAACGACAAAAAGTTGCCCTTGTGCAAGTGGGACTTCCTGGGTGAAAAGAGCGACAAAACGCCCTCCAACGCCGGCATGTACACCATCGAAGTCAACGGCAACAAATACCGCTACCTGCGCATCTGCACGTCTTACGCCTCCAGCAGATGGACCGCCCTCTATTCCGAAATAAAGGTCGACGCCCACTCCGACGAGTATGACGATGACGATTGGAGAAGCGACGAATCCGAGCATTGGCACGTTTACGTCGACAGCGACGTGGAAGTGCCGGGCACCAGAAGCGCGCACATCGCCGGCAATTGGGAGAAGGATTACGAAGGCGGCGTGCAGACCAAGAGCTGCACCGTCTGCAAACGCGTCCTGGAGCAGGAAGCCCTCGCTTACCCGGTGGTCTTCGACGCCGCCGGGACGGACGTCACCGCCAAAATGACCGACGGCAGCGTCAGCTCCTACCTGGACGGCAACGCCCACTGGTATTTCCAGCCGGAAGCTCCGGTCTGGACCATCGAGCAGGGTGTGCTGGAAATAGGCGGCATCGGGCAGTTGGAAGCCGGCCAGAACTTCGGCCGCTTCAACGACGAGATCACGACCATCATAGTCGCCCCGCAGGATCCCAGCATCAAGTACGGCGGCGACTTCGGCGTCAGGACCAACGTGGTACTTGAGAGCATCGGCTCCGGCGCTTTCGCAGGCCTCACCAACGTCAAAAAAGCCTACATCCCTGACAACGTGACTTTGGCCGCCGACGCCTTCGACGAGGGCGTGGACGTGCAGCTGTTCCGCACCGCAGCCAAGAAGCTGACCGTCGCCCCGGCCACCGGCTACGGCCTTGTCAACGAAGGCGGCAAGACGCTTCTTAAGCTGACCATAAAGGACGGAGCAAACGACTTGACGCTCGAAGCGGGGCAGAAGATCGCCGTTCTCTACACCGACGGCGAAAAAAGGAACGAAGCCGGCTCCTTCTTCTGCTCCACCATCAAATACAGCGAAACTCAGCCGACCTTTGACGGCGGCGTCTTCACCTTCGACATCTGCGCCCCTGACGGCGAGAACCAGTTCGTCCCGCAGTACGAGCTCACCTACATCGTCAACGTCTATGTCCTGAACGAAGACGGCACCATCGCGGCCCAGGGCTCCAGCCAACAGTTCGCCATCAGGTGCCAGGAAGAGCCGATCTTCACGGAACGCACCGCGCGCTTCACAGAGAACAGCCCTGAGAACTTCCTCATCATCGACCTCGGCGCCAAGAAAGAGCTGCAGCAGTTCAGCCTTGCCTACGGCAACTTCGACAGGTATTACCAGTGGCAGCTCTACGGCTCCAACGACAAAGACCTGCCGGTCTGCAAGTGGGACTTCCTCGGCGAAAAGAGCGACAAGACCAGTTCCACGGAAGGCGCCTACGCCATCAACGTGACGGGCCAGTACCGCTACCTTAGGGTGCACACCTCGTACGCCTCCAGCAGATGGACCGCCCTCTACGCGGAAGTCTCCGTCACGGCCAGCGACATCGGCTCCGACAAGACCGAAAAGGCGGGATCCGAAAAATGATCCGCGGCCTGCGGATATAAAAAGAAGCGGCGGCTGATTCAGCCGCCGC
>JAFZID010000184.1 GCA_017554565.1 bacterium
ATGCCGACGGCGGTGCCGTGGGCCTGCAGCCTGGTGCTGATCTTCTCGTTGTCTATGAGGGCGTGGAGAGTCTTGGGTTCCGCCGCTTCGTAGGCGTTGCCGGGATACCCTTCCTTCGTGCCTTTAAAAATACCGACTCCGTCCATGATGACGAAGACTAAAGGGCCTTTCACGCCGTCATAGTTGGGAAGTCTTTTCAAAGTGAAATCCATAAACATTCCTTAATAATTTGGTTATTAATGTAATTATATCATTATTCCGCCCATGAAAATAAGGGAGAAAAGAAAAAGCTTCGGACCGTTTTTCAACGGCCCGAAGCTTTTCCGGGGATCCTTGATCCGCGAGGCTTTATTCCTTGGAGATGACCTTGAACTGCGCCTTTCCGTCGTCCTCGCCGGTCTGGGCCAGGTCTCCGCGGTCAACGATGACGTCCATGAGGGAGCGGGCTATGATCTTGTCGCCGCCGGCCTCGTTGAACTCAGGAGAGGCGGTGACTTTTTCCAGGGCGTCCGCGATGATCTTGATCCTGTACTGGTCGCTGCGCACGGTGACAAGGTTCGAGATCTCGCTGAAGATTTTGGGCGTGACGCCCTTGATGTCCAATATGTCAGCCGTGTTGCGGTAAGGTTTGATCTTGTTGCCGGAACGGTCCACGCCCTTCTCTATAGCCTTGGCGATGGTGGGTGTGATGCCCTTCAGGGCGCAGAGCACGCGGGCCGAGGCGGTGTTGATGTTTATCTTGCCGCTGCCTTGTCCGGGAGCCAGGAAAGCGTAGTCGAACCAGGCTTTGCCGGAGGTCTCGGAGCCTCTCAGATTGTGAGGAATGATCTTAAGCTTGATGCCGTTCTTGGGCGAGATATGGCAGGCGTGGATCATGCCGCAGTAAACTCTGTCGTTCTTGTCGATCTGGAGGCGCTGGGTGGCGCTGCCCATGAGATAAGGATTGTCCGAAGTAATGCGCATCTTGTCATCCTGAAGAGGCAGCCTGTCGAATTCTCCGTTCTTATAGTTGTAAACGTAAACCTCCAGCGTGGCGTTGTGGTTCTCCTCCAGGAACTCCGTGGTCTTAATGGAGTCGTTCAGGCCGAAAACATAAAGACCGTAGTCGCCCTTGATAAGGCCTTTGTTTTCCCATTCCCAAATGCCCTCGTCGCCTTCCGAGTCGGTGTAATACATGGCCGTGGCGTAGCCCGGGCCCACGCTGACCACGTCGCCTTTCTTCAAGCGCAGCTGCTTGAGGTTCGGGGCGGTCAGGCCCTCCACCAGAAGACCGCTCGAGGAGTTGACCTTGATGGGGATCTTCTCGCCCTTAAAATTGCCGGACAAAACGCGCAGTGTCTGGCCGGTCCAGGTGTTGGCGGCCCAGCCCATATTTTCGAAGGTCAGGTTGTCGCCGGAGGCGGTCTTGACCGTGCCGAAGGCCTGCTTCCAGCCGCTCTGGTGAACGCCCTCCTCCTCGCCGTCGAGACGGATGCCGGAGGTGGTGAAATATTTGCTGAGGGCCTTCAGGGTGCTGACGCCGCCCCGGCCCTTGGTGCCCACGGTGGACCAGGAATCGGCGGTCCTGACGTTCAGGACTTCGCCCACGTTGGCCAGATGGTTGTTCTTGATATGGGTGAGGCTGTGCTTCTTGAAGGAGCGGCTGCGGGCCTTGTCAGTGGTGCCGCCGAAACTGGGTTTGCTGACGGAGCGCCAGATGTAGTGGGCCGGGTCGGATTTTTCCGTGGAGTAGCCGATCTCATCCTTGGTAAGGCTGCCGTATTCCGTGGTGCGGGCTGCGATCTGGCCGTATTCGTTCTTCAAGGTGAAGGAGACGAATCCGCCCTGCCTCGGAAGGCCTCTGACACGGATCTGGTCGCCGGCTTCCAGGCCGCTGTTGACGGCGTCGCCCACGCCGATGTCGATGACATGGGAAGTGTTGTTGTAAACGTATTTGAACATGCCGTTGGGCGCGTCGTAACCGCCTCTGGGGTGGCGGGTGGAGACGAACTCGATGATCTCGCCCTTAAGCTGGTCTTTCTTCCAGTCCGCGCCGGTCACGGTGATGTAGCTGTGGCCGTAGTTGTAGCCGGAGACCTTGATGACGTCGTAGAGAATGCCCCAGTTGTCCGCCGGCAGCTCGAAGACCGGGATGGCGTTTTCCTTGTTGTGGCCGTAGCCGCCGGTGCCGTTGCAGTACTCGATGTCGAAGATCTGCTTGTTGGAGGTCAGGTAGAAATAACCGCCCGGTTCGATCAGGGGGTTGGGATCGTCGAAGTAGCCGCCGTAGGCTTGGCTGTAATGCTCCGCGGATTCTATTTTGGCCAGGTCGAAGGATTCCACGCCGGTGTTGACCACCACGGACCAGTTCCTCAGGGAAATGGGAGCGGAGCTGATGTTGATGAGCTCCACGACGTCCGGACGGAAAAAGTAGAGAGAGTCGCTGCTGTTGACGTTCTTGCCGGACTGGTTGGCGCCGGATTTCTTGCATTTCCTGGAAGATGTCAGATAAAGGGAAAGGAAGCCGTTGTGATTCGGTTTCTGGGGCTTGCCGTCCTTGTATTTGTACCTGAGGAGGTAGTTGCCGCGCTTATCCTTGTCTTCCTTAGTGACGGAATACTTGGCGGGAATGCCGTCCATGTCCATCTCCCTCAGGTCGGAACGCTTGAAACCGCACCAGTTGTTCTTGAAGGCCTGGTTGGCGCTGTAAATGAGATAGTAGAATTTTTCCTGCTTCGGGGTGTTGGGCCTGGTGTAAAAGAGGCCCGTCTGCTCCTTGCGGTCGGTCCAGACAGCCGCGGAAGTCATCCAGTGGGACCAGATGGCTACCCTGTCGTTGGCGGTGTTGGTCTTGACGCCTTCCAGGAAAGCCTCCGCGCCGCCGGGGACCTTGATGGTGATGCTTTTGTTGTTGCCGGCGGAACTGGCGGAGATCTCAAAGCCTTTTGAAACGGCGGTCCTGGTGCCGGTGACATGGTGGACGATGCAGGTGGCGTTCTTCCACTGGTCCTTGAGCCAGCCGTCGGTCTCCGCTTTCATGAAGGTGTTGAAATCGCCGCTGGTGAACATGGGGTTCTCCAGCCTGATCTCGGCCTTGGTCCCGGCGGTCCTGACGTCTTTGATGCGCCAGTAGGTTCGCATGCTGCTGGGGGAAAAAGCCGTCTGGTCATAGTCCCACTGTCCGGCGTAGATGCGGTTGGCGAACATCACATGGTAGCTGTTCTCGTCTTTCCTGCCGTAGCCCTGGTGGTCGGTTTCTACGATCCAGCTGCCGTCGTGGGCCATGATCTCGTTGAAGCAGACCGCCTCGATGCCGTAAGTGCTCTCGATGGTGGACAGGACGTGGTTCTCGTCGGTGTAGTCCGCCATATTGACAACCAGTTCGCGCAAACTGGATGAGGAAGGCTCGAAGTTGTACTCCAGGTTGGCGTTTCTCAAGACGCGCCTCAACTGTTTCATGTCGGCGTTGTTGATGTTCAGCTGACGGAAGACCTTGCCGGCGTTGTCGTCGAAATAGCTCTCCTGGGAGCGGGAGGTGATGGTGGCGTAGTGCTTGATCTGGTCCTCGGCGGACTTGCTGAGATTCTGCTTGTTGGGAGCGATGATGGAGATCATCTCCCTGAGGTTCAGGAAAGCCTTGTCGTCCCAGACCAGATGCTCCGGATTGTATTCCTCCGGCTCGTCCACGCCTTCGTCGCGCTCGTCTATGAGCTGGTTGCCGTTGTTGTCGATCTCGTCGGCGGCGTATTGGGAGGCGTTCAGGTTGTCGTCCACATTGGCCTGGCCGGGCTTCAGGTCGCGGCCGTAGCGGTAATTTATGATGTTCTTGGCGGCCTCGGGAGAAATGGGCAGCCCCGCTTTGCCGCCTTCGCCGGTCAGCATTACTTCAAAAGTTCCGAAACCCTCGTTCTGCTCTTTTCTGGAAAGGGCGCTGGCGGTGTTGATGTTGATCTTGGCCAGCTCGTCCTCCACCATGACGGCGTAGCGGCCCACGATCATGTCGTTGGCGTCCCTGACGTAGATCCAGCGCGCCATATTGCTTTTGTCGCCGTGGGTGCCGTCCATGTCCACCGCCTGGTCGCCCTGCCTGGGTTTGAAGGTGGTGGACCAGGATTCGCTGTAGTCGTCATAGGCGGAAGATCGGTAGTAGTCCTCCCTCAGCAGGCCGTAGGCGTGCTGAAGAGCGGACTGGGCCAGCATGTCCGACTGGGTCTGCCCCACGGAGATGGCGCCGGACTGGCTTTCCAAGCCGATGAAAGTGGCGAAAGTCGCCGAAAGTATCGAAAGGACGGTCAGGACCGTCAGGACCATCAAAAGCGCCACGCCCCTGGGGGCGGAAAGATTTCCAAAAGACTTTTTCATATCGCCAGAAAAAAATATTATCAATTAGTAGATTTTACAAAATCCGCCGTTTTTATTCAATTAACAAGGCCTGAACGGATATAATCAGGCGACATTATGGTAAAATTTCCCCTGGTCATTCTTAAAATCACCTCAATCAGGAAACAAGAAATGAGAAGCGATTCTGTGAAAGTCGGTCTTGAACGCGCACCGCACCGCGCGCTCTTCAACGCCTGCGGCGTGAGCCGCGAAGATCTCTCTAAACCCTTCATCGCCGTCTGCAATTCCTACGTCGGCATCATCCCCGGACATGCCCATCTCCAGGAAGTCGGCAGAATAGTGAAGGAAGCTATCCGGGAAGCCGGCGGCGTCCCCTTCGAATTCAACACCATCGGCGTCTGCGACGGCATCGCCATGGGCCACGAAGGCATGAAGTATTCCCTGCCTTCCAGGGAGATCATAGCCGACTCCGTGGAGACGATGCTGAGAGCCCACTGCTTCGACGGCGTGGTCTGCATCCCCAACTGCGACAAGATCGTCCCCGGCATGCTCATGGGCATCTTGAGAGTCAACATCCCGACCATCTTCGCTTCCGGAGGCCCCATGCTGGCCGGCCACTCCAAGGACGGCAAGAAGGCCCTGGACCTTATCAGCATCTTCGAGGCCGTGGGCGCCCGCAGCCAAAACATCATCAACGACGCTCAGCTGGAAGAAGTCGAGTGCGAATCCTGCCCCGGCGTTGGTTCCTGCTCCGGCATGTTCACCGCCAACTCCATGAACTGCCTTTGCGAAGCCCTTGGCATCGCTCTCTCCGGCAACGGCTCCATCCCCGCCGTCTATCCTGAAAGAAAAGAGCTTTGGAAGAAAGCCGGACATCGCATCGTGGAAATGGTGAAGGAGAACCTCAGGCCCAAGGACATCATAACCGACGCTTCCTTGGAGAACGCCCTGACTCTCGACATGGCCATGGGCGGCTCCTCCAACACCATCCTGCACTCCCTGGCCATCGCCAAGGAAGCGGGGCTGGGCTTCGATCTGAAAAGGATCGACGAAGTCAGCAAACGAGTGCCCACCATCTGCAAAGTTTCCCCCTCCTGCTCCTATCATATGGAAGATGTGGACGCCGCAGGCGGCGTCTCCGCGATCCTTTGCGAGATCAGCAAAATAGAGGGCTCCCTTAACCTCGGCTGCCCGACGGTCACTGGCAAGACCTTAGGCGAAAACATCAAGGGGAAGGAAAGCAAAGACAAAGCCTGCATCCGGGAACTTTCCAACGCCTACGCCAAGAGAGGCGGCCTTACCGTCCTTTGGGGCAACCTGGCCCCGGAAGGCGCCGTGGTCAAATCCGTGGGCGTCGATCCCAAGATGATGACGCATCGCGGCCCGGCGGTCATCTTTGAATCTCAGGAGGAAGCCTGCGAGGGCATTCTCGCAGGCAAAGTCAAGCCCGGCGACGTGGTGGTCATCCGCTACGAAGGCCCCAAGGGCGGCCCCGGCATGCAGGAGATGCTGGCCCCCACCTCTTACATCATGGGCCAGGGCCTGGGCGACAAGGTCGCTCTTATCACCGACGGCCGCTTCTCCGGCGGCACCAGGGGCGCCTGCATCGGGCACGTTTCTCCGGAAGCGGCTTCCGGCGGACTCATCGGGCTTTTGAAAGAAGGCGACATCATCGATATCGATATCAACGCCCAGAAACTGGAAGCGGAGCTCTCCCCCGAGGAGATCGCCAAACGCAAAGCGGCCTGGCAGCCTCCCGAACCCAGGCTGAATTTCGGCTGGATGGCGCGCTATCAGAAGCACGCCACCTCCGCCAGCCAGGGCGCGGTCCTGAAATAAAACATAAAAAGGCGAAGCAAAAAAAGAGGCAGCCGCATGGCTGCCTCTTTTCATTTTACGTCCGGATCATTTGTAAAAAACGCAGATCCAGACTGTCGGTTCTCCCTTCGCCGTCTCCTTCAGCCTGTGGCGTCTGTGAGGCGGGATGTTGATGTGATCCCCGGGGAGAAGCTTAACGTCGCCTTCCTCGAAGGTCACGGTGGCGCTGCCCTTCAATAAAAGCACCCATTCCGACTCCTCCTGGTCGTACCAGAAGCCAGGGGGACTAGATTGCCCGGTGGAGACGATCTTTTCAACGCGGCAACGGCTGCTGTTTACGATCGTCTCCCCTATTTCCTCGGGCAAAGAAGCGGGCAGATCTGAAAAGAGATTCCGCTTATCCATAATCAATAATGGACGTAAGGTTTCTTGTAAGGCTTCGAGGGGATCTCGCCGTTAGGATCGACAAGTTTCTCCATGCTGATGGCGTTGTTGGTGTTTTCCTTGAAGCCGCCGAACATTTCAGCGCCGACGCCGATGGCGAAGACCGGGGTGGGAGCCGCGGAGTGGCCGCCGGTGTTGTACTTGGCGCCGAAGTGGGCGTTCAGTTCGCGCTGGACGACGAAGCAGAAGGGATCATGGCCTTCGTAGAGCGCCTGGTTCAGAGGATCGTCCTTGTTGTAGTTGGGATCCATGCTGGCTTCAAAGGCCTTTTTCAGCCTGTCCTTCTTGCCCTGGCTGAGATGAACGTCGCCGTACCATTCCTTGATGAGGGCGTAGGCTTCGGAGAAATTGCCTTTCAGCTGGGCGCTGTGGTTTTTCTTGCAATCGCGAACTTTGTCGCGGTATTCTTTGAACTTGTTCTTGAATTCGCTGAACTCGCACTTTGCGCCCTTCATGTCCTGAACGCGGTCGCCTACGTAGCCGTAGCTCATGGCGCCGGTCTCGTGGTCAGCCGTAACAACGATCAAAGTCTCGTCGGGATGCTGGTTGTAGAATTCCAGCGCCACGCCGATGGCATCGTCGAAGTCAAGCAATTCATAAAGAGTCTTGGGAGCGTCGTTGGAGTGTCCGCCGTGGTCGATGAAGGAGCCTTCGCACATCATGAAGAAGCCGTTCTCGTTGTCCAGAAGCTCGATGCCCTTCTTGACGAAATCTTTGAGGAAAGGAGATCCCTTGTAGCCGACACGGTAAGGAATGCCCCAGCCCTTGCAGGGATGCGAGATATAGACTTTGCCGCAGCCGGGCTGCAGAGCGTTGAATTCCGCTTCGGTATCGACGTACTTGTAGCCGTTTTCTTTTATGATCTCTTCGGCGTTTTTCCATTTGATCACAGGCTTGCCGTCCTTGTCCAGAAGACAGGAGACCACGCCGCGGGAAAGCACGTTCGTCGCTTCCTGCCAGATCTTCTCGGGGAGCTTGTTGGTGACATCATTGTTGAAGTCTATGCCGTCCTTGTCCCAGAGGTCGCCGCCGGCGAAATATTCGAAGCCGGAATCTACGAGGTCAAAGGTGCCGGGATAGTAGCGGCCGCGCCAGCCCTGGTGCATGAAGAAAGCGCCGGGAGTGGCTTCCATCAAAGTCACGGTGGCGACGATGCCGACCTTCATGCCGCGGTTGTGGCAATAGGCCGCGATGGAATCAACGGCGTCGCCGTTCACATCGATGCCCGCCACGCCGTAATTGGTCTTGTGGCCGGTGGCCAGGGCCGTTCCGGAAGCGGAGGAGTCCGTCACAAAGGCGTTGGCGCAGTAAGTCCTGTTGGCGCCCATGATGGGGAATTTCTGCATGTTGAGCTCCCCTTTCCCGCCGGTCGTTTGCGAGATATAATCGACGCCCATCTGCACCTGGTTGATGCCCATGCCGTCGCCGATGAAGTAGAAGATGTACTTCGGCTTCTTGACCTGGGGTTCTTCCTTTGCGGCAGCGGCCTGCTCCTCGGGAGGAACGACCTGCTGCATGATCTTGTTGACGGTTCTCAATCCCTGGATCACGTCGGCGTTAAGAGCCAGCGCCAGAGAAAATGCCAGAGCGGCAAAAATGTACTTGCGCATAAAATGTCCTTATTGTCGAAAATTTATTTATATTTAGTTTTTAGGTTCGAGGTTGACTTTCAATGAACGGAATGAGGCGAAATTGGCGCTGTCGGTATTCTTCAGCCAGACGCTGGCGGCGGTGTTGAATTTGCTGCCCAAAGGAACAACTTCAGAGCCGAGGAGATCCTTTCCGTTGATCGTGAAAGCGGTTAGCGTCCTGCTTTCAAGATCGAGCGTAAAGGCGACGTTCTGCCAGGAGGAGCCGAATTCCGACTTGAAATCGAAGAACACGTATTTTCCGTCCTTGTCGTGGGTATGGATGGTTAGCACGCCGTCTTCCTTATATTCCAGATAGAAGAAGGAGATGCCCTCCACGTCCTTTATGTCCAGAATAGTGCCGCCCAGAACAGGCTTCACTTCGCAGGAGAAGTTGATGACTTCGGGGACGCTGCCCTTGGCTTCCGTTCCAACGAAAACGGGGATCTTGACGCCGTGGCCGGTTCCTCTCACCTTCAGCAGGAATTCCTTTTCGTCGAAGAGGTCGCCGTTCTCGGATTTCACCAAGACCGCCTCGGTCTCTGAGCGGACGATGGGAGGATTGGGATCCTTCAGGTCTTTTATCATGCCCTCGGGCTGCGGCCCTTCTTTATAGCCTTTCAGAGGAGTGAAAGCGGAAGCGTAAGATTTGGTCAGAGGGCAGGGATAATCGAGATCCACCGAATGCGCGTAGCCTTTGGCGTTGCTGGCGATGATGTGCAGAGCGCCGGACTGCTTGTCAGCCTGCGGGAGCCTCGTGATGGAGACCTTCTTCGGATACGGTTTCTCGAAGGCCACGGTGTCGCTGAAGTGGTAGGCGTCGGAATCGCGGTAAGCGTACCAGACGACGCCGGCTTCGTCCTCTATGACGATGGTGCTGTTCTGACGGCCTTCCCTGATATTGGGGCCTTCCCCTCCGGCGGGACGGTTGGGATTGAAGAAGGGATGCTCGTTTAGGAAAGCGGCGGCGGAATCGCTCCAGCGGGCCACTTCGGTAGTGTCAAAATAGTTCGTGTAGGGAACGCGTGTAGTCGGAGGATCGAAGAAGGTAAAGACTCTGTTGAGCTGGTCATGGCCGCGGCTCATGATGACGTACTTGCCGTAGAAGTGAGGGAGTCCCAGAGCATGGCCGTTCTCGTGGATCGTGGCGCCCAGCGTGGTGGCCAGGTGCGCCCAGCGGCGGTGGCGTCCGCAGGAGTCGTCGATCTCGACTTTGGGATCCATGGGCGTGTTGTCCAAAAAGCAGGGACTGACTTCCTTGATGCTTCTGGGCCAGGTATAGACCGCGCCGGAACCGAAGGCGCCGAAACTGCCGCCGCCGGTGGCGGTATGTCCGACGCAAAGGCCGTCCTTAAGTTCGGAGAAGTTGCCGATGGCGACGTACTGCGTTTTGGAACTGTAGCTTCTTTCGTCATGGCCGGCGGCCTCGCGGAGCTTCGCGTGAAATTTGTAGTTGTCATATTGACCGTTGGGCTTGCGGTAACTTTGAATTTCCGCTCTGGTGTACTTGCTGGTCACGACGTGCACCACCACATGGTACTTGTCGTCCAGCTCCAGCTGGAAGGTCTTCTTGCCGTAATGGAGAGGATTCTCATCGAGGTCGTGAGCCGAGAAGGTCTGCATGATCTTGGCGGCTCTGTCAATGCGGTCCCAGTAGTTGGTGTTCTCGCCTTCGTATCCGGGCGGAATATAGAAAGCGGAAGTGTCGTCCTTGCCCACCACGTAGAAGAACTTCACCATATTTTCGCTGTCCAGTTTCGTAAAGACGATGGGGATGGTGAGAGTTTCTTCGCCGGCTTTCAATTCCACTTCGTTAACGCCGTAGTGCAGATCGACCAAAGCTTTGTAGCGGCCGTTGTGCCAGGTGGCGTCGCCCTCTTCGCCGGTCGTCTTGTTGACGATCGCAACGGGGGTGTCGGCGGGACACTCACCCTTCAGCAAGGGCATGGAATAGTGGATCTCTTCGTTGGGCTGAAAATTGTCGCAGGTAAGCTCAGCAAGTAAGCCTACGCTAACGAAGAGAGCAAGGACAGGAAGGAGAAGGGCCGTGGTTTTTCGCATAGTTTACCTCATTTTGTTGTTATTTCCTTTATTTTATCAAAAAAGCGAGCGGTTCGTCAGCCCTTATTAAAAGAGCGGTTTTTCCCTTTTTCCCTTGAATAATTTAAGCCAATCGGCTAAAATTAACAGAAAATGTAAATGGACTAATAAAAATGCACGAAAAACTGTCAGTCGAGATCGAAATACTGCGTGAGATCAGCAACGTACTGGTCTGGGAGAACGATCCCCAGGTCCTGCTGGACAAGGTCATAGAGATCCTGGAGAAAAGGCTCGGCATGCTCCGCGGCACCTTCACGCTGATCGAGGGCAGCGAACTGAAGATCGCCGCCTCCGCCTGGGAACTGAACGCCGAAGAAAAAGCCCTCGGCCGCTACGGCATCGGGGAAGGCGTTACCGGGACGGTCGCCAAGACCGGCAAGGCGGAAATAATCCCCGACGTCAGGAAGGACAAGCGTTTCCTCAACAAGACCGGCGCCCGCCCCAAAGGAAAAGCCATCGCCTTCATCTGCGTGCCCATCATCCGCCACGGGCAGATAATCGGCACGCTTTCCGTTGACAGGAACGTCAGCAAGAACGTTTCCTTCGACCTGGAAAAAGACGCGGCGCTGCTCTCTATCATCGCCAACATCGTGGGCGAAGCGGCCGCCGTCAGGAAAGACCAGCGCGAAGAGCGCGAAAAACTCATCAACGAGAACAAAAAGCTCCGCAATATGCTGATAGACAACCCCGGCAACTTGATCGGCAACTGTCAGGAGATGCGGGTGGTCTATGAGCAGATCCGCCAGGTCGCCCAGAGCGACGTGACGGTCCTTATAAGGGGCGCCAGCGGAACCGGCAAGGAGCTTGTCGCCCGGGCGATCCAGAGCCTCTCCCAAAGGAAGGACAAGCCCTTCGTGATCGTCAACTGCGCTTCCCTGCCTGAAAACCTCATCGAATCCGAACTTTTCGGCCATGAGAAGGGCTCTTTCACCGGCGCCTTTGAGCGCCGCATCGGCCGGGCCGAGGAAGCCGACGGCGGCACGCTCTTCCTGGACGAGATCGGCGACCTCAGCCTCCCCATGCAGGTCAAAATACTGCGTCTCCTGCAGGAGCGCACTTTCTCGCGCCTCGGCTCAAACGCGGAAATAAGATCCAACGTCCGCTTCATCGCGGCAACAAGCCGCGACCTTGAGGAACTGATGAGCAAAAACCTCTTCCGCGAGGACCTCTACTACCGTCTCTGCGTCTTCCCCATCACCATGCCGGACCTTTCCAGACGCTTCGACGACATTATGCTCCTGGCCAAATATTTCCTGGAGAAATTCAATCTTAAGTATTCCAAGAACATCTCCGCTTTCTCCACGGCCGCCGACAGCAACATGCGGAGCTACTCCTGGCCAGGCAACGTCAGGGAACTGGAGAACTGCGTGGAAAGAGCGGTCCTCACAGCCAAGGACAACATCATCCACACCTACGATCTTCCCAAGCAGATCCAGCGTGAGAAATACTCCGACGATCCTTTCAACATCAAACAGAGCAAAACGCTGAACGAACAGATCGGCGAAGCCATAAAAGTCTTCGTGAAAAACGCCCTGGACGAAAACGGAGGCTCCCAGAAAGAAGCCGCCAAATCTTTGGGCATCTCCTCCAGAATGATCAACTATTACATCAAGCAATACAAGGTCAAATAAAGCTATGCAGAAGATCCTGATCTTAGACTACGGTTCCCAATACACCCAGCTGATCGCCCGCCGCATCAGGGAGCAGGAAGTTTACGCGGAGATCATCTCCTTTGAGACGACAGCCGAAGAACTCAAAAAAGCCGCGCCCAAAGGCATCATCCTCTCCGGCGGACCGAACTCCGTCTTCGAGAAAGACGCTCCCGGGATCGACAAAGAGATATTTAATCTCGGCATCCCCGTTCTCGGCATCTGCTACGGCATGCAACTCATGAGCCAGGTCCTGGGCGGCCGCGTCGTTCCCGGAAAGGAACGCGAATACGGAAAAATGCCCATTGAGACAGCCAAAGACAATCCCCTTTTCAAAAATATTCCCTCCACCATCATCGTCTGGATGAGCCACGGCGACAGAGTGGAAGCGATCCCCTCGAGCTTCGAGAGAGGCGCGCTTTCCGCCACCTGCCCCTTCGCCTCCATGTACGACAACAAAAATAAATTCTACGGTCTGCAGTTCCATCCGGAAGTCGTGCACACCCAGTACGGCACGGAGATATTGAAGAATTTCGTCTTCGGCATCTGCCAATGCAAAAACGACTGGAAGCTCACCAACTGGGTGGACGCCACCGTAAAGGATCTGAAAGACAGGATCGGCGACGAGGAAGTTATCTTAGGCCTCTCCGGCGGCGTGGACTCCTCCGTGGCCGCCGTGCTGCTTCACAAGGCCATCGGGAAAAAACTCCACTGCATCTTCGTTGACAACGGGCTATTGCGCTACCGCGAAGCAGAGCAGGTTGAGGAGATGTTCAGGAAGAACCTCGGCCTCGACCTTACTATAGCCAGAGCCGCCGAGCGCTTCTACGAAAAGCTGAAAGGCGTGGACGAACCGGAAGCCAAGCGCAAGATCATCGGCAAGGAATTCATCGAAGTCTTCACCGAAGAGGCCAGGAAGTTCAAGCACTGCCGCTACCTGGCCCAGGGCACCATCTACCCCGACGTCATCGAGTCCAAGTCCCCGAAAAAAGGCCCCTCCCAGACCATCAAGAGCCATCACAACGTGGGCGGCCTTCCCCCGGATCTCAAGTTCGAACTGATCGAGCCCCTGAAAGAGCTCTTCAAGGACGAAGTCCGCGCCGTGGGCCGCGTCCTCGGCATCAGCAGCGAACTCTTGGACCGCCAGCCCTTCCCGGGCCCCGGCCTCGGCGTCAGGATCCTTGGCGAAGTGACCAAGGAAAAAGTCGAGCTTCTCCA
>JAFZID010000185.1 GCA_017554565.1 bacterium
GGGGCTTCCCGAGTCCGGCCAGGGAAACTTTCTGGAAGTTGTATTCCAATCCCAGGGTCGTCTCTTTTTCCCAGGGCGGATCCTGAGTTTTCTGGGAACTGAGAAGCGTCAGGAAGCGGCGGGCGTTCATCAGGGCCCTTTCCCCGCTGACGGCCTCCTTTTCCCCGCTCTCCAGGTAAAGGGCGTCCTCCCTGGCCATGTCGGCCAGCTCATTGAAGATCTGCTCTGCTTCCAGCAGACGGTCCGGCGTCAGGGTGTTCTTTTTGTAGGAAGTCATGACGCGGAAAAGATCCAGCTCCGTGTAAAGTTCGTTCAGCTCTTTTATGAGCTCCGCCAGGACGCGGAAGAGCTCCGGGGCGTCCTCGACGTAAACGGCTTTTATTTTCGGCCATTCGGCTTCCCGGGCCTGGTCCTCGGGCTTTTCCGCGGTGTAGAGCATGGAGCGGACCAAGAAGGCGTTGGGACGGTCGAGGCCCCGCTTTTTCAGGGAGGCGCCGGCGGCCACCGCCCGGTCCATGAGGCCCAGCCTGCCCTCCACTTCCTTTTTAAGATCCCCCAGCAGGATCTCCTCGGAGTTGGTCAGGGAATCCGCGGCGCCCAGGACGTAGAGAAGATGGTCGGTCTTCGGCTGCACCACCCAGCGGTGGAGCTCCCGGAAAGTCCGGGGAGCCAGCGCCAGGGCGGGCTGGAAGAACCAGACCTTCGGCGAGGGTTCGGCGATCTGGGCGGGGTCCCGCCAGGGCGGGGGATCGAAGGAGCTGACGGCGGCCGGACGGATCTTATTCAAAAACTCCCCGTTCTCCGCAAGGGAGAAAATCTCCTCCGGGAGGCCGGACTTCAGGACGCCGCCCGCCAGCTGCCAGAGGTCTTTTATGGTCATGACCTTGGTCTCGCCGTCGAAGGCTTTCAGGAAGCGGGCCGCCTCGTCGTAATTCTCGGAGGCGATGTCGCTGGCGAAAAGCGCCTCCGCCAGAAGCAGCAGCTCCTTGACGCTTTCCAAATCGTCCAGGGAAAAGCAGCGGCGCTCCAGAAAGGCCCTGAGAAGGGCCGCGCCGCCCCAAGGAGTCTCGGATTTTTCCGCGAAGGAAGCGTAAACGGTATAGTCGCAGGGGCGCCCGTCCTTTTCCCCGATGAAGGAGGCTTCCTTGATAAGCTTCAGCTCCTCCTCCACGTCGGATCTGACGGCGACGGGGATCCTGGCGTCGGGAATGCACAGTTTCACGCAGATGGCGGAGAACAAAAGGGCGTTCCTAAGAGTCATGCGGACCTCGCCTTCCGATTTTTCGTAGCGTTCCTCCAGGTTGTCCGTCAGGTCCACGAAAAGGGAGGCGAACTGGTCGTAGAGGAAGGTGCCGTAGATCCCGTCGGAGGCCCGCTCGATGAAGCGGCGGAAAAGCTCGAAGGCCGCGTCGGAGGTGATGAAGACGTTCTCCTGGCCGGCGTAGAGATCTATGAGATCGGAGCCTTCCCCCAGCGTCTCCTCGGCGATCCGGGGAGTCTTCTTCTTTTCCGGTTCGACGATCCCCGCGAGGGAAGTTTTCCCGGACGCCTCGCTCTCAGCCATGCGCTCCAGCTCCCTGTCCTGGGAGTAGGATTCGAAATAATAGCGCGCCGCGGCGGCGGCGAGGCCGCCCAGAACGGCAAGGGCGAGGAGAATGAGGATCTTCTTCATCAGGGAAGCGCTTTTATTTTGGCGATGAGCCCGGTGGTGGAAAGACCCGCCACCTTGGGCATGAGATGGATGCGGCCGCCGTATTTTTTCACGGTGGGGGCCTCGATGCAGTCTTCGCCGTATTCCGAGCCGTTGACGTGCACGTTTGGCTTCACGACTTCCAGAAAGGGCATGGGCACTGTCTCGTCGAAAATGTGCACGAAGCTCACGATGGCGATGGAACTGAGAAGCGCGGCGCGCTGCTCCTGGCAGATGATGGGCCTCAGGGGGCTTTTGTACTGCTTGATGGAGCTGTCGGAATTCAGGCCCACCACCAGAACGTCAGCCTGCTTTTTGGCCTCCTCCAGAAAGCAGAGGTGGCCGTAGTGGAAAAGGTCGAAACTGCCGTTGCAGGTCACGATGGTCTTGCCCTGGGCGCGCAGTTTTTCGCACTCTCTGCCGAGAGTCTCCCTGTCAACGATCTTACTTAAGGTCGATATCATATGGCGTAAAGTTTTTGTTTTAGTAAAGTCCCTGTATGACGGTGCCGAGATCCACGCCGTAATGGATGTTCTTCTCCGTGGGGTTCCAGTCCAGGGGATTCCACATGCGGCCGGAGGTCATGCCGAAACTGATGGGAACGACAAGGCCTTCCGCCAGGGCGTGGTCGTTGGTCAGCTGCGGAACGATGTTGCCCAGATCAAGGATGCAGGCCCGCCAGTTGCGGTTGGACAAAACGCAGGAGCCCGCCAGCTTGCCGTTGACGGTGAAGGTCGCGGGCACGGGTTTCAAATTGGCGTCGGGATGGCCGGCCCTCAAGTAGAGCTGCAGGAAGCGGGAGTTCATCTTCATGGGCCGGTAAACGCAGCGCTCGGTCCTGGCGAACTTGTTGCTGTGCTGGTCGTATTCGTAATGGCTGATGCCGTATTCCAGGATGTGGGCCTGGTTGTCGTAGGGCTCGCAACTGTAATACTGCGCCTCGCCAAGCTTGGCCGAGACGCTGCAGCGCCAGAAAAAGATGATCAAAACGACCGCCGCGGAGCCGAGGAAGGCCAGGCGCAGCGAGGGCTTTTTCCAAACGGTCCTGGCGGAAGCAAGGAATTCTCTTTTCAGCGAGATCTCGCCGGGGGGATAATAGAAGGTGAAAAGATTGGAGAGCATGGCCATCAGGATGCACTGCAGGAACATCAATTCCGTCACGTAGTAGAGGCTGGAGGAAAAGAGATTTCCCAAACCGATGGAGAACTGCGTGGCCAAGAGCGCCAGGGCCAGGCTTCTGACATGCTTGCCGCAGCACAGGTTCGACCAGAGGCGCCAGGCAAGGAAGATGGAGAGCACGAAGAAGGAGATTATCAAAAGGAAGCCCGGCAGCCCCAGTTCGGCGTAATAGTCAAGATAGAGGTTGTGGGCGAAAGCGGACTGGTACTGGTCCCTGGTGGTCTTGAATTTCTTGTAAAGCTTGTCCAGCGTTCCCAGGCCGTGTCCGAAAACGGGGGATTCCTTGATGGCGCCTACGGTGGCGTACCAGTGGTAGGAACGGAAGGAGAGCCACTCGTCGATCTTCCTGGGCTCGATCCTCAGCTTGTCCATGCCCTGGAAGGCGCGCTGCGTCTTGAGATTCTGCATAAGATAGCGGCCGGGGAGCTTCAGGCGGTTGCCGGGGGCGAAGAAGACGAACAAGCCGACGAGGCAGATGACCACGGGCAGGGACCTGAGGAAGACCTTGGAACGCGTGACGGCCAGCAGGAACGTGAAGAAAAGGGCCATCACCATGGCGTAGATGGCCGTTCTGGTCTCCGTGAAGTAAAGGCAGACGGCCGAAAGGGCCATGACCGCGGCGATCATCAAAAAGTGCACGATCTTCTTCGCGAAGAAAAAGGCCGCGCAGGAAAGCAGCATGATAACCAAAAAGTAAGTGGCGGCGGAGTCGGGGCCGTTGAAGGTGGCGTTGATACGCTTGAAGAAGACCTGGATGCCCACCATGAAAAGCCCGGTGTGATGCTGCCAGATGCCGTAGAGGGAGGCGAAGACCGAAGATATCAGAAGCAGCTTGAGGACGGTGTAAACGTCCCTCTGGGAGCGCAGGGCGGAGGAGACGAAATAAAACGCCAGGGTCATGAAGACGAACTGCATGGCGCGGGTGTAGCAGAGGGTGTTGCTGGTCTGGGAGGCGAAGGGGATGGCGGCCAGCTTGTCGGGCAGGCTCCGGAAGAAGCCCGGACAGAAAACGTTCTCATAGCGCAGGGCGCCCACCGCCGTTCCCAAAACGGTAAGAACGATTAGAAGGAGCCAGAGGACGTCGTAGGGCGAGGAGTTCAGGCCGCCGTTGTGGTAGCGCGCCCTGGTCTTCAGGGGATGGTCGGTGACGACATAGACCAGAAAGGCCGTGGAAAGGCCGGAGAGATAGAGCAGGTTGAAACTGAAGGGCGGCCAGAGATTGTTGACCTGCAGGATGGTGGGCAGCGTGTTGAAAAGGGGCACGCAGAAGATGAAGGTGAAAATGGCGGCGCGCCAGCTGATCATGGCCAGCATCACGACTATGAGGAAAAGTCCGAAGACCACGGTCCTCAGGGAGTTCTGGGATTGGCTCAGGTACGACCAGAGGTAAAGGGACGAGAAGCAAAACCCGAGGGCGCACAAAAGGTAGGTGTATATTTTACGCGTCAAAGCCATCAGTTACCCTCCACGCAGCGGACAATGTCCTTTTTTAAAACCTGCCAGTCAAGATTCTCGACCACCCATTTTCTGGCGCGGACGGAAAGGTCCGCGCGCCTTTCTTTGTCCAGAAGCAGGCCCCTCAGGGCGGCGGTGAAAGCTTCCCCGGGCTCGCCGACCGCCGCCAGGTCCTCTTCCCGCAGCATCTCCGGATACTCGCCGATGTTGGTGACCGCCAGGGGGAGCCCGCAGGCCAGATAGTCGCCTATCTTGTGCGGGAAGCGGGAGCGGTTGGCCAGGGAGTCCACCATGGGCAGCGCCGCGGCGTCGCCGGCGCTGAGGCAGCGGGGCAGATCTTCGTCGGAGACGAAGCCGGTGGCGAACACGGCTTCCGCAAGGCCTGATTCCTCGACCAGTTTTTTCTGGTCCTCCCGCATGCGCCCCACGAAGAGCAGCGAGATGTTTTTGTTCTCTTTGCGCAGCTCCCCGAGGCTCTTGAGAAGCGGCGGGAAGGCGGCTCCGTCCTGCAGGGTGGTTATGTAAAGCTTGTCTTCCGCGAGCCCCAGGCGGCGGCGCTCCTCCGATCTGTCGAAGGGCCGCATGTAATTGGTGTCCACGCCTTCCCGGATGAGGAAGATCTTTTCCTTCGGCACGCCCACCTCCAGGGCCTTGCGGCCCAGAAAATCGCTGATGACGGTCACCAGGTCGGCTTTGCGGCGGATGCCCGCCTCCCTTTTGGCGTCCCAGCGGTGCATGGCTTTGTTGCCCCTGAAAACGTTGGCGGCTCCGGCGTAGAGGTCGCACCAGTCGGAAATGAGCCGGCGGCCCTTGCGGCAGAGCGAGACGGGCCAGGAGACGTTGGGGTGGTATTCGAAGGCGTAGATGACGTCGAAGCCGTCTTTGAGGAGATATTTCAGACGCCAGAGGATGTCGATGTTGGAGCCCTTGCCGGGATAGAGGTCGAAGCCGAATCTTGGGCCCTCTATGACGGTGACGTTCGGACGGTCCGCGATGAAAGTCCTTTCAAACTTGTTGACGCGGGAAGTGGTGCAGACGGTCGCTTCATGACCTTCCTCTCCCAGCATTCTGGCGAACCAGAGGGCGCGGTGGAAGGTTCCCACTCCGGAGATGTTGGCGTTCAGCATTATTATCTTCATTGGGCGATCCTGTTTTCAGATGTTTCCTCCGCTTCCAGAAGCCTGAGGTAAATGAAGCCGAAGACGCTCCAGACGAAGGGGCAGATGTCGATGGAGGTGATGCGCTGGGAAAAGGCGGAAGTGACCAGAATGAAGACGGCGCACAAAAAGAGCGCCAGCATCTTGCGCTGGTCGTCGCCGCGGAATCTTATTATGTATCTCAGGCTTTTGAAAAGATAAGTGAAGATCAGTCCCAGGAAGAAGCAAAGCCCCGGGAGACCCAGGTAGCGGGTGATCTTCAAAAATTCGTTGTGCACGGCGTTGGTGCAGAAGATGCCGGAACTCTCGACGTAGAATAGAGGCTCGTTGCCCATGGGCCAGCCTATGATGAGGTGCTCCTTGATGTCGTCTATGGTCTGGCTCCAGGCCATCAGGCGCCACTGGGCGTTGCCTTCCTCGGTGGAGAAAAGGGAGGGCAGGCGCTCCGCCAGCGTCATGTCGTAGCGGGCGATGTAAAGGGAGCCCAGGAAGAAAAGGGCGATGATGCCAAGGATGCTGAAAAGCGTCAGGTAAAGTTTCGAACGGAGGCGGCCCATGGCGAAAAAGCCCGCCACGGACACCAGCATGCCCAGCCAGACGGCCCTGGCGGAGCTGATGATGGTGCAGACGAAGGAAAAGCCGATGAGCATCAGATAAGCCATGGAGTGCGGCATTCCGAAGTCGAACATGGCGAAGGCGTAGATGAAAATGAAAGCCATGTTGGAGCAGGAGGTGTCGCTCAGAAGCGAGCTGTAGCTGGCCCTGATGGGGGAATAGATGAAACTGTAGCCCAAGCCGGTCTGCAGCGCCACCATTTCCACGATGATGAAGAAGGTGGCCCAGAAAGTGAAGAAGCGCAGAAGGCTCTCCGTCTCCCGGGAAGTCTTGAAAAACAAGGGGATCGCCACCGCCATCCACACCGAGGCGTAGGGCCTGAAGTAGTTGAAGGCCGAGGGACCGTAGCCCTGGGAGAGGCCGTTCAGGAGGGAGACGCAGGCGGAGAGGAAGAAGAGCGGAAGGAAAAAGGGCGTGCAGTCCTTCAGCGTCCGCTTGCGGTATTTGAAAGCGACGAAATAAATTATGGGCAGCAGGAACTCGTAGCCCTTGACGGAGACCGGACCGAAGGAAACGTTGGAAAGCGAGAGATAGCGGGAGGGCTCCAGCATGATGAAGACCAGGATATAAAAGAACCAGCTCGGACGGTGGACCACCATCCAAAGAACCAGGATTCCTCCTATCACCAATGCTAAGGGCAGAAGAGCGTTCACTTATTTCTCTTTCAGGTCTTTGATTACTTTGGCGGGAACTCCGGCGGCCAAAACGCCGGCGGGCAGATCGCGCGTGACCACGCTGCCGGCGGCCACCACGGAATCCCGGCCGATCCTGACGCCTTTCAGGACTGTCACGTTGGCGCCCAGCCAGACGTTGTCCTCGATCACGACCGGAGCGCAGCCGACGTCATTCGGGTTGGAGTTGTGGCGGCGTCCCTCCGGCTTGAGGGCGTGGAAGTCGCAGTCCGTCACCAGAGCGTTGGCGCCGATGAGGCAGCCGCTGCCTATCTTTACGCTTTGCGCCGCGCAGAAAGAGCCGCCGGAGATGCCGGTGTCGTCTCCTATCTCCAGCTTGGCCCCCGGCCTCAGGAGAGCCAGGATGACGGGATGGTTCACGCCGGCGAAGTTGGCCTTGCTGCTGGAGCAGAGGACGCAGTTGTCGCCGAGAGTCATTGAACCGCCCTTTTCCATATGGACCAGCGGGCTGCCGTAGGTCACCAATCCGGATCCGACCTTCACGCCCTTCAGGCGCAGCGAGGCGGCTCGGCAGAAGGAAAGCAGTTTGGTAAGAGGACTCATTTCTTTATGCCTCCGAAGGGCACCAGGCCGTGGGAGAGGGCGGCGTTGGTCCATGCGCGGTACCACTCCGTCTCCAGCTTGAGTTTTTCCACGAGCAGCGGGTTGTAGCGGTTCCTTTCGCTGATAAGGTCGATGGCTTCCTTCAGCTGGTCAAGAGTTCCGTACTTGACGGCCATTTCCCCGTAGCGCACGGCGGACTTGACGTCCTGGTGGTTGTTGTATTTGAAATATCCGTATCCCAGAGACACCGCGGCGTTGGAATATCCGCAGTTGTCCAGGATGTCCAGCAGCAGGTTGTAGGAGTAATCCATGTTCTGAGCCCCGGCGTTGATGTCCACCAGAAGCTGGGAGATGGCTTCGTTGGTGTCGCCCATGGGCAAAAGCACGTCCTTGGTGAAATACCGCCTGACCTGGGATTCCAGATAGGGGTCGGGCTGGTTGCCGAAGAGGTCGATGAGGCTCAGGTACAGCCGGCGGGCTCTTTCCAGCAGCCCTTTGCGGGCGGTGTAGATGGCGTTCTGGAAAAGGGCCGTCAGATGGGCCTTGCCGGTGATGGCCCGGGAGAGGGCGTTGGCCATGAGGTTGCTCTGGTAGATCTTCTCATAGGCTTCCAGGCCGCCGGAACTGACGTAGCACTCCGCCAGCGTGCGGTACAAAAGCGCGCTGTTGGGGAAGAGGAAGAGGGCTTTCTCCAAAACGTTCTTGGCGTTCTCATACTGACCGGCTTTCTGGAAGAAGACCGCCAGGTCGCGGTAATCGATCTCTTTCGCGATGTCGGAGATGTAATTGAGAAGCTGCTGGGAGAAGAGCGCCCTGGCCATCTCCGATCTTTCGTCCTTCTCAAGATAGACCGTCTCTCCGAAGAAGAGGGGCAGGGTGAAGCAGGACTGGTACTGTTCGTCCAGGACCGCTTGGTACTGTTTGGGAACGAAGAGGGAGCCCGAGGAGAGCACGCCGTTGTAAACGAAGACCCAGACGCGGCCGTATTTCTCGATGAGGTGGGCGAATTCCAACTCCAGGTTGACGGCGGGGATGTAGCGGTAGGCGTAAACGCCGCGGCCCTGGTAGATCTGGAGCGTGTAGTTTCCGTCGGTCTGCATGATGACCAGGGCGTCGTCCTCCCTGATGAACTGGGACATGACGCTCCAGGTCTTCATGTTCGCGTCGCTGTCGTAGTTATAGACCTCCTGCATGTAGGAGAAGGGAACGCTGTAAACGCGCAGTATGGGATAAATGAGCGCGACGGCCAGGGCGGCAAGCAGGATCTTTTTCCCGGCGCCCTGGAAGACGCGGCTGAAGAAGGAAGGCTTGCTACTCATAATCCTCCTCCGGCATTTCCCGATCGGCGGTGTAATAGAGCTCGATGGCGCGCCAGTCGTAGAGCATGGTCTTCTTTTGCTCCGGCGTCAAATCAAGGCTCAGGATGGTGTCCAGCATCTCGGCGGCCTTGGCCTTGTTGGAGGACATGCAGTAGAGGAAGCCCAGATCGAGGTAGTTGTCTATGTTCGAGGGATCGGCTTCGATGCCCTCCTTGTAATAGGCGGCGGCTTTGTCGCTCTGGCGGTAGCTCTGGTAGATGTTGCCCAGCCCGTTCAGATAGCGGGCCCTGGTCAGCTCGTTGGTGTGGGACGCAAAGTCGCTGACGACTTTTTCCACGATGGGCTTGACCCTCCTGGCGCGGAAAAGCCTCAGGATGGAGAAGCGCCAGTCCTTGGCCACGTCGCTGTTCTTGTGGTAGGGCAGAGTCCTCAGAAGCTTGACGCACTGGTCGTAATGGCTGTTGCGGTAAAGCAGATAAATGTATTCCAGAAGGGCGATGTTGTCGTCCTTGTAGATGGTCTCGTAGATGTTGTAAGCTTCCTTTAGCCTCTGCATGCAGACCTGAAGCTGGGCGGCCTGGGAGAGATAATAGGCGGAGTCGGCCCTGTTCAGGATGCCGCGCTTCCTCAGGTTGGAGAGCGCCAGATCGCGCATGTCGTCCTTTTCCACCCTCAGGACGTAGTAGTAGAGGTGCATGAAGCGGGCGTCCTGGTTCTCGGCGTTCAGGGCGAACTGCCGCGTCTCCAGGCCGGGGTCGTCCTTCATGATGTCGGCGTAGAGGGCGGTGGCGTCCTCCGGCAGGTCGAATTTTATGAGGGCCACGCCTTTCTCCAGCCGCCAGAAATTCTTTTCTTCCAGGGTCGCGGCGTTCTGGATTATGGCGTCGTATTCCCCGATGGCGTCGAAGATCTGGCCGTTCTTTTCCGCCGCCTGGAAGATGAGGGCCATGCCCTGCAGCTTGGCTTCCTTGGAAAATTCCGGAGCCAGCAGGCGGGCGGCCCACTGGGCGGCGTTGGCAGTCTGGTCGTAGCGCAGAAGAAGCTTGGCGATGCTGGTGTAGGCCTGTTCCCTGATGGCGGAGGCGAACTCATGGGTGACGTTCCCCTTGTCCTCGTTTTCCTTGAGGGATTCCAGGATCGTGTAGTAGTGGGAGATGACGGTCTCGCTGTCGAAGAGGAAGGCCTCCAGTCCGGTCTTCTCGATCCAGATGCGGTAGAAGGGCACGCCCTTCGACTTCCTGGAAAAGAGGCTCATGGCCTTCGCGTAGTGCTCCTCGATGTCCTTGATCCTGGTAGGGTCGCAGATCTTCAGATATTCGCCCATGATGGCGTGCCACTCAGGGCTTTTGCCTTCGATATCCAGGGAATCAAGGGCGATCCTCTTGACGTCCTCGAAGCGTTTCTCCTTCGCGGCGGTCCTCAGGTAAAAATAAGTCCTGGCCCAGAGGGAGGCGAGATCGGAAGCCTTCGGGGCGTCAATGCTCCTTTCCGCCAGGAAAGCGTCGCGGAAATCGTCGTAGGGGATATAGAGGAGCGCGGTCCTCTGGGGGGCGGAGAGCCTGATCCTGGCCAGAGCCTCGCTTAAAAAGACGTTTGTGACGCCGGGCTGTTCCCAGCGGGACAAGAGCGCTTCCCAGACCGGCGCGGAGGCTTCGTCGCTGTCGAAGGGCAGGGGAAGCTCGGGGCAGCCGGGGGCGAGCTGGCGGGAGAGGAAGAAGAGATTGGTGGGGGAGGTCGCCAGGGCCACGGCCGACGTAACGGCCGCGCCGTCCTCCTGCACCGAGATCTCCAGGCGCCCGATCTCCTCATGGTAAACAGATACCGGCCATTCGCAGGGCAGGCTTATCTCCTCGCCGGCCTTGGTCCTGATCAAAAGAGGAGCGCGGGAAAGGACGTTGGTGGACAAAAGGAAGGCTTCCCGGCATTTTTCCGGACTGAAGCGCTCGTCGCCCAGGTCGGCCGCACCGGAGCGCTTATCCCTGCCGCAGCCCAAAAGGGCGCAGGAGACCAGAAGGAGGAAAAGCAGCCTAGGCATCGCGGACCTCCTTGGTTTCGCCCCTCGGGTATCCGAAGGCCAGGCGCAAAAGGATATAGGGGAAAGCGAGGGTGCAGATGACGAAGAAGGGCGCGGAGATGGCCGCGTAGCGCTGCTGGACCAGGAAAAGCACGGAGAAGCAGCAGACGGAAAGGATGCCGCAGCTGTCCTGGGAGCGCAGTTTGCCGAGCTTGTAGAAGATGAAAGTCAGAAGCGCCAGCAGGAAGGGAACGAAGGGCGCGCTCTTCTCCAGGGCGGGAAGATCGTCGGCGAAGGTCCAAAAAGCCTCCAGTCCCGCGGAGAGGAAATAGCGCATCTGCATGCCGTAGATCTTAAGGACGAAGGGCGCGAAAGCCATGATGGCCAGCGCGTACACTCCCAGGGCCAGGCCCATTTGCGGGACCCTGAGATGGAAGAAGGTGGTCTCGGGATTCTGGTCGAAGATCCTGACCGTCATGCGCTTGAAATATTTGCCGAATTTTTCCTTCAGCTCGGCGTGGTTGGGCATGAGGATGTAAACCACAGCCATGGTGAGGATGACGACGGTGGACCAGACGATGATCTTGAAGAAGGCGCTGATCCTGAGATTGTTCTGCGCCAGGAAGGAGGAGATCATCAGGGAGAGCGTCGTGACGGTTATCCAGGCGGTTATGACCACGCCCAGGAAAACGTAAACGTCCCTGAGGCTTCCCTCTCCCCTGACGAAGACCCTGGGCTTGATGTCAGAGGAGAGATAATGGGGAGACCTGTGATGGCGCGGGATCATAAGATATCTGATGACCAGCGCCAGAAGCTGGGCCCCGAACCACCACTGCAGCAGGACCGTCTCCGTGAAGAAGCAGTTGAAGAGCATCATTATGGCGGACAGGAAATAAAGGGTCCAGGTCAGGTAGGTGTTGAATTTCAGGGCGGACAGGAGCCTGTCCCAGTTGAAGAGGACCAGGGCGGCCGTGAAGGCGCAGTTGGCCCAGTTCTGCAGCGGCATGCAGGCCAGAAGGA
>JAFZID010000186.1 GCA_017554565.1 bacterium
CGGACGTTGCCCGGCCAGGCGTATCCCAGCATTATGTCCAGCGCCTCATTGGAAAAAGCGGACAGCCCCTTTTGCGCCGCGGCGGAACTGGTCTTTAAAAAATATTCCGTCAGCGGCCTGATGTCCTCCTTCCTTTCCCTGAGCGGCGGAAGAGAGATGGTGAAGACGCCGATCCTGTAGTAGAGGTCCGAGCGGAACAGCCCGTTTTTGATTCTCTCCTCTATGTCGGCGTTGGTGGCGCACAGTATCCTGACGTCGGCCTTGATGGTCTTGTTTCCGCCCAATCTGGCGAATTCGCCGTCCTGCAAAACCCTGAGGAGCTTGGCCTGGAGATTGGGCTTCATCTCGGCGATCTCGTCCATGAAGAGCGTGCCGCCGTCGGCCAGCTCGAATTTTCCCTTGCGCTGCCCCTCCGCTCCGGTGAAGGCGCCCTTCTCATGGCCGAAGAGCTCGCTCTCCAATAAATTTTCCGGGATGGCGGCGCAGTTGAGTTTGACAAAGGGAGCGTTGGCCCTGGGGCTGAGGGATTGGATCGCGGAGACCGCCAGCTCTTTGCCGGTGCCGCTTTCCCCCGTCACCAATACCGTGGTGTCGGAGGCGGCCACCTGGCGGATCTTGGCGAAGACTTCCTTCATGGCCGGCGACTCGCCTATGATGTTCCCGAAGGCGGAGCGTTCCACCCGCTCCTTGAGATCCCGGTTCTCCCTCTTCAGCGCTCCGTGCTGCAGCGCTTTCTCCACCAAAGCGAAAAGATGCTGCCAGTCGATGGGTTTTTCCACGAAGGAAAAAGCGCCCCTTTCCATGGCCGTGACCGCGTTGGAGACGGTGCCGTAGGCCGTCATCAGGATCATGGGAAGCTCCTGGGCTAGCTTTTCAACCAGCTCCATGCCGTCCAAGCCCGGCATCTTGAGGTCTGTCAAAAGCAGATCGGGCTTTTTCTCCCGGGCCAGCCGCAGGGCCTCCAGGCCGTCGGAAGCTTCCAACACTTCGAAGCCCCGGTCGCTGAATTCCTCGGCCAGAGTCTCCCGGACGATGTCCTCGTCCTCGGCTATCAGTATGAGATATTTTTCCTTATTCATTTTCGTCCTTCTGCCTCAGGGGAAAGCGCAAAACAAAAAGACAGCCTTCCCTTGTATCCGCCAGCTCCAGGCGTCCCCCGTGCTCCAGGGCGGCTTTTTTCGCCACCGCCAGCCCCAGTCCCACGCCGTTTTTCTTGGTGGTGTAGAAAGCCTCGAAGATCTTCACCTTTTTGTCCTGCGGGATGCCCGGCCCGTTGTCCCTGACGGATATCGCTATCTCGCCGCCTTTCTGCAAGGCCGCCAGCTCCACCCTGGCGCCGGGGCGGCCCTTCACGGCCTCCAGGGCGTTCCACATCAAATTGGTGAGAGCGTGGCGCAAACTGTTTTCGCAGGCCATGACGCTCCTGAGATTCTCGCCGGCGGAGAAAACCACCTCCGTGGAATCCTTCCCGCCGGCCTCCTGGAAAAACTGCCCCAGCTCGTTGACGAGAGCTGCGAGATTCATTTCCTTCAGGACGAAATCCGACTGCCCGGCGTAGTTCAAGAAAGCCGCCAGCATCCTGCCTGAAGCCGCCGCTTCCCTCTCTATCCTTTCCAGCTTCCTCAGCTGGCTCTCCCTGGCGCCTTCCCCGAGGCTCTCCCTCAGGAGCTGGGCGTTCAGCGTGATGCCGTTCAGGGAGTTTTTCACTTCATGGGCCAAGCCGGCGCTGACGGCCGCCAGTTCCTGCTTCCTGAGATCGTTTTCCCGCTGGATCAGATCTTCCCTGGCGCTGCGGGAACTGCGCAATATCATGCCAAGGCAGATGACGAGAAGGGCAAGGTCCAGGAGAAGCAAAAACACGACGTAACTCCTTTTTACCATGCCGATCCTCAGGGGCCAGACGTGCGCCTTGCGGGGCTTCAGGCTGATGGTCAGAGCGCCCCAGATCTGATCGTAGTTGACCAGAGGAGCCGTTATCATGATCCTGGTCTGCTCGCCGCTTCCGGCGATCTTTTTGTAATTCTCGCCCCGGAGGGCTCCGCTTTGGCTGAGGGTGAGGGGGACCGTCTCCCCCAGCATATCTTCGTCGCTGTGCAGAAGCACCAGCCCGCTCAGGGAGACGACTTCCACGAAGGTTATC
>JAFZID010000187.1 GCA_017554565.1 bacterium
GATCTCCCTGTCCTCTTTGGGCACGATGCGCTACACCGTGGGACCCAAGGTCATCCAGCGCATGAACAAGCTGATGTGCGCCGGCATGAACGGCATGGCCGCGCCGGGGGTGACATCCGGCGAACTGATGAAACTCATTGAGGAAACCCCCCTGCCCAAGGGCTACCACATCGAGTGGGTGGACCTCTCCTATCAGGAGAAGAACAACGAGAACCAGCTGGGCCTTCTCATCGGCCTGGCCTGCCTTTTCGCCTACCTCTTCCTGGTTGGCCAGTATGAGAGCTGGTGCATCCCCGTGCCCGTCATGCTCTCCGTGGTCATCGCGCTGTTGGGCGGCCTCCTGGGCCTTAAGATCACCCATTCCGAACTCGGCATCTACGCCCAGCTGGGTCTGGTCATGCTGATCGGCCTGGCGGGCAAGAACGCCATTCTGATGGTGGAGTTCTCCAAGCAGGAGCACGAAATGGGCGTTCCCATCGCGGAAGCCGCCATCAACGGCGCCAACATGCGTTACAGAGCCGTGCTTATGACCGCCTGGTCCTTCCTCTTCGGCGTCTGGCCCCTCGTGGTCGCCGACGGCGCCGGCGCGGGAAGCCGCCAGTCCATCGGCATAACCACCTTCTCGGGCATGCTCTTGGCCACCATCGTGGGCATCTGCTTCACCCCGGCCCTCTACGCCGTCATGCAGAGAATAAGGGAATTCATCAAATACACCATCTTCCGCATGGAACGCTGACAAAAACCATTAAGCGCGAAACGCCAAAAGATCCCGGAGGACAGCTGATGCCCTCCGGGATTTTTTTAAAAAGCATTCCCGAAATTGGCAAGAAAATCTTGCCAATTTTAGGCAATATTGGCAAGATTTTCCAGCCAATTGCCTTGACTTCCAAAATGCTATTTAGTATAATGCAAGTGATTTAGTTAAAAAAAGAGGTTTTTATGAAAGAAGCTTTGACTGAGGTTATGCGTGAATTCTATGATAACGGGCTGCCGGATGATATTGTTCCGCGCGACGTTGAATATGTGGAAAAACTCCGGGCGGCGACCGTCATTAAAGGTATGCGCCGCACGGGAAAAACCTTTGTAACATATGAGCGAATCGGACAATTAATAAAATCAGGCGTGCCGCTTGGCTGCATAGTGCATATCAATTTCGAAGATGACAGATTACGCGACCTGAAAGTTTCCGACTTGCGCTTGATCGATGAGATCCATGCGGAATTATATCCCGAATACAGCAAGGAGAAATGTTGGTATTTCCTGGACGAACTCCAGAAGGTTGAAGGTTGGGAAACTTACGCTAGGCGTATCGTGGATTCAAAGCGCATTCAGCTTTGCCTGACGGGTTCATCTTCCAAGCTGCTTTCTGAGGAGATAGCCACCGAGATGCGAGGCCGCTCCATACCGATAGAAGTGTTCCCTTTATCCTTTGCAGAATATTTGCGGTTCAACGGTATTTTGAAACAGCCGCCCCGCCTGGGGTTTACTCCGCGTCTAAAAGGCGTGTTGCGCAAGGCGATTTGCGAATATCTTGAGTGCGGAGGTTTTCCGGACGCGCAGGACGTTTCGCCACGCATGAGAGTCGCGATACTTCAAGGCTACGTTGACGCTGTTCTTTACCGCGACGTTATTGAGCGGCACAAAATTGCCAGCGCCCAGGCTCTTCGTTACACGCTGGATTATTTGTTCCACAATTACGCTCGCAAACTTTCGACGAGAAACATCTCCAATGTCTTGACAAGCATATCTGTCTCCGCCAATCGCGAAAGCATATCCAATTACATTGACTGGCTGGCGGACGCATATCTTGTCTATTCCGTATCCGTAATGTCAGATTCTCCAGCTGTAAAGCGTGTGAATCCGGTAAAATATTATCTCATCGACACTGGGCTTATCCGCGCCATGAGCGTAAAGAACGATTCCGAGAACGGATGGCTCTTGGAAAACTTAGTGTTTATGGCGCTTAGGCGCGGTATGAACAGGATAAAATATGTTTCCAATTCAGACGGCACCGAAGTGGACTTCCATGTCCTCGACATGGTCACGAAGAAACGCAGGCTCATACAGGTTGCCTGGACAATAAACGATCAGGAAACTTTAAATCGCGAAAAGGCGGCGTTGGAGCAGGCTCAAAAGACCCTTCAGATAGACGACTGCGTTATTGTTACCTGGGACGACGAAGCGGAATTTGAATCAGGCATAAAAGTTGTTCCTGTATGGAAGTGGCTTCTGCAGGAAAATTTGGTTGATTAAACAATTGTTTTATGCCGTGGGCTGAGCGGCTCTGCTTATTTGGAAGGAAGACTGGGGTGGATGGAATTAAAAGGAATATTTGCTAAAATATTCCTCCGATAATTCTTTTCTTTTTCGGAGAAAAAATATGGAACCTATCGTCAAATCCACGACTTTGAAAGACGTGCACTCTGATATCAGAGGCCCTCTGTACTTCGAATCCTTAAAGATGATCGAAAGGGGCGAAAAAGTTTTGCGCCTCAACACCGGCAATCCGGCGACTTTCGGTTTCAAGCTGCCCGAGAGCATGAGAAAAGCTCTTGTGGAGAACGTTGACAAGGCTGTCGCCTATTGCGATTTCCGCGGCATGAAAGCCGCCCGGGAAGCGATCGCCCAGTATCACGTCGGCAAAGGCGTCAAGGGCGTCACGCCGGACGACGTCTTCATCGGCAACGGCGTTTCGGAGATGGCCTCCATGGCCACCACGGTCCTGGTCTCGCCGGGCGACGAAGTCTTGGTCCCCAGCCCCAGCTATTCCCTTTGGACCAACGCTGTCCTTATCGCGGGCGGCAAACCGGTCTTCTACGTCTGCGACGAGAAGCAGGAATGGTGCCCGGATTTCGAGGATATCAAGAGCAAGGTGACGCCGAAGACGAAAGGCATCGTCATAATAAACCCCAACAACCCCACTGGCGCCCTTTATCCGGAAGAATTTTTGAAGAAAGTCGTGGCTCTGGCCAGGGAAAAGAATCTCTTGGTCCTGGCGGACGAGATCTACGACCGCCTGGTGATGGACGGCTACAAGCACACGGCGCTGGCCAGCCTGGCGGACGACGTTCCCTTCGTGACCTTCAACGGCCTTTCCAAATCGCATGTGGTCTGCGGATTCCGCTGCGGCTGGATGGCCATCAGCGGCCCCAGGAACCTGACCGAGCAATTCATGCAGGGCATGGTGCAATTGACCTCCATGAGGCTTTGCGGCAACGCCCTCACTCAGCTGGTCATTCCCGCCGCGCTGGAAGACAGCGCCTACACGGAAGAGATGATCAACCCCGGCGGCCGCCTCTACGAGCAGAGGGAAGCCACCATGCGCGAGATCGCCAAGATCCCGGGCCTCTCGGTGGTCAAAAACAAAGGCGCGCTGTATTGCTTCCCGAAGCTTGACAAGGAGCGCTTCAACATCACGAGCGACAAGAAATTCGCCATGGATCTCCTGCACGCCAAGAAGATCCTGATGGTCCCGGGCAGCGGCTTCGACTGGCCCTACAACGACCACTTCAGGATCGTCATGCTGCCGGAAGCCCATGAGCTCGCCAAAGCCATGCAGGATCTCGGCGACTTCCTCTCCACTTACCGTCAGGAAGACTAAAGAGCCGCCTTGACTTTGCAAACTGAGATTTGGTAGAATTTTAGCACTATGAATACTTCGCTTCGACTTTCCGTCCTCCTTATTAACGTTCTGCTGCTGCTTAGGCTGCGGTAGAGGTCGGGTATGTCCAAGTAAAGTTTATTCATATAGAAGAGGAATAAGAAAGGGCGCCCGACCAAGGGCGCCCTTTTTTAACATCAGCGTATTTAATTAACATAGGAGTTTTTTATGACATCCCGTACTGGCGCGCAATTAGTCGCCGAGGCGCTTATCAAGGAAAACGTCGATGTGGTCTTCGGATATCCCGGAGGTGCCATATTGGATACCTTTGACGCACTTTATCTGGCCAAAGACAAATTGCGCTTCATCCTAGCCAGACACGAACAGGGCGCCGTGCATATGGCCGACGGCTACGCCAGAGCGACCGGCAGAGTTGGCGTAGTGGTAGTGACCAGCGGCCCCGGGGCGACCAACGCCGTCACCGGCATAGCGACAGCCAACATGGACTCCGTTCCCCTGGTGGTCATCTGCGGTCAGGTGGGAACTTCCGTCATCGGCAACGACGCTTTCCAGGAAGCGGACGTGACCGGCATCACGAGGCCTGTTTCCAAGCACAACTATCTTGTGAACGACATCAAGGAACTGCCGAACGTCATCAAGGAAGCCTTCCACATCGCCGCCACGGGCCGTCCCGGTCCGGTGGTCATCGACCTGCCGAAGGATGTCCAGAAAGCCACCACCAATATCCCCTATCCCGAGACCGTCGATATCCCGACTTACCAGCCGAATTACGAAGGCAACATGAACCAGGTCCGGAAAATGGCGACGGCCATCAAGAAAGCCAAGAAGCCTCTGGCTTACGTGGGCGGCGGCGCCATCATTGCGGGCGCGACGGAAGAGCTTTACAAATTCATAAAGAAGACCAGGATCCCTGTGGCGGAAACGCTGATGGGCCTGGGCGCCTACCCGGAAGACGAGCCTGAGAACCTGAGGATGCTGGGCATGCACGGCACCTGCTACGCGAACTATGCCGTGCAGGACTGCGACCTGCTTATCGCTATCGGCGCCCGTTTCGACGACCGCGTGACCGGCAACGTCTCGACTTTCTCCCAGAACGCCACCATCGTTCAGATCGACATCGACCCCTCCTCCATTTCCAAGATCAAGACCGCGCACATTCCGGTGGTGGGCGACGTCAAGGACGTTTTGACGAAGCTCAACGAGATCGTGGAAGCGCCGGATCTGACGGAATGGTGGGAAAAGATCGAGGCCTGGAGAAAGGAATTCCCGCTTTGCTACGGCAAGCCCCAGGACGGCTGTATCATGCCGCAGTACGTCATAGAGGAGATCTCCAAGGCCGCGGGGCCCGACGCCATCTTCGCCACCGACGTAGGCCAGCACCAGATGTGGGCGGCCCAGTACCTCCAGATCAACAAGCCCAGGACTTTCTTAAGTTCCGGCGGTCTGGGCACCATGGGCTTCGGCCTGCCCGCCGCTTTGGGCGCCCAGTGCGGCAAGCCCGACCAAGTCGTCTTCTCGATCTGCGGCGACGGCGGCTTCCAGATGCTCATAGAAGAGCTGGCGGTGGGCCGTTTGAACAAGCTGCCCGTGGTCTGCGCCGTTTTGAACAACAGCTGCCTCGGCATGGTCAGGCAGTGGCAGGAGCTTTTCTACAGCAAGCATTACGCCATGTCCATCACCGACACCACTAACGATTCCCTCTTGGAACCGGAAGCGACGCCCCGCTACATCCCCGACTTCATCAAGATCGCGGAAGCTTACGACTGCATCGGCGAGAGAGTGGTGAAAGCGGAGAGAGTCGCGCCGGCCATCGCGGAAGCTATTAAGAAAGCCCGCGCAGAGCGCCGTCCGGCCCTGCTGGAATTTGTGGTGGAACCGAGAGCTAACGTTTTCCCGATGGTGCCCGCGGGCGCCAGCCTGGAACAGATGATGGGCCGTTTGGTCTAAGGAGTAAGAGCAGATGAAACACACTTTATCCGTTTACGTGCGCAACCGTTCAGGCGTTCTGTCCCGCGTCGCCGGCCTCTTTTCCGGACGCGGCTACAACATCGACAGCCTCTGCGTGGCCGAGACCAACGAGCCGGGCTACTCGCTCATGACCATAGTTGTCAGCGGAAACGACGCCGTCATAGAGCAGATCAACAAGCAGCTCAACAAGCTCATCGACATTGTGAAGGTCATCACCCACTCCGGCGACGAGATCGTGGTGAGGGAGCTTATGCTGGTCAAGATCAACGCCACCGCCCAGACCAGGAGCGAGATAGTGCAGATAACCAACATTTTCCGCGGCCACATCGTGGACCTCTCCCCCAAGTCGTTGATCGTGGAGATCTACGGCACCAACGAGAAGCTCATGGCGGCGCTGGAAATATTCGCTCCTTTCGGCATAAAAGACATCGTCCGGACAGGCTCCATCGCCATGACCAGGTGATATAATAAATAAGACTTTAAAATATTTAACCCAACTCATAAAGGAGAAATTTATGGCAGTCATGTATTACGACAAGGACGCTGATCTTAGCCTTCTGAACGGCAAGACCGTCGGTATCATCGGCTACGGTTCCCAGGGCCACGCTCACGCCCAGAACTTGAGGGACAGCGGCGTTAAAGTCATCGTCGCCCAGCGCCCCGGCTCCAAAAACTACGAACTGGCCAAGCAGCACAACTTCGAGCCCGTTTCCGTCGCGGAAATGGCCAAGCAGGCTGACATCATCATGAACCTGGCTCCGGATGAATGCCAGGCCGACATCTACAACAAGGACATCAAGCCCTATCTGACTGCCGGCAAAGCTTTGGCTTTCGCCCACGGCTTCAACATTCACTTCGGCCAGATCGTTCCTCCCCCGGACGTTGACGTCATCATGATCGCCCCCAAGGGCCCCGGACACCTGGTCCGCGACGTCTTCGTGGAAGGCGGCGGCGTTCCGAACCTCATCGCGGTCTTCCAGAACGCCACCGGCAAAGCCAAAGAGATCGCCCTGGCCTACGCCAAAGGCATCGGCGGCACCAGAGCCGGCGTCCTTGAGACCACCTTCAAAGAAGAGACCGAGACCGACCTCTTCGGCGAACAGGCTGTTTTGTGCGGCGGCTGCTCCGCCCTTATCAAGGCCGGTTTCGAGACCTTGGTGGAAGCCGGTTATCAGCCCGAGATCGCCTACTTCGAATGCTGCCACGAGATGAAGCTCATCGTCGACCTCATCTACAAGAAAGGCTTCGCCGGCATGCGCGACTCCATCTCCAACACCGCCGAATACGGCGACGTCACCAGAGGACCCATGGTCATCACGGAAGACACCAAAGACGCCATGCGCGACATCCTCTCCGACATCCAGGACGGCTCCTTCGCCAGGGAATGGCTCTTAGAGTGCCGCGTTAACCGCCCGGTCCTCAACGCCCGCCGCGCCCAGGAAAAGGAACACCTGATCGAGAAAGTCGGCGCTAAGCTCAGAGAAATGATGAGCTGGCTCAAGAAGTAAGCAAAAAAGCAACGCCACACAAGGGCGGAGTCTCAAAAGGACTCCGCCCCTAATAAGCCCGACTGCACAATCGGGCCAAACGAAAAAAAGACCATGACAAAAAAAGATCACGTCAAGATATTTGATACGACCTTAAGAGACGGCGAACAGTGTCCCGGCGCCACCATGACGCTCCCGGAGAAACTGAGAGTCGCCAAGCAGCTTGAGCGTCTGAACGTCGACATCATCGAAGCCGGCTTCCCCATCGCTTCCAAAGAGGACTTTGAGTCCGTCAAAGCCATCGCCGGAGTTATCACCGGCGACGTGGAAGTCGCGGGCTTGGCCCGCTGCCTCACCAAGGACATCGACGCCGCCTACAAGGCCGTCAAAGACGCCAGGAAGCCCCGTATCCACGTCTTCCTCGCCACCAGCGACATCCACCTCAAGTACAAGCTGAAGATCACCAAAGCCCAGGCTCTGAAGCAGGTCAAGGAAATGGTGGCCTACGCCTACTCGCTCTGTAAGAACATCGAGTTCTCAGCCGAGGACGCCTCGCGCTCAGACAAGGCCTTCCTTTCTGAAGTCGTTGAGATCGCCATCAATGAAGGCGCCACCACCATCAACATCCCGGACACCGTCGGCTACTCCACTCCGGAAGAGTTCGCGGCTTACTTCCAGTATCTGCAGAAGCACGTTCCCAGCTTCAAGAAAGCCTGCTTCTCGACGCACTGCCACGACGACCTTGGCCTTGCCACCGCCAACTCCTTCGCCGGCGTCAGGAACGGCGCCAGGCAGGTTGAATGCGCGGTGAACGGCCTCGGCGAGAGAGCCGGCAACTGCTCCCTGGAGGAGATCGTCATGGCCATCAAGACGCACAGCGAGGCCTTCAAGATCGACACCAGAATCAACACCAAGGAGATCATGCCCGCCAGCCGTCTCGTCTCTAAGATCACCTCCTTCCCGGTGGCCCCGAACAAAGCCATCGTCGGCTACAACGC
>JAFZID010000188.1 GCA_017554565.1 bacterium
CCCGCTTGAGGTCGCACTTGCAATACGATCTTATGACGGCGGTCGCGCCGATATGATCGCTTCCCGGGGTGGGGGAGGCGTTGGCGGCCAGAACTTCCCCGGCTTTGCGTCCGTGCGCGCAGGCTTTGCGGTGCTTCGACCATTGCAGCTGCCGCCCGAAAGTGCTGACGCCGCCCGGGAAGATGTAGCCTGACCTGTTGTTCAAGGCGTCGCAGCCGTCCGCGAAATCGTTGAGTAAGCGCGCACAGAGAGAATCCACCTCGTCGGAATCGTTCCCATAGTAGGCGTATTTGTTCCGGGCGAGGGCGCGCAAAGTTTCGGATCCCTCCCAGTTGGCTGCCAGTATTCTGATCAGCTCCCGGAAGCTGACTAGCCTGTCGTCGAAGACCAGCTTTTTCACGGCGTAGAGGAAGTTCACCGTGTCGGCAAGGCCGCCGATGTGGGGAGAATAGACGTTGTATATGGGTCCGCCCTCCAAATATGACAAGCCTTTCTCAAGGCAGCCTTCCTCGAAGAGCGAGACGACCGTGCAGGGGTCATCCGGCTTGAAACTGAGTTTGTCTTGCAGCAAGGTCTCAAGGAAAGTTTTGAGATCCTTTACGTAGGCGGAGTACAGATCCTCAAAGCTGGCGAAGTCAACGCTGCCGTCGTAGCTTTTCAGCGTCTCTTTTTGAAGGATGGCAAGCGAATCGAAGGGATGGTAAGAGAAGTATGTCTTGCCGGGGATCTGCACTTCCCAGCAGCCGTCGTTGGCGAATCTGGCGGCATCGGACTTGGGATAGCCGTACTCGGTTAGCGATTTGAGGATAAGCTCCTCGTTGTAAACCGCCACGATGCCTCCGCCCATGCGCAAGACTTCGGCTAGGCGTTTCAGGAGTTTTTCGTCTGTTCGCTGGTTGAGGCGCACCGTAATCGGGAAATCGCTGATGCCGGTCTCCTCGACGATGTCCAGCGCCAGGTAAGTGACCGCGTTCGTCACGTCGCAGCCGTTCTCGTCGGTTCCGGAGAGGACTATGTTCTGATAGTGCTGGGCGTCGCCGGAACCGTAGTCGCCGCCGCAGATCCATTCGCAGCCTTTGATGAAGAGGTGAGATAGGATCTCCCTGGCTTCGTCAAGCGTCAGCTTTCCTTCCTTCAGGTCTTTTTTTAAAAGGTCTCCCAGAAGCACGTCGATCCTTCCGATGCCCGGCCAGTTGCCGCAGAGCCTCAGGAAGGAGAAGGTGAACCAGATGGCTTGCACGCCTTCGCAAAAGCTTTCGGCAGGGGAGAAGGGTACGCGGAGAAGATTCTCGTAATTCCTGCGGTATTCAGGCTTTCCCTGCAGCGCCTCGAGGTAGCGCTTGTGATAGATCCTGAAGGCTTCCATGCAATTCAACGCGCTGCGGCAGAAAGGCTCCCTTTCGGTGCCTTGATATTTTTCAAAGGCGGCTTTCGCTTGTTCCTCAATATAGCCTACACCTTTTTTAACGACGGTCTCAAAATCGACGGTCAGGTGGCTGACGCTCCAGAAAAGCATTTTTCCGTCGCAAAAGGCCGGGACCTTATGGTCGATGGCGGCGCCCAGAGTCGCGGAACCGGAAACGAGCTCCCCTGGGCAGACGCGGACGGGCGCTTCGAGGGCGATCTTTTTTATCGCCAGGTCGTATTTTTCGATGTCGGTTAGGGCGGCGAGCTCGCCGGCGGTGAAGTTTACGCCGGGATTCGCCCTGGTCTCAAGCCCGTATTTGTGAGCGAGGGAATCAAGCGCGAAGCGCCGCGTGGCAACGCTTAGCCTAACGGGCCTTTCAATGCCGTTTGCCGAAGGAAATATCATAGGGCATATCTCTGATTAAAGCGACTGTATTTTATTTGAAACCGGCGCATTTGTCAATGAAAAAAGAGCGTTTATGCTATAATCAGTATTGTTTTACGGAGAGTTGGCAGAGTGGTCGATCGCGACGGTTTTGAAAACCGTTGACCGGAAACGGTCCGGGGGTTCGAATCCCTCACTCTCCGCCAGTATGATTTTGCTAAAATCATAAACGATCAACGGAGTGTAGCTCAGCCTGGCTAGAGCGCTTGCTTTGGGAGCAAGAAGTCGGAGGTTCGAATCCTCTCACTCCGATAAACCTCCAACAACCTAACCACAGGAGAAAAGATGAAAAAAGTAGTGTTGTCCTTAGTGCTTCTGGCCGCGCTTTTCTTAGCCGGCTGCGCCGACGTTTCCATCGCCAAGAACAGCTCCTTCAGGTCTATGCCCGCCGACGGCAACCAGTCCATCGGTTTGCTTGCCTCCAGAAGCGGCCTCTATTTCCTCCCCACCTATCCTCTTTGGACTGACGGCGGACGCGAAGTCAACTTCAACGAAACTCTCGCCGATCTGACCGCCGCCGCCAAGGCTCAGGGCGCCACCCAGCTCGCCACGGTCGTTCCGCAGGAACAGTCCACGTGGCTGCCGTTCACCTTCGTGCTTTGGTACAAGAAGGCCACCGTTTCGGCCACTGCTTCCAAGTAACTTTTTATCCGCGGGGACCGCTCTTTCGGGCGGTTCCCGCCATCGTTTTTTTGAATCATGAGTTTGAAAGTCTGCAAATTCGGCGGCTCCTCCCTGGCCGACGCCGAACAGTTCCTGAAAGTCCGTTCCATTATCGAAAGCGATCCCGACAGAAGGATCGTGGTGGTCTCCGCGCCGGGGAAAAGATTCTCCGATGACGTTAAGATCACCGATCTTCTGCTTCTGTGCCAGAGCATGCACGAGCAGAACCTCGACATCGCCCCTGTTTTTCAGAAGATCAGGACGCGTTACAAAGAGATCGTCCAGAATCTTAAAATAGACATCGACATCGACAAGCTGCTGGACGAAACGGAAGACGCCATGCGCCGCAACGGAACCAGGGACTTCATGGCCTCCCGGGGCGAATATCTCTGCGGCAGGATCGTGGCCACCTGGCTGGGCGCCAAGTTCGTGGAGCCGGGCGAATTTTTGCAGATCGAATCCAACGGCCTCATCAAGGACGAGACCTACGACAAGCTCGGTTCCGAGCTTAAGGACGAGTCGCTGGTGGTCATGCCGGGCTTTTACGGCCGGACGCCCAGGGGCAAAGTCAAGACCTTCTCACGGGGCGGATCCGACATTTCCGGCGCCGTGGCCGCCAGGGCTGTGAGAGCCGACCTTTACGAAAACTGGACGGACGTCAACGGTTTCATGATGGCCGATCCGAGGCTGGTCTCCAATCCCAAGCACATCGAGAACCTGACTTACAAGGAACTCCGGGAACTGGCCTATATGGGCGCCAATGTTCTCCACGACGAATCAATCTACCCGGTCTCCGAACCGGGCATTCCCATAGAAATAAGGAACACCAACGATCCGGGAGGCCCTTACACCCGCATCGTCGCCGCCCGCCCCAAGGACGACAGGATCGTCACCGGCATCGCCGGCAGGAAGGATTTTTACCTTGTCCAGATCGAAAAGATGCTCATGAACAGGATGGTGGGCTTCGGCCGCAGGCTTCTGCAGATCTTCGAGACCCACGGCGTGAATTTCGAGCACGCTCCCACCGGCATCGACACCATGTCAGTCATCGTGCGCAAGGAATACATCGGCGACCAGCTGCCCTCGATTTTGGAGGAGATCAAGCGCACGCTGCAGCCCGACCGTCTGGAAGTGACCGACAACCTGGCTTTGATCGCCACTGTCGGCCAGGGCATGATCCGCTGCGTGGGCTTCGCGGGACGCCTCTGCACGGCCCTTTCTAAGCGC
>JAFZID010000189.1 GCA_017554565.1 bacterium
GGCTGGGCCGCTTCCGGCGGCGAGGCCACCGCGCTCTTCAACGACGCTTATTTGGCGGCGGACGGCATCGACAACTGCATCCGCGTGCTGGACCGCATCGAGGGCGGCGACTTCCCGAACCTGGAGTTCGTGGAGCTGAACGCCTGCCCGGGCGGCTGCGTGGGCGGCGCCATGACCATCCAGGATCCCTTCATCGCCAAGGCAAGGCTGCAGACATTGCGGCGCTTCATGCCGGTCTCGCAGAATTTCGTGGACGAGAAGGATCCCATTCCGGAAAATTATTTCGTGAAAGACATGGGCTCCTATACGCCGCTGAACCGCCTCTCCGACAACATGGCGGAATCCATGCGGATGCTGAAAGAGATCCAGGCCCTCAAAGACGAACTGCCAGGCGTGGACTGCGGCGCCTGCGGCGCGCCCAACTGCCGCGCCTTCGCGGAAGACGTGGTGAAAGGCACGGCCAGCAAATACGACTGCATCCTGACGCATCTGGAAGACGTCAAAGCCTACCTTAGGGAACGGGAGGAGAAAGCATGACGGTAGCCGAATTCGCTGAAAAATATTCCATGGAGGTCCTCTCAATGCCCGAACCCGCAAGGGAAATAAAGGGCGGCTACATGGGCGACCTTCTCTCCTGGGTCATGGGACGCGCGCAAGCCGACCAGGCCTGGATAACCATTATGTCCAACCAGAACATCATCGCCGTGGCCTCCCTCGTGGACGTCGCCTGCATAATCCTGGCGGAGGATGTCAGACTGGACGAAAGCATAACAGAGAACGCCAAAGCGAAAGGCGTGAACGTTCTCACGACCAAGGAACCGGCTTTTGAAGTTGCCTGCCAACTGAGCAAAGAAATATAAAATGAACCGCTACTATTACGACCTGCACATCCACTCCTGTCTTTCTCCCTGCGCGGAGAACGACATGACGCCCTGCAACATCGCGGGGCTGGCGGCTCTGAACGGTCTCAATATAGTGGCGCTGACCGACCACAACAGCGGCAAGAACTGCCCGGCCTTCTATAAGGCCGCCAAGAATTACGGCGTCATCCCCGTGGCCGGCATGGAACTTACCACCGCCGAGGACATCCATCTCGTCTGCCTCTTCCCTACTCTGGAAGACGCCATGAATTTCAGCGACGAGATCGACAAGCGCAGGATCAGGGTGAAGAACAGGAAGGACATTTTCGGCGACCAGCTCATCATGGACGAAGAGGACAACGTTTTGGGCGAAGAGGAAGACCTCCTGCCCAACGCCACGACCGTTTCCTTGGACGAGGCTCCAACGCTGGTCGAGAAGCACAACGGCGTCTGCTATCCGGCGCACATCGACCGCGAAGCCAACGGCATCGTGGCGATCCTGGGCGAGCTGCCCAAGACGCCGGAATTCTCCTCCGTGGAGATCCACGACCGCGAGAACACGTCCGCCTATGTGAAAGACCATCATCTGGAAGGCAAGACCGTCGTCGTCTCTTCGGACGCGCACATGATAGAGCAGCTTAGGGAAAAGGAAAATTATTTCGATCTGGAAGACGAACCATACAGCGGAGACCTGGTGAGAAGATCTCTGTTCAACCGCCTGAGAGGAGTCAAATGAAAGAACTTTCTTTGAACATTCTCGACATCGCGGAAAATTCCGTTAAGGCCAAGGCTCCCCTAACCCAGATCATCCTCACCGAGTCGGAAGACCTTTTGACCATAGAGATCATCGACAACGGCTGCGGCATGACCTCTGACATCGTCAAGAAAGTCATCGACCCCTTCTACACCACCAGGACCACCAGGAAGGTCGGTCTGGGCATCCCCTTCTTCAAAATGGAAGCGGAGCAGACGGGCGGAACTTTCGAGATTGAATCCAAAGCGGAAAGCGAATTTCCCAACGACCACGGCACGAAGATAAAAGCGACATTTCATAAAGATCACATAGATTTCATTCCTCTGGGCGACGTCGTCTCAACTGTGACCACGCTCATCCAGGGACATCCAGACTCGGATTTCCTTTTCAGGCACGTCACCCCCAAGGGCGAAGTGTTCCTGGACACGAGGGAAATTAAAAACGAGCTGGGCGGCGTCTCGCTGGCGGAATACGAAGTGATCAAATGGATAGAAGAATATATAAAAGAACAATATCAATCAATTTAACTCCAACTCAAGGAAAACTTATGAAATCTTTGGCTGAACTTCAAGCGATCAAAGACAAAATGAAAGACAAAGTCGTCCTTAGGGAAGGTTCCGCGCAGAAACGCGTGGTGGTCGGCATGGCCACCTGCGGCATCGCGGCCGGCGCCCGTCCCGTATTGAACGCCTTTGTGGAGGGTGTGAGCAAGGAAGGCCTTTCCGGCGAAGTGGCCGTCACCCAGACGGGCTGCATCGGCATCTGCCAGTACGAGCCGGTGGTGGAGGTCTTCGAGGCCGGGAAAGAGAAAGTCACCTATGTTAAAATGACCGCTGAGAAAGCCCAGCGCGTCATTACGGATCACCTCAAGGGCGGCAAGGTCGTGACGGAATACACCATCGCCGCTTACGCCAAATAAGGAGGAGATTTTATGATTCGTGCACAAGTATTGATCTGCGGCGGCACCGGCTGTTCCTCTTCCGGCAGCGCCAAACTGATGGATTCTTTCGAGGCCAATCTCAAGAAATACGAACTGGACCAGGAAGTCAAGATCGTGAAGACCGGCTGCTTCGGCCTTTGCGCGCTGGGACCCGTGGTCATCGTCTATCCCGACGGCACCTTCTACTCCCGCGTCACGGAAGGCGACGTGGAAGAGATCGTCTCAGAGCATCTATTGAAAGGCCGCATCGTCGAGCGTCTCGAGTACAAGGACGTCACCGACGACCTGAAGAACAAAGCCGACGTCTCCCTGAACGACACGAAATTCTATCGTTCCCAGATGCGCATCGCCCTTAGGAACTGCGGCGTCATCAACCCCGAGGACATCAACGAATACATCGCCATGGACGGCTACGCCGCCCTGGGCAAAGTTTTGACCGAGATGAAGCCGGAAGACGTCATCCAGACGCTTCTCGACGCCGGCCTGAGAGGCCGCGGCGGCGCCGGCTTCCCCACCGGCATGAAGTGGAAACTGGCCCGCACGCTCGTCAACGACGGCGGACCGAAGTACGTCTGCTGCAACGCTGACGAAGGCGACCCGGGCGCTTTCATGGATCGATCCGTATTGGAAGGCGACCCGCACGCCGTCCTGGAAGCCATGGCCATCGCCGGCTACGCGA
>JAFZID010000012.1 GCA_017554565.1 bacterium
GAAGGACGCCAGGATAAAGGAACTGGAGACCCAGACCGCCAATCTGACGCTGCCCGAGGGCGTGGCCGCCAAGGATATCTCCGAAGAGATAACCTCCCTCAGGAAGGACATCGCCGCCTTGCAGAAGCAGAACAGCGCCAAGGACACCCAGATCACGTATCTGAGGAACGAACTGAACAAGGAGAACGGCGGCGTGACGCGTTCCGAGGCTGAGAGCATCCGCCGCCAGAACGCCGAGCTGCACCAGCAGGTCCTGGCCGCCAACGAAGCCGTCAAGGACGAGAAGGCCCGCCGCGAGGAGGTCCAGAAGCAGATGACGGCCCAGGCGGAAGCCCTGAGGACCGTGCCTCCCGTTCCCGTGGACAGCCTGATGGAGCCCAGCGGCAGGCAGCCTGAAACAACTGTCGCGTCGGCTTTCGACACTCCGGTGTCCGCGTCCCCAAAGGACGATTTCCAGCCTCTGCCGGGATCCAGCCAAAGCTCCCAGACGCCCATCAAGACTTACCGCTCCGGTCCCATCCAGACCGTTCCTCCCGCCCGCCCCACCCCCTCCAGAAGGCCGAAGGTCTATCAGGTCAAGCGCGGCGACACGCTGTACGGCATAGCCCAGAAATTCTACGGCGACTCCAGCCAGTGGAAGAAGATCCTGCGCTACAACAAGGACGAACTTAGGAACGCCAACGCTCTGAAAGTTGGCCAGAGACTTTATATCCCGGATTAATAAGGACTGACAATGCTGTTTTCGCAATACAAGGCCGCTAAAGAACTGCAGGCCTTAAAAGAAAAAGGACTCCCCGAATTAAAGGAACTTTTCAAAACCGACCCTGAAAGAGCCGAAAGATATTCCGCCGAAGCGGGGGACTGGTACCTGGATTATTCCAAGAACCTCATCGACGACGAGATCCTGAAAACGCTTCTCAAACTTTGCGAGGAAGCGGGTCTCAGAACGCAGATCGACGCCATGTTCTCGGGCGAAAAAATCAACAAGACCGAAAACAGGGCGGTCCTTCACACCGCGCTGCGTCAGCCCAAGGACGCGCACGTTTACGTTGACGGCAAGGACGTGGTTCCGGAAGTCTGGGAAGTATTGGAACACATGGAAGCCTTCGCTAATTTGGTCCGCGATGAAAAATGGCGGGGCTTCACCGGCAAGCCGCTGAAGAACATCGTCAACATCGGCATCGGCGGCTCCGACCTCGGCCCGGTCATGGCCTACGAAGCCCTGAAACACTACAGCAAGCGCGATCTGACGGTCCGTTTCGTCTCCAACGTGGACGGCACCCACATCGCCGAGATCCTAAGAGACCTCAACGCCGAGGAGACGCTCTTCATCGTGGCCAGCAAGACCTTCACGACCTTGGAGACCATGACCAACGCCCAGAGCGCCAAAACTTGGCTCTTGGAAAAACTGGGCGATGAGAAAGCCGTCGCCAAGCATTTCGTGGCGCTCTCCACCAACGCCGAAAAGGTAAGTGAATTCGGCATCGACACCGCCAACATGTTCCCCTTCTGGAACTGGGTGGGCGGCCGCTATTCGCTTTGCTCCGCCATAGGCCTTTCTTTGATGATCGCCATCGGCCCGGAGAACTTCAAGGCGATGCTCGCGGGCTATCACAAGATGGACGAGCATTTCCGCACCGCGCCCTTCGACAGGAACCTGCCCGTCATCATGGCTCTCCTTGGCGTCTGGTACAACAACTTCTACGGCGCTGAATCCCAGGCCATCCTGCCCTACGACCAGTATCTAAGCCGCTTCGCCGCTTATTTCCAGCAGGGCGACATGGAGTCTAACGGCAAATACATCACCAAGGAAGGCGAGGAAGTCGATTACCAGACCGGCCCCATCATCTGGGGCGAGCCCGGCACCAACGGCCAGCACGCTTTCTATCAGTTGATCCACCAGGGCACGAAGCTCATTCCCTGCGATTTCATAGGCTTCGCCAAGACTCTGAACCCCGTGGGCGACCATCACGTCAAGCTGATGGCCAACTACTTCGCCCAGACGGAAGCCCTGGCCTTCGGCAAAACGAAAGAGCAGCTCGCCGAGGAAGGCGTTCCTCCCGAACTCATACCGCACAAGACTTTCAAGGGCAACAGGCCCACCAACTCCCTTTTGGCCAAAGAACTGACGCCCTCCACCCTGGGCCAGCTGGTCGCTCTCTACGAGCACAAGATCTTCACCCAGGGCGTCATCTGGAACATCTACTCTTTCGACCAGTGGGGCGTGGAGCTGGGCAAGATCCTGGCCAAAAAGATCCTGCCGGAACTGGAGAACGCCGAAGCTCCTCTGGCGCACGATTCCTCGACGAACGCATTGATCGGGAAGTTCCGCTCGCTGAGAAGCTGACGCTCCTTATCGCTGCGCGAAAACATTTCTTCTACAACGTGGTAGATGAATATCAAGGCGATCATCGATGCACTGAAAGCGACGCGCAGCGTCTCGGATGCTGCGCTGGAGGCTCTTTTGACTTCGGAAGACGCTGACGCCGTCTCATATCTTGCCGCCTGTGCGCGTGAAGTCCGTGAAAAGATCTACGGCAAGGCCGTATATATCAGAGGCCTCATCGAATTCACGAACTATTGCAAGAACAGCTGCTACTATTGCGGCATCAATTGCAAAAACGCCAAAGCCGACCGCTACCGCCTTAGCGATGAAGAGATCCTTGGCTGCGTAAAAGAGGGATACGAACTGGGTTTCCGCACTTTCGTCCTTCAGGGCGGCGAAGATCCTTTTTATACCGACGACAAGATCGTTTCTTTGATCCGCGGGATAAAGGCAATTCATCCGGATTGCGCCGTGACGCTCTCAATTGGAGAGAAAAGCGAAGCTAGTTACCGGGCGTTTTTCGAGGCGGGCGCCGACCGCTATCTTCTCCGTCACGAGACCGCATCTCCCCTTCATTACGCAAAGCTGCATCCCGCAGATCTCTCCTGGGAAAACCGCATGAACTGCCTGAGAACGTTGCGAAAGATCGGCTTTCAGGTCGGGTGCGGCATGATGGTCGGTTCTCCCTATCAGACAACGCAGGATCTGATCGCGGACCTTCGCTTCATTTCGGAATTCAAGCCCGACATGTGCGGCATCGGTCCTTTTATTCCCCATAAAGACACGATCTTCAAAGACGAGCCCCAAGGCAGACTTGAAATGACGCTGAAGCTTCTTTCCGTCATCCGCCTTCTTGTTCCCGATGTGCTTCTGCCGGCCACCACCGCGCTTGGCACCATCGATCCCGAGGGCCGCGAAAAGGGTTTGAGGCATGGAGCGAACGTTGTGATGCCGAATCTTTCTCCCGTAAACGTTCGCGCTAAATACGCGATCTACGACGGCAAGATCTGCACAGGCAGCGAATCGGCGGAATGCATCAGATGCTTGTCGGCTCGCGTCGCCTCCGCCGGTTATGAGATCGTGGTTGACCGCGGCGATCACAAAACAGCCTGACGCTCCCTTCGCCGCACGAAAAAAGAACGCGCCCCCGCTTTCGCTTGGGGGCGCGTTTTTTTTTTTCGCTCCGGGGGAGCGGAAGGCTTATTCGAACTCTATCGTCGAAGGCGGCTTCGGCGTGATGTCGTAGAGGACTCTGTTGACGCCGGGCACTTCCGCCACGATCCTCACGGCCACTTTGCGCAGGAGCTCGTAGGGGATCTGGGCCACTTCCGCGCTCATGGCGTCGGAGGAGAGGATCGCTCTCAGGCAGATGGCTTCCGCGAAGGTGCGGCGGCCGTCCTTCACGCCGGTAGATTTGATGCCGGGGCAGACCGCGAAATACTGCCAGATCTGCTTGTCCAATCCGGCGTTCTTGATCTCTTCCCGCCAGATGGCGTCGGCTTCCCTCACCGCGGTGAGTTTTTCCCTGGTGATGGCGCCCACCACTCTCACGCCCAATCCCGGGCCCGGGAAGGGCTGGCGCCAGAC
>JAFZID010000190.1 GCA_017554565.1 bacterium
AGGCACGAAGCGGGCATCCACCAGCACGGACTTTTGGCCAACAAGGCCACCTACGAGATCATGTCCGCCGAGGACATCGGCCTCCAGTCAGACGATCTGGAAAGCGGCCTGGTGTTGGGCAAGCACAGCGGCCGCCACGCCTTCTCCTTCCGCCTCAAACAGCTCGGCTTCAACCTCAGCGACGACGAGATCACCAAGTGCATGGAACGCTTCAAAGACGTGGCCGACAAGAAGAAACACGTCTATGACGAAGACCTCATCGCCATCGTCAAGACCGCCGCCGACCTGGACGCCCAGCCCATGTACAAGATGGAGTATTTCAGCGTGACTTCTGGCGACCGTCAGATCGCCACCGCCACCATAAAAGTCAAGCGCGGCAAGAAGTCCGTCCTGAAATCCGCCATCGGCAACGGCCCCGTGGCCGCCATCTTCTCCGCCATCGAAGCCGCCACCCGCTTCAAATTCCAGCTCAAGGACTACACCATCAGGTCCTGCAGCGTGGGAAGGGAAGCCATGGGCGAAGTGATGGTCCAGATCGAGCAGGACGGCAAATCCGCCGTCGGCATCGGCGCCAGCACGGACATCCTGGAAGCCAGCGCCCTTGCGCTTCTCAACGCCATCAACCGCCTTGTCATCAACAAGGCCGCCAAAAGGATCAAAGCGCAAGGCTAAAAAGGAAAAGGCGGGCTTATACCCGCCTTTTTCACTAAATTTATGAAAAAGGAAAAAGCACCGGTCAAAATATCTGTAAGGTTCTACAACAACCGCGAAGTACGCGCTGTTTGGGACAATCGGAAACATCAGTGGTGGTTTGCCGCCGCCGATGTGATCGGTGCTATTACAGAGAGTTCCAATCCAAGGAAGTATTGGAGCGTGCTGAAAACAAGATTAAAAAAATCTGACAGCGAGTTGACTACAAATTGTAGTCAACTGAAACTTACCGCTTCTGACGGCAAAAAATACGCCACTGACTGCTTTATGCAGAGCGACGTCTTAAAACTGGCCAAAGTGATTCCCAGCAAGAATGTTCAGGGATTCCTTGATTGGTTTGTTTTTTCTGAAAACACAATTGACGGGCAAAGCCGAAAAAAAGCCTATAAGTTGATTGAAAGTAATCTTGTGTCGGAAAAAGATATTGGCACCGTCAAAGCCTTGCAGCAGATCCACGCTTTTATTTTCGGCGGGCTGTACAGTTTTGCCGGCAAAATACGCACCAAAACCATTGCGAAAGGAGATACAATCTTTTGTTTAGCCGAACACCTTCAAAGCAATCTGCAAACCATAGAAAAAATGCCCGAAACCACTTTTGCCGAGATCGTTGACAAATACGTGGAAATGAACATGGCACATCCTTTTATGGAAGGCAACGGACGCAGCACGAGAATTTGGTTGGATCTTATTCTCAAGAAAAGATTGGGGAAATGTGTTGATTGGAGCAAAATCGGAAAGGCGGATTATTTGAACGCGATGATAGAAAGCCATTTTGATACGGCCAAAATCAGCGATCTATTAAAACAAGCGCTGACGGACCGGATTGCGGACAGGGAACTAATTATGAAAGTGATTGATTATTCCTATTATTACGAACAGGAAGATTAAAGAAAGCGAAAAGAACAGCAAAAAGGCGGACCAAAAGTCCGCCTTTTGGTTTTTGACACCATATTTTAAATCTCTAAGAGTTGTCAACCCTGCGTTGTTTCCGTATTCCCTTCCTCGGATTTGCTTGAGCTTTCCGCATATGCCAAATATATTCCTACAATTATACCGATACAGGGAAACAGCCAAAGCAACGTCCACCATCCGGAGCGCCCAAGATCGTGCCAACGCCTGGAAGTTACAGCCAGCAGCGGAATGATCGTTGAAAGATGCAGCAGCCAAAACAGCACGCCTATCAAAAGAAGCCAAAGCTCTGGTTCAGGTTCGTGCTCTATAACACTATTAGCACCGCCCAGCAAACACATTGATACAAACCAATAATTGAAGAAATAACAAAATTCCTTTCTGGAAGCTTTGCCTGTAAAATCAAAGTATTTTTTGTAACACGTTGCGATTTCTTTCATAGCTGTTCTCCAACGGTTTAACAGGAATTAGTCTCAAAAGCTAAAAAATGAATTTGAAGCCTTTGAAAACGAAAATCAAATTTTTTTAATTGTATAAAATTAAACATGGCAAAGCAAGGCTTAAATGTCGTTAAAAATTTACATTAGACCAAAAAAGCCCCTGCTTGTTATAAATCCCCCTTTATAAAGTCACGCGGCTGTTAAGCTTTGATACCGCCTTTTTTCGTGGCTTTTGGGGCTCTAATTTGGTATAATATATGCCGAACAGAACGATATCAAATGGTGATTAAAATCAATGACAGATGATGAAAAAATCGAGGGTTTAGCGGAGTTTGGCGAATACAAAAAGGCCGCTGATCCTGGCAAAAGTGAGAAGGCGCTTATTTGGCGCACCGCGATAGGCTTGCAGAAGGTGGATGACCTGACGACATCCTCTTATCTGCGGGAAACCGCTTTGCGCAACATCGAAGGCGAGATCACCATTGAAGAGACCGGTAAGATCATATCGGAATACTACAAGTCCAGGTCTATTAGGGAAGAAGCCGCCAAGACTCGCACTGACGAAGCCGACATCGTTGCGCAACGGATCGCCGCACTCCTTTCAGAGCCGACCTTCACCTTGTCCGTTCCCTCTTACATAGCAATCCATCGCAAATTGTTCACGGGCGTTTTTCCTCATGCCGGAAAGATCAGAGATTACAACATCACTAAAGACGAGTGGGTGCTGAATAACGACACCGTTCGTTACGAGAGCTGGGACGTTATAGCGGATACGCTTGAATACGATATCTCTAAAGAAAAGGAATTCAGCTATAAAGGATTGAGCGTTGAGGAGACCATATCGCATTTCTCGCGTTTTATCGCCGATCTGTGGCAGATACACGCTTTCGGCGAAGGGAACACCCGCGCCACGGCCATATTCGCTATAAAATATCTCAACGCCCTCGGCTTCAAAGCGGATAACGATCTCTTTGCCGAGAAAGCTTTTTATTTCCGCAACGCTCTGGTCAGGGCGAATTACACCAATCTGCCCAAGGGCATACATCCCGATCTGGTTTACCTGGAGCGCTTCTTCACGAATCTCTTAGCCGGCGGAAACTTCGATCTCAAGAGCCGCGAACTGCGCGTCACGGATTAGTCTTTTTTCTCGCGGATAAAGCAGCGCTTGGCCAGAGCGAAGCAGGGGCAGCCGTGGTATTTTTCATAGACCAGCATGCAGGGACAGTTCCATCTTAGGCCGTAAAGGCACATGGCCATGATGACGTAGTTGAGGTAGATGATAGGATGCCAGAGATACAAGCTGACAAGGCCTATGACGGCGATCATGCCGGATTTTGAACGGTAGGAGAAAGCCACCTTCTCCGGCATAAAGGAATAGCCGAAATAAAGGTGCATGAAGGCTAGGAAAAAGAGCGCGGGCAGCGTCAGCTTGTCCGTTATCACAAAATAAGCCAGAAGAGCGACCAGAACAAGGCGCACCGCGATCGACCACCAGCCGGACAAAGTCGGCACCAGCATGCGGGTGTTGTTCTGGTAGAGAAGATAGTCGGGATCTTTTTGGATAAGCATCTGCTCCTCATCCTTGGCTCTTTTGTACATCAAGGGAAGGAAGATGAGCGCCACCGCCAGGAAGCTCATGAAGTTGAAAAGCATGATCGAGCAGCCTGCGCACCAAAGCAAAAGCGAAGCGTACATCGGATGCCTGGCCAGGGAGAAGGCGCCCCGGATGATTATGGGATGATTTGCTTTTATCTCGATGTCGTCCGACCACAATGTGCCGATGTTTACTTTGGCCCAGATATGCCAAACAGTGGCAAAAAGCAGCGAGGTCAAACCGATCGCAAAGAAGATATAGCGCGTAACTTGATCTTCTATTTTGAATTGACCGAATGAATTCAACCAGAAGGGAAACAATAGAATGACCAATATCGTCATTTCCCTGGTGGCGAAGAAATTTGAGGCTTCCTTGTCCAGTTTCTGGCGATGTTTGGCGTGCTCGATGAATTTCAAAATGACCGCGACAAGCAGAATAATGCCTGTTGCGTAAACGAAGCCCATCCCTACAAAAAAGAGCGTTTGGTCTATGGAACGATCAGCTAATTTATTGACAAACTCCATCACGTCTACGCCTCCTTAAAACTAGAAAAACGATAGGAATGTATATGACAGCCAGTATATGGTAAATGGTGAAAGGGCCAATGACACGCGGTTCGGTCCTTATGAATTCCACCAGGAAACGCATGATCAAATAAGACAAGAGATAGACGGGGAAAAGCAGATCGGCCCTTTTTGTTCGCCTGTAAAAAAGGAAGAGCGAAAAAGCGGCGATAATTTGGAATACGCTTTCGATAAGCTGGACGGGAATGCCACAACAAGACGCGCAGCAGCCGTTAAAATAACAGCCGATCTTTCCGATCCCTGCGGCTATTGCCAAAGGAATGACAAAACGGCCGCCGAAGGATGATTGGTTTTGATGAGTGAAGATCTTATAGAGGTTGATGGCGGTGAAAGCTCCGAGGACGCCGCCCATAAAGCTTTTCCCGGTGAAGCCAAGGTTGCCCTCAAATCCGTAGCTTATTATGACCGGCAGCTTCATGCCTATTATTAGCCCCAAAAGTAGGCAAATATAGACGCTCAGCCCGTTCTTGTTTTCGGCCTTGGGAATAGACAGGCATCTGGCGGCCAAGAGACCAAGAACAACGCCCAAGATCTCAAACAGATTGTAAATTCCTAAGGTCATTGTTGGGCAAGCAAATAAATCACGACCACAAAAATGAAACACAACAATCCCCAGATGACCCAAATGTTTTTGGTCAGCCAGGCGATAAATCCGAAAAGCAGGA
>JAFZID010000191.1 GCA_017554565.1 bacterium
CCCCCCATGCCCTCGGAGCCGGCCAAGACCAGCAGATGTCCCCTCTTGTATTTGTGGCCGTTCTCCTGAGGCTTCGGAAGAAGCTTGCCGGCCTCAGCAAGGGAGAGCGCCCGGGCGGGGGAAGTGAAATTCCTGAGTTCCGGGCAGCCGATGTCAACGATCTCCGTGCGTCCGCAGCAATAACTGTGTTCGCTCAGGAAGACCTGCTTGCCCTGGGCGAAGGAGACCGTCCAGTCAGCTTTCACGCAGAGCCTCGGCTCCTCCCCGTCCGAGGGAAGGCCGCTGGGGATGTCCAGAGCAAGGACCTTGGCGCGGTTTCTGTTGACAGCCGCGACGGCGGAGGCCAAAAGCGCGTTGGCGCCGCCTTTGAATCCGCTGCCGCACATGCCGTCCACTATGACGTCTCCCCGCCAAAGGTTCAAATAATCGCTTATCCCCTCGGGAGTCTTCAGACTGAGGATGGGAGCGCCCAAACGTTCCAGCCTGCGGTACTGCAGAAGCGCGTCGCCTTTCAGTTTGACGACGTCTCCCAAAAGCACAACGTCGCACTTAAGGCCGTCCTGGATCAGGTAGCGGGCAACCACCCAGGCGTCCCCGCCGTTGTTTCCGCAGCCGCCCAAAACAACGAAGCGGGAGGCTTGGGGCGCGAAGACCTTTCTCAAAAAGCAAAACGCGGCGTAGCCGGCGTTCTCCATGAGAACGGCTCCGGGAATGCCCATATCCATCGCCTCCTGGTCAAGGGCGCGGATCTTTTCAACGGGAAGAAAATACATCTGACGTTAAAAAAAGCGCCGCGGGACCGCGGCGCTTCAAATTGCTTTTAGGCCGGAAGCTTGGAAATGAGGATCAGGGAAAAGGCCATGATGAAGATGGCCACGGTCTCGATGATGCCCAGAGCCAAGAGGTAGTTCACGAAGCCCTTGCCGGTCTCGCCGAAAGCGTCGCAGGCGCCCGCGGCGGCCTTGCCCTGCATCCAGGCGGAAAGGCCGATGGCGATGCCGCCGACCACTCCGATGGCCAGGTAGGTCGGATAGTACTGAGCTTTGCCGCCCATGATGATGAACATGATGATCATGCCGTAAATGGTCTGGGAAAGCGGAGCGCCGGCGAAGACCGTCAGCTGGAAACTGGCGGGCTTGTTTTGCATGTAGCTGCGCTTCCAGGCGCCCACGGCGCCCTGTCCGGCGCAGCCGGTGCCGAGAGCGGAACCCATGCCGGCGAAGCCAACGGCGCAGAGAGCGCCAGCGTACATCAGAGCGGTTTGCAGAAATTCGTTCATATTTATTCTCCTTTGATTAATTGTTTTCTATCGATCCACTGAAAGGCTTGTAGGCTTTGCCTTCCCAGTTTATCTGCATATGGTTGCTGAATTCCAGCGTATTGAGCCTCAGTCCGTGCACCAAAACGCTCATCATGCCAAGCACGATGTTGAGGATATGTCCGATCATTATGACCAGCGCTCCGCAAAGCCCGAAGACAACTAGCTTCCAGCCAGTCTGCCCGGCGTAGAGCATCGAACCCATGTCGTTGAAGCACTGGGCGATGTAAGTTCCGGAAAGTCCCACCGCGAAAAGACGGATGTAAGAGAGGACGTCCACGAAACTGTTGATGAAGTTGAAGGGCGTGTAGAGTACGTCGCCGATGTTGCTCCAGTTGACGCTGAACAGAAGGATCAGAACGGCGCCTATGATGCCGCCGGAGTAGCACCAGACCGGGAAGGACTGCAATCCCGCATGCTCTACGAAGGGGAAGGTGTCTCCCACGATCATCGTGATGATGGCGAAGAAATTGCAGGTCAAAAAGAACATCCAGCCGAGGTTGCCGAGAGCTTCCCTGACGGAGCCGGCAATAACGGCGCGCCAGATCCTGGCGCCCGCCAGGTGCGTCAGAGCGACAGCGAAGCAGAACCACTGCACGCAGGCCATGGACTTATCCCCTTGCAGACAGGGCAGGCCTCTCAGGAAGACCGGCAAACTTTCCTTGGCGATGCCGAAGAAGGCGCCGTTCAGAAGTCCCCAGACGACCGTGCCGCAGCTCAGGATGATGAGGAAGACGATGGCCGGCTGAGCGGCCCTGGCCTTCACTTTCAGCTTCAAAATTATCGAGGCGATGAGATAGATGAGGCCGTAGCCCGCGTCGCCGACGATGATTGAGAAGAAGAGCGTGAAGTAGATCATGACCGGGAGAGAAACGTCGCACTCGTTGTAGCCGGGCATGGCGTCGATGAAGTCGAAGACGACTTTCACCGGCTTCAGCCAGCCGGGCAGGTCGAGGAGCGTCGGGACCGCGGGATCGTTGCGGTCGGCTTTCTCGTACCAAAGGCCCCAGCCCTCCGTCTTGGCGGTCTCGATGAGTTTTCCCATCTCCGGATCAGGCACGAAGCCTTCCAGATAGACGATCTTGCCTTCCACCGTCACGGAATCGAAAGCACTGGCATAGGCGTAATCCCTTTCCAATTCTTTCAGGTATTTTTCCAAGGCAGGGACGGCGCCCCTCAAGCTGTTCAGCTCTTGCTTGGAATTTTCCGTGCGATTGAGGAGGCCTTCGTATTCCAGCTTCAGTTCCCTGGTCGATCTATCGGGCAGAGAGACTTCCGGCAGTTCCAGCGTGAAATCTTCCCTGCCGCAAAGGGCGAAGTAAACCTGGCCTTTCGCTCTGGCGATCACCTGTTTGATGACGCCGTAGGGCGCTTCCGGCTCCTGCTCTTCCTGGCAGGAATAGAGTTTCACGATGACGCCGCTCTTCCTGAGTTCGCGGATGATGGAGGGATCGAAGTCGCCCCAGGCGCTCAAAAGCTCAAGCTGATTTTTGAGTTTCTGCGCGCTTTCCGTGTCAGTTGTGATGGCGGCGGTGAGCTCCTGGACCTTCTTCATTATCTCCTCGGGGGAAAGGTCAGGAACATTATTGCTCTTCGGGCAGTTGAGGAGCGTGTTTAAAACGCCCTGCGCGACTTTGATCCTGTCGGAGACGGAATCCTTGGAGCGGCGCTCGGGCTTCTCCTTCTGCGTGATGTGCAGAACGCCAAGCTCTCTCAGCTGCTGCAGAAGTTTTTCTTCTTCGGAGGCGATGGAAAGGATCGCGACTTTTTGCATATCGACTATCATGCCGTCAGTCCTCCTTTCTCCGTGCTTTTGCGCTTGGCGATCTTGCCTCTTACCACCGCGCTGGCCTGCTGGTCGCCGATGAAGATCTGGATCTTCCTGATGTTAGACTTGCATTCAGGGATCTTGACCTTGTCGAAGAGGTTGATGCGCTGCACTGTCACGCGCATCTCAGCGTTTATGAGGCGCTGCTGTTCAGCGAGAACAGCGCGCTGGTTCTGCAGAGAGGAAAGTTGTTTCACGGCCGCGATGCCGTAGTCCACCCAGGCGGGAGTCGTCGTAAGGTCGTAATCGGCCAGGGCGAATTCCGTCTCCTCGTAGATGGGGATTGGAACGCCGGCGATGTTGCCTTCCCTGGTCTTCACGGCCTTGACCGAAACAAGCTTGTCGAGTTCGACCGGCTCACTGAAGAGCACGGTCCACTTCTCGAGGCCTGTCTTCAAGTCTTCCTCGCGCTTGATTATTTCAGCCTGCTCTTTCTCGATGCGCCTGACTTCCGCCACCAGCTGCTCCTTTTTCAGTTCGAGCGTCGGCAGGAAGCGGCGGTAGCGGCTGAGCGCGTCGCGTTCGCTTTTCAGGGCTGATTTGGAAAATTTAAGTTTGGCCATGGTTTATTTTGCGGGCCAGTATTTGGCGATTAATTCCGGTTTCAAGCTGATCTCGGTCTTTTCGAAGCATTCGCCCAGGATCTGCCAGCAGAGGTCGAGGGCGCCTTCCAAGGGAATGTTCACACTTAGATCCATGAGCTTATCCTCGAAAAGTTTTCCGTACTTCAGGAGCTTAAGGTCCCAGGCGCTCATCAAAAAGCCCATGGACTGTTTCTCCTGAGTCTCGCGGCACTGGGCGTAGAGCTGGATCATGGTGTTCATGATGGCGCGGTGGTCGTCCCTGGTCTTGTTGTTGACCTGCTGTTTCAAACGGGAGAGCGAACCGAAGGGCTCGATGCGGCCGTTCTTCAGATAGAACTGGCCTTCCGTGATGTAGCCGGTGTTGTCCGGCACGGGGTGCGTGACGTCGTCGCCGGGCATGGTGGTGACGGCCAGAATGGTGATGGAGCCGGCGTCCTCAAAGTCCACGGCCTTTTCATATCTGCTGGCCAGCTGGCTGTAGAGGTCGCCCGGGTAACCGCGGTTGGCCGGGACCTGTTCCATGGTGATGGCGATCTCTTTCATGGCGTCCGCGAAGTTCGTCATGTCGGTCAGAAGGACAAGCACGCGCTTGCCCGCCACGGCGAACTGCTCGGCGGTGGCCAGGCACATGTCCGGCACCATCTGGCATTCCACGATGGGGTCGGCGGCCGTATGGACGAACATGACCGTTCTGACCAGCGCGCCGCGTTCCTCGAAGGTGTCGCGGAAGAAAAGATAGTCGTCGTGCTTAAGACCCATGCCGCCGAAGACGATGATATCGACTTCCGCCTGCATGGCGATGCGGGCGAGCAATTCATTGTACGGTTCGCCGGCGATGGAGAAGATCGGCAGTTTCTGGGATTCCACAAGCGTGTTGAAGACGTCGATCATCGGGATGCCGGTCCTCACCATGTGGCGCGGGATGATGCGCCTGGCGGGGTTGACGGAAGGGCCGCCGATATCCACCGCTTTGCCCTGAAGTGCCGGGCCTCTGTCGCGGGGCTGGCCGCTGCCGTTGAAGACGCGGCCCAGAAGATCGTCGCTGAAGCTGACCTGCATGTTGCGGCCAAGAAAGCGCACTTCGTCGTTGGTGGCGATGCCGCGGGCGCCAGCGAAGACCTGGAGGGAGACGAGGTCGCCCGCGATCTTGATGACCTGGGCCAGGGACGTTCCCCTCTTACTGGTGACTTCCGCGAGCTCGTTGTAGCCTACGCCCGTGGCGGAGACCGTAATGACGCTGCCTGCTATCTGTAAAACTCTGGTGTGTATAGTCTGCATATTCTTTGTCTCCTTTAGGCTCTGCGCTCAGCGACGTGTTTGTCAAGAAGCTCTTCGGCTGCCTTGCACTTCTCGCTTCCCCAGGGCGAAATGTTCCAGTTCTTGAATTCCCTGGTCAGTTCGAGGAAGAAGCTGCGGGCCTGGTCCTTGGTGTCGAAGGAAAACTTCGTCTTTATGATGGAGAGCATCTTCTCGAAGACGTAGCGCTGGCGCTCAAGGGAGCAGGCGGCGTCCACTTCGTCGAAGGAGTCCTGCTGCAGGAAAGCGTTGTCCAGGAATTCGGACTTCAGGAAGAGCACGAAGTCATCCATACTTGTGCCTTCTTCGCCCACCACTTTCATCATCTGGCTGACTTCGTTGCCGCGCCTCAGAATAGCCCTGGCTTCCGGAACTTTCTCACTAACGGGGTTGGGGTATTTGCTCCAAGAATCCAGCGGGTTGATGGCGGGGTAACGGCGGGCGTCGGAACGTTCCCTGGAAAGACCGTGGAACGCGCCCACGACTTTCAAGGTTCCCTGAGTGACGGGTTCCTCAAAGTTGCCGCCGGCGGGGCTGACGGTGCCGCCGATGGTGACGGAACCTTTCTCGCCGTTATAGAGCTTGACGTAGCCGGCCCTTTCGTAGAAGTTCGCGATCAAAGATTCAAGGTAAGCCGGGAAAGCTTCCTCGCCCGGGATCTCTTCCAAACGGCCGGACACCTCGCGCAGCGCCTGGGCCCAGCGGGAAGTGGAGTCGGCCAAGAGAAGAACGTGCAGTCCCATCTGGCGGTAATACTCGGCCAGCGTCACCGCCGTGTAAACGGAGGCTTCGCGGGCCGCCACCGGCATGGAGCTGGTGTTGCAGATGATGATGGTTCGTTCCATCAAAGAGCGTCCCGTTCTCGGGTCGATGAGTTCCGGGAACTCGCGGAGCGTTTCCACGACTTCGCCGGCGCGCTCGCCGCAGGCCGCCAGAATAACGATGTCAACGTCCGCGTTGCGGCTCGTGACCTGCTGCAAGACTGTCTTGCCGGCGCCGAAGGGGCCGGGAATGCAGTAGGTGCCGCCGCGGGAGATCGGGAAGAAAGTGTCGATGATGCGCGTCTGCGTCACCATCGGTTCCAGGGGGCGCAGCCTTTCCGCGTAAGCGTTGATGGCGAGCTTCACCGGCCATTCCTGGCGCATGGCGACCGTTTCAACGGTTCCGTCTTCAAGGGATTCCACTTCCGCGATCTTTTCCGTCACGGTGTAGCTGCCTTTGGGAGCGATGGACTTCACCTTCCAAGTGCCTCTCAGTTTCAGAGGGACCATGATCTGGTGCTTGAAGATGCCTTCGGGAACGAAGCCCAGCCAGTAGCCGGCTTCCACTTCGTCGCCGACCTTGGCGGTCGGGGTGAACTCCCAGGCTTTCTGCATATCCAGGGCGGGCAGATATTTTCCGCGCTGCAGGAAGTTGCCGCACTCCGCGGCAAGATCGTTAAGCGGGTTCTGCAGTCCGTCGTAGGTCCGGCTCAAAAGACCGGGGCCAAGTTCGGCGCTCAAAAGTTCGCCCGTGAATTCAACTGCGTCGCCCTGCTTCAGGCCGCGGGTGTCCTCGTAAACCTGAAGGTCGGCGTATTCGCCGCGGATCCTGATAACTTCAGACTTCAGGCGCTTGTCGCCTATGACGGCGTAAGCCACCTCGTTCTGGATCACCTTGTCCGCGAATTTGACGGTGATGATGTTGCTGTTGACGGCAGCAACTCGTCCAACTGATACAGCCATCTATAACTCCTATTTTAACTTTTTACCAAGCATGAATTTTTAAGCACTTCCCTGCCTTTCAGGTCGTCGAGGCATTTCCAGCGCCAGAGGATATTAAGTTTCTTGAAATAGCAGAAAACCGCCGTGTAGTCGAAGAAATGCCCGGCGCTCATTTCATCCAGGTGCGAGAAACAGATAAGATCCAGGCCCCTTTCGATCTTCAGCGGTTCGCCGCTTTTATAGAGTTCGGCTATCCCCTGCCTTGTGGCGCCGTCCATAACCTCGGTATTCAGCCTGTCGGCCTGGAATTCCTTTCCAAGCTTCGCGGCCCTGACCTGCGCCACCGCGCTTCTCATGGATCTCTCCCAGAGAGCCCATTCCGCGGCGACGTCAAATTTGGCGTCGGGGTTTGTCAGCGCTTTCAGTTCCTCTTCGGAGAGCCAGGGAGCGGCCCTCTCGATGAATTCGTCCGGCGACATTGGCGGTTCGCCTTCAAAATTCAGGTACGGAAGCGAACAGACGAAAGTGTAGTAATTGCTCATCTTTTAGTCTCTCAGGACCGCGGCGAGTTTAGGCGAGAGCTGGGAGCTGAGAAGCTCCACCAGAGTCTCGTCGGAAAGTTCTATCTTCAGATCGCCGTTCACGGAAACGACGGAGGCGCCGGCCTTCAGGCCCTTGACGGGACAGACCTTGACGCCGCCCTTGGCCTTGCCGGCCAGTTCGCTCATGAAATACTGCTGCAGCTTCTCGACGTCGCTGCCTTCCGGCACTTCGATCACAACGTCGCCTTCGCAGCTCCCGGCCAGTTTCAGGATGATCGGCTTGATGTCTTCCAGTTTCAAAACTTCCGCGGCTTTTTCCGCGAAGACTTTCTTCAGAAGGTTCTCAAGCTCCTGGCGGGTGTAGGTAAGCACGTCTCTGGAAGCGAAGCGCAGAGTCTTCTCGCCGTTTTCCGCGAACTGTTTCGCCTTGGCTTCCGCGTCGGCGATGATCTTGTCAGCTTCGGCTCTCGCGTCGGCGATGATCTTCGCCGCTTCCGCTTTTGCGGCGTTAAGCTTCTGTTCGGCTTGCTCCGCGGCTTTGTCCACGGCTTCCTTCTGGATCTTTTCTAAGAACTCGTTGAGTTGTTCGGCCATATATTTCCCCTGGATAAGAGTAATTTAAATAAAAAACTTTGGAGATTATATCAAAAGATACTTCCTCAGACAAGGAAGCCCAAGGAGCGCCAGGATCAGAACAAGCGTTCCGGGTTCGGGCACGTAAGGACCTATGGAGACGGTAAGGTCCCTGATGTCCACGTAAGTGCCGTCGTAAGTCAGCCTGAAGCAGAGACTATCCACGCCGTCGGACTCGCTGATCTTGGTGCCGGTTATCTTGCGGCCCTCGTCTTTCGTAACGTTGGCGAAGGTAATGGAATCGAGATACTTCACAGCGTTCGTGAAGGAGATGTCAAATGAGTACTCGAAGAAAGAGTCAACGTTAGCCTTGTTGGTCATGAGCCCGGTGTTCCTCAAATAGTCCGTAAGCGTCACCTTGATGAACTTCTGCCCGCCTGTCGAAGTCGTGGTGAAGGCGCTCTGGAACTGTCTGTGAGGCTCGTCCTGCGTGTGGTAGAAATAGCCCTTGAAGGATTCCGGGAACCTGAGCTGGCAAGTTATGGTCAGAGGCATGTCGTCTATCACGCCTTCGGGAAGGCCGACCTGGCAGAAGGCGCCCTGCTCGGTAGTGGGCAGCGAGGAGTTGCGCGCCTTGGTCACTCTGACATAGCCTTTGTCCTTGTATATCCCTGAAGTCGCCGTCGTGCTGTTCTCGCATTTCCAGCTCGCCTCGACGTCTTCCATCTCGGTGCCTTCCGGATAGCTGTCGAAAGAGGACCTGTAGAGGACGTAGCCGTTTTCATCGCAGCCGGAGGGACAGCCGAAGCGCATGGTCTTCCTGCCGGCCGCGCCTGCGTCGATCTCAACCGTGCCCCAGAGATAAGTCGCCCTCGCTCTGTTTTCAGGGCCGGTGATCCTGAGGTTGCAGACGTCGTTGAAAGTTCCGCTCTCAGGTTCGACGCTGAACTTGTCGGCGCCTTCCGTTATCCTGGCGGTGAAGGTTATGCTTTCCGTGGCGTAGCTGTTGGTCAGCGCCCATTCCATATATTCTTCGCCGAGGTTGAAGGAGCGGGAGCAGACGAAAAGTTTCGGAGTCTCGAAGGCTTCCGTTCTCATGTTCAAGTTGGCGACGTCGAGCTTGCTGCCGCCCTTCGGCAGATAGATGCGCATGTCCTCGATCGAACCGCCGGAGACGACCTTCTGGCCGTCGATGGGTTTGTCCACCGTATAGACTTTGTCGCCGAAGAAGACGCGCTTCAGGGTCTTCTTGCCGGCGTCGGTGTTGATCCTGTAGCCGTAGCGGAAGAATTCGCCCTGGGGCACGGTGTCCGTGATCAGTTCCGGGGTGCTCGCCAGGTCGGTCAGATAGAGTTTGACGCTGCCGCCCTCGCAGCGCAGTTCGCTTTGGAACTGTCTGCTCAAGGG
>JAFZID010000192.1 GCA_017554565.1 bacterium
CCGCGGCATGCGCATCGCCCAGCTGGTCCTCCAGAAAGTCGAGAGAGCCAGCGTCTCCCTCTGCCAAAGCGAGGAGGAGCTTGGCGACACCCTGCGCGGATCCGGCGGTTTCGGCCACACCGGAATTTAACATTCAAATCTGAAGTGAGGAAAAACATGAAACGAGCTACTGTTTTCGCCCTTCTTTTTCTTCTGAGCGCAGCCTATGTCATGGCGAGCCACGACGAACCCCCGAAAGTCCTGCAGGTCAAGAAGACCGTCGGCCAGGTGGAGCAGAGTGGCACCGCCATAACGCTTTACACCCGCCTTTTCGGCCTCGACACCCCCGAGGGCGTCAACGAATACTACAGCCGCTTCAGGCTCTATGACAACGAGACCGTAGCCAAGGCTGACCGCAGCAACATCCCCGCCCGCGCCAAGGAGTTCACCAAAACGAAAGGCTACCGCGCCATGTACGGCGGCGAGATCACGCTGACCGGCGAGTATTTCCTCATCACCGGCCCCAGCCACACCACCGTCACCGTGGAGGACAAGCGCAAAAGGACCGACAACATGGAACATCTGCAGAACCTCCTCACCATAGCCGAATCCAACTATGTCGCCGTCACGGAAAAACTCCTGGTGGGCGAATTCATGGACTGGTCCGATTATCCCGGCAGGATCTACATCATTCCCAACACCATGATGTGGATGAGGCTTAGGAGCAACGAATCCGCCGAGTCGATAACAGCGAACGTCAGCGTCTCCGACAATTCCCGCGAGTTCATCATCCTGGACGACGCCTGCTGCGCCGAATACGTCCCCCAGACTCTCTGCTACGCCGTTTCGGAACAGATCGTGAAGGAGTACTGCCGCGTGCTGTCCGGCCGCCCGGACTCCAAGCTTCCGCTCTTCGTCAACGTCGGCGTCTCCGGCGAACTCTCCGGCCTTGAAGCCTGCGTGGCTCCCCCGGATTTCACTCCCAAGCAGGTCGGCGAAGTCGTGATCAACGGCAAAGCCAAAAAGATCAAAAGGCCGAAAGTCGGCATCATGCTTCCCCTGAAGGAAAAACGCCTCGTGCCTTTCGCCGAACTGAAGGAAGCCCAGACCCTGCCCCAGATCCCGGAACAGAAATATTACTTCCTGCGCGAGAGCCGCGGCGTCTTCGAGAAACTCTGGAAAGAGTCTCCCCTTGGCGTTCTGTCCCTCATCCGCTCCCTTTCCCAGGGCCGCTCCTTCGACAAGGAGTTCAGCATTTCCTATTGCGAGATGCAGCGCGGCATCATAGGCGCCGCCGTGAAGGAGCAGAAACCGACCACCAACGTCGTCATCGTCGGCGAAGCCGACCTGAAGGCCTTGGAAAAAGCCGCCAACCGTCTTTTCTACGAAATGACCCAGGAGAAGATGACCAAGGACATCATCGAAGCCAGGAAAGCCAAAGAGAAAGCCGCGGCTGAGAAAGCCGAAGGCGGCGCGGAAGGCGAAGCGGCCGGCGAAGCCGGGCAGAAAGAAGCCGAAGGCGGCGCCGAGGTGAAGGAAGCCGGCGAGGCGGCCCCCGCCGAGGCTGGTGAAAAGCCCGCCGAGACTCCCGCTGAACCGGAAGCCAAGGAAGCCGAGAGCGCGGCAGCGCCCGAAGCCTCCGCCGAAAAGGAACCCGAACCGGAAGCCAAAGACGCTTCCGCTCCCGAGACACCCGAGAGCAAATAAACAGATCCGAACCCCATTTCAAGTTCACTAAATTTTGAGGTGATAGATATGAAAAAAAATCTTTTTTACCTGCTTCTGATCTCCCTTTTGGCGATCAGCGTCCCCGCAATGGCCGATGAGGAATTCGACGACGAAGACGTCCAGTTCGACGAAGAGGGCAACGCCCTGGTAGAAGAATCCGACGAAAGCGAAGAAGCCGAGGAAGAGGAAACCGGAACAGCGGAAGCCGCTTCCGAAACGTCCGCCGAGACAGCTCCGGCGGAAAATACCGCCGCCGAAGCCGGCCAGGAAACCGCCGGCGCCCTGACGGAGGCTGAAGCTGAGAAAGCCGCCGCCGGCCCGCAGTTCGCGCCTCCCAAATTCAGCGACTACATGTCCAGGCTGAACGGCAAAGCCGGCAGCGACCGCGGTGCCAAATCTTACTGCAGCAAGATCAGCGTCAATTCCGAAGCCGACGTCCAGAAGACCTGGAAGCTTTTCCGTCAAAATGACATCAGGCTTCTCAAGCAGGGCGAGAGCAACCACTCCACAAGGCTGGGGAACTCCATGAAAGGGCAGAAAAAAGTCGTGGCTGAAAGCACCCGCTTTATGGCTGTCTATCCCGAGAAATGCAAAGTCGTGAAGGGCGGCAAGGCCGCGGAGATCGACACCGCCGAATTCTACGGCATCGAAGCCATCCTCGCCGCCGGCGACTCCGCTTTCGACAAAGCCACGGAAGCGCTGGTCATGACCGACTTCATCAACTGGGCCGGAAAATTTAAAGGCAAGGTCTTCTTCGTTACCAAGAGCGAAGACTGGACGATGCTCAAGGGCACGGGACTCCGCAACTCCCCCGTCCAGACCATCTACAACGCCAAAGGCTACAGGGAATTTTACGTCTTCCTGACCCCCGTGAACAAGGACTGGAACGCCGAGGCTTTCGCCTACACCGTGGCCGCCGCAGTCCTGGACGAATTCCTCTCCGTGGTGAATCCCCGAGGCTCCGTCAACGAGTTCCTGACGCTCGGATTCGCGGCCTATTGCAGCGATCTTACTTCCGTCATCACGGAAGGCGGACCTGTCCAGGTCTCCCGCTTCCAGGGCAAGCCCGTCACCTACGACATGCTCCTGAAAGTTAAGTCCGGCTCCCTGCCCTTCAAATATCTGCCTCTTGAGAAGAGCGGCCTCATAGGCATCGACTCCTTCGTGAAGAACGGCCCGCCCACGGACAACGCCAAGCTCTACTATTACCTGCGCCAGGCCAGCGCCCTTTACGATTACCTTTCCATCAAAGACGCCCTGCCCCTCATCTACCTCATGCGCAAATCCAAGGAGCAGAACCGCAACTTTGACAAGGATTACGACAACTACTTCGCCAGCCTGCACCGCGATTCCTTCATGGGCAAGAAGACCGACGACAAGAAGGACAAGGACAAAGACAAGAAGGATAAGAAGGACAAGGACAAAGATAAAGACAAAGATAAAGACAAAGATAAGGACAAAGCCAAGGAAGGCGAAGAGTCCGACGCCGAGTCTTCCGACATCGGAAACAACTACAAGACTTTCCGCAACAGAGTCCCCGCTTTGGTCTTCTATCCCCTGACCACCGACTCCGTGGCTTCCGACATCGAGGAGCAGCAGAAGAAAGCCAAGAAAGAGAAAGGCGCCAAAGGCGAAGGCCCCGCCCCCAAGGACGGCAAAAAGACCAAATAACTAATCCAGCGGACAAATAATGAAAAAAGTTTTTTTGATCATCGTGCTTCTTGGCATAGCCGGAACGGTCGCCATACTCTGCGCCACCAGAAAGCCCTTTGAGGAAAAGCTGGCGGAAGCTGACAAAGCTCTTCAGGAACAGCGCTATTCCTTCGCTCTGCCCATCTTCAAAAAAGCGGTGCGGAAATATGAAAAGACCCCCGCTTCCCAAGCCGACGCCCTTTACAAGCAGGCTCTCTGCGAGACCGCCCTGGGAAAACCGAACAAGGAGACCTGGGAAAAAGTCAAAGCGGTCCACACGAATCCTGAAGTCCAGGCCAGGGCCGAGTTCGAACTGATCGCCTTCGCCTCCGACAAAGAGGCGGCGAAAAAAGCCTTCCGGGAGAAATATCCCAAAAACGAAGCCTCCAAAGGATTCCTTCTGGAGAGCCTGAACGCCTCCAACGCCAAGGGCGACACCCAGAACTCCGACCTGATCCGCCAGGCCCTGATAGACGGATTCCCCCAGAGCGCCGAGGCGAAGCAGGCGGAAGCCTACATCGGCGACCGCAACATCTCCGAACTCAGGGAAGCCAAGCTTGATTTCATCACCAACCACGTTGTCCGTTCCGGCGAGATCCTCAATTCCATAGCCAGGAAATACAAGACCACCGCGGATTCCATTCTTTTCGTGAACCGCATGAACTCCGACAGGATCAGGATCAACCAGAGGCTCAGGATCGACATGTCCTCCTATCTCATCGACGTCTCCATTCCGGAGTTCAAGCTGAGGGTTTACCGCATCTGGGACGGGCAGACCAACTTTTTCAAAAGCTATCCCGTGGGCACCGGCAAGAACGACAACACTCCCCGCGGCGACTACATCATCAACCTGAAGCAGAAGGAACCGATCTGGTACAAGGACAACTCCAAGCCCATCCCCTACGGCGATCCTGAAAACGCCCTGGGCACCCGCTGGATGGCCATTTCGTATCCCGGCTTCGGCATTCACGGCACCTGGGAGCCCGACACCGTCGGCAAAGCCTCCAGCGCCGGCTGCGTCAGGATGCGCAACGAGGACGTGGAGGAGCTCTTCTCCC
>JAFZID010000193.1 GCA_017554565.1 bacterium
GGCGGGTGATAAAATAACGCAGAACGTCGGGGGGCACCACTTCCAGGACTTCGTCCACGGAGACCACGTTGCCTTTAGAGGAGCTCATGTCGCCCAGGCCTTTCAGGCGGATCCATTCGTAGATGATGGGGAAGGGCTCCACGCCGCCGTAGATCTTTCTCACGATCTCTTTGCCGGTGTCGTAGCTGCCGCCCTTGCCGCCGTGGTCTTTGCCGAAGGGCTCCACGTCCACGCCCAGGGCCGCCCAGCGGGCCGGCCAGTCGGCGCGCCAGGTCAGCTTGCCGTTGCCCACCACGGGAACGGTGCGTTCCTTGTCGCAGTGCGAGCAGTAGTAGGTGATCTCTTCCGTTTCAGGATGCCACTTCACAAGCTTCGTGGTCTTCATGTTGCCGCAGAGGCGGCAGTGGGGATTGAAGGGGCTCCAGTCTTCGCCGATCTCTTTGCCGGTGACTCTCGTCAGGATCTCGGCGATCTCGTCCCTGGCGTTCAGGGCCTGGATTATCTGTTTTTTGAGGACGCCGTCGCGGTAGAGCTCGCTGGCCCTGACCACGTGGGCGTCGATCTTCAGTTTCTTAAGCGATTTTACGAAGGGCTGCAGGAAGTATTCCGCGTAGGTGAGGTCGCTGCCGTCCGGGGCCGGGATCTCGGAGAGGGGACAGCCCACGTATTTTTCATAGACCGCGGGGTCCAGGAAAGGATAGACTTTCCTCAGGGCGTCGTAGTCGTCCGCCACGAAGATTAGTTTGGCCTCATGGCCGCGTTCCTTTAAGATGCGGTACATGATGTCGGCGGTCAGGACTTCCCTTAAGTTGCCGACGTGGATGCGTCCGGAGGGAGAGATGCCGCTGGCGATGAGGAAGGGTCCGTTGCCACGCTGCTGGAGCAGGAGGTCCACGGCTTTGTCGCCCCAATGGGCGCTGGGAGTTTTGATTTGTTCTGCCATAGTGAACTTTTCTCTTTGTTTTTGAACTTGATTGGGTAATTCTACCAAAAGGGCGGATTGTGTTCAACCGGAAGGAGAAGCGTTTTCAACATTATTTTAAGAGAAATGGTAAAATAACAGATATGAAACTAGTCTTGTTCCCCAATACGCCGCAAAAGCAAGTCGTTGCGGTCACCGGCCCCAGCGCCACTTTCGGATCTTCCCCGGACAACCCCGTTTTTTTGGAGTATCCGGGAGTCAGCGATTACCAGGCGTCCTTGACTTACCAGGACGGCGTCTGGCTTTTGGAAAGCCTTGACGAGAAACAGATAAGGTGCGGAGAGGAAAGCTCAAGCAGCCTGAAACTAAAGGTCGGCTTGAAGTTTTCTCTGGCGGGTGTTGATTTTCTGGTCCTGGACGTCATCATGACGGAAGCCAAGGCCCCGGGCGAACCTGAACAAGTTCCCAACCCCAACGCCGCTCCCGGAGGCGGCGCCCTGGCGGTCATGCCCAACGGCATGCAGCAGCAGGGCTACCAGGTGGCCGTGGGAGGCCAGCAGTGGGGAGTGGCGATGCCCGGGACCTTCGTGGATCCTTACGCCAATTTCGTGGTGCAGACTTCCGACACCCTGGCGAAGCTGGGGCTGATCTTTTCCGTCCTTGGCCCGCTGCTTCTGGGCGTCGGCGAGATCATCGGTCTCATCTTGTGCCTTATTTCCGTTTCCCGCCGCCGCAACACCGTGAAGGGGACAGTCATGGCCTGGACGGGCGTCGCCATCTCGCTGCTTTGGTGCGTCGTCATAGGCTTGGGCATTTTCTACTTCATGACAAGGGACGCGCAGAAGCACAACGAAATGAAAGTCGTGACGCGTCTGGAGAAGGCCTGCATGTCCGAATATTACGTGAAGTACGCCGTTCTGGTGGACGACGACCAGAACATGAGCGGCGAATACGTGACTCCCGACCGCTTCCTTTCCGTGCCGGGCATTGACGCCAAGGCCAGGGAACTGGGCGAGAACCCCATGCGGGACGGCTACAACTACTACTTCGAGAACATCAGCGCCGACACCTTCACCATCACCGCCGCGCCGCAGGTTTACAACGTGACCGGCCGGAAGACCTACTGGGTGAACGAAGAGGGCATTATCGTTTTTGACGATCTGAAGGGCAAACGTTTCGAGGAGCCGCCCCTTTCCAAGCTGGAGGAGGCCGACGCCGCCCAGGCCGTTTACAACCGCTATGAGAAGGAACTCTCGGAAAAGATCCTCTCCGCGGCGGAGCAGAATTTCAAGAACGAAAAGTACGACGTCTGCCAGCAGATCCTGGACAACCTCAAGACCAAGTTCCCGTATTCCTCCGCCATGGCGCGCTTGAACGCCGTTGAGAAGGAGAACGCGCCCTTCCTGATGGAGGCCAAGGCGGCGAGGCTCTATTCCGACGCCATGAACTACGTCAACTCCGGCAGGAAGGATCCGGCCTTGGTGACCTTGAGGGACATCGCCGCGAACTTCCCCAACACCTCCACCGCCCAGGAAGCGAAAAAGAAAGTGGAAAGCCTTTCCATGGAGCTGGCCAGCGCGGAACTTAAGCTTGCCAACTCCTACATCGAATCCAACTACTGGAACGCTGTGGAGGAATCCCTGAGGAAGATCGAGGAGAAATATCCCGAAGCCTTCAGCCAGGGTGATTTCAAGGACAAGGTCGCCGCCTGCCGCAAACTCTCCCACGACCGCAGGGACCTCTACGCCATGAACCTCCTGAAGGCCGCCGAGAACCTGGAGCTGGAGGGCGACACCGTCAAGGCCTACAACGCTTATCTGCAGATAAAAGACGCCTACGCCAACACTCCCGCCGCCAAGGATATCGACACGGCCCTGGCGCGCCTCAATTCCCAGATGAACGAGAAGACCGCCGAGAATTACATCGCCGACATCATGAAAAACGTGGCGCTCTCCAACGAAGTGGTGGTGGTCAACATGATCACGCTGTTGAAGAACGGCTGCGGCGAGACCAAGGCCTACAAGCGGGCCGCGGAGGTTTTGGAAAGGATCAGGAGGGACTGCACCGTCTCCATGCTCCACAAGGAGATCGACAAGTTCATAGCGGAGAAGAACTATCGCTCCGCCCTGGACAGGATAGATCATCTTCTCGCCGAAAAGCCGGAAGAACTCCTGATCATGAAGGAAAAACTGGAAGACTGCCTCATCAGCAACTTCGAGATCTATTTCGGCAAGGGCGAATACGACGACGCGCTGGCGTCCTACGACCGCTACATGTCGCTTTCTCCCTCCACGGTCAAAATAGAAAGGGCGAAGGTGGACGAGTGCTACTACATGAGCGGCAAACGCTTCTTCCAGCAGGGCGACATACCGGAAGCGGAGAAGCGTTTGGAAAAATGCTACGCCGCCTACATCGACGATCCGGAATACAATTTCCTGGCTGGCAGAGTCGCTACGGTCAACAAACACTGGGAGACCGCCGCGCGCCACCTCCTGTCCGCCAAGGGCCTTGACGAGACCCATAAGTTCGACCTTTCCGCCACGAGGGCCTACGTGATCGACAAGCTCTCCTTCTTCATGGAAAACAAGATCGTGGCGCACCTGGTGTCGAACATGGACTGCTTCGACACCGTCAAGAACTACAAGCTGATGAATATCAGACACGCCAGGCTCTCCGTCACCAACGACGTCGAGAACGTCAGCAACGTGAACATCAAGGTTGACCGCGAAGCGGTCTCCGGAGAGCTCATGGTGACCATGGCGAAGGAAGAAAAAGAAACGCTCTTCAAACAGGACGACACTTCTTACCTCAGCGGCGACATTAGTTTCAAAACGGCTATCAAGAACATGATCCCGTTCCTGCGGTCCGCGGAAGCAGCCGTCAGGGGCGTTTCCAAAGCCAACAGCAAGCAGTCCAACGAGAGCAAGGACAACGCCAGGGACGCGATGAAAAGGATGGCTGACGAACTGGCGGAACACATACGCGAGATCAAGATCATCAACGAGCGTGAGACGCGTTATAACGATACTATTTTGAAACTGTTGGAACGCGATCTCGGATACTACAACGCCATGAGCGCGGATCTTAAGAGCATAATGTCCCAGAGGGACATCCCGGTCCTCAGGGCCCAGCTCTCCAAGATAGCCAAGAAGACGGATATGATCAAGAAATCCCGAGCGGATTACAGGCGTTATATTGCCGACAGGGACAAGCACAACAACAAAATGATACTCGGTTTGAGCGCCATCCAGAAGGATCTTGCCAGGGAGACGGCTACGCCCAGCATGATCAACGACTTCATCGCTTCCATCCAGGAATTCTTTGATTACGAGAGCGAAGATCTGAAGCGATCGATAATGGGATTCACAGACTCCCTGAAGATCGAGATCGACCTTTCCTCGCTCATAGAATACCTGCCCAAGGACAAGACGGAGGAAAACAGGCAGAAAGCCGCGGAGGTCAGGGCTCAGAAAGAAGCCGAGGAAGCCAGGGACCTTAAAGCCGCCGAGGAAGCGGCCTCGAAGATCACTCCCGCGCCCTCCGTTTACTAAAGGGACCAGCGCAATGCGGGAAAACAAAAATACAAGCGCCAAAATTTGGCGCTTGTTTTTTTATGGAGCGGGCGATGGGGCTCGAACCCACGACCTCGACCTTGGCAAGGTCGCGCTCTACCAACTGAGCTACGCCCGCAAGAAAAGATGAAAGTGTGATTATAATACCAAAAGGGGGCTTGATTTTCAAGTCGCCGCCATTGATTTTTTCCTTTCTTGGTGCCGAAAAGAAGACTCGAACTTCCACAGGGGGATCCCTACTACGACCTGAACGTAGCGCGTCTACCAGTTCCGCCATTTCGGCATAAACAATCGTGAGGGGTATTTTATTAGAAACAGGCGGGAAAGTCAAGGGTAAACCAGTGTTGAACGAAGACCTAAAAAATGGTATAGTTCATATAGGCAGGATATATCGCTCCGAATCACAAATTGTTTAAAAAAGGCGGTCTTGTATGAAAAAACACATATTTTACGCAGTTTTGCTGACCATCGCGCTTGGCGCTTCCCTCCCGGCTTTTTCCGAGCAGGAGCTGAAATACATGGCTTACAATTTCTACTCGGACCCCCACATGCACGAGACCAGCGGGAGATTCGACTCCTTCCTGATCGATTTCATGGCCGAGAAAACGCCCAACGCGACCTACTGGGCGATGGCCAATTTCTCCCTGGACGTGAAGAGCGAGAAGACTCAGAAGGCTTACGAGGGCATCAGGGGCGTCAACGGGTACTGCGGCGTGCAGAACTCCGACCGCAAAGTGGGCATCATTTCCTTCTGGGAAGCGAGATACAAAAAGAACGGGGAAGACGCGCTCCTTCACGCGAAGAGAATGTACCCGGAAGGCCACAACAAGTTCGCCCATGAGGGCGAAGGCACCAATTGCATCGAGCCTTACGAGTGGGTGTCCGGGCAATGGTACCGCATGCTGCTCCATTCCTGGGACGACATCGAGACCGGCACGACTTTCGCGGGGCTTTGGTTCCAGGATATCAAGACCGGAAAATGGCAGCTCTTCTCTTACTTCAACACGCTTCTTTACAATTCCTGCTTCATAAGGAACTTTTCGCAGTTCATGGAGAACTTCTACGGCGGCGACGTCAAGACCAACTGCAACGCCGAGCGCAATGTTTTCTTCAAGAACATGTACGTTCACGACCACGACAGGAAGGATTGGGTCTCCATTCACACCGCGACCTTAAGCTACGGCGACGGCGGCGGCACCATGGAGCATCAGAAAAAGTTCGGCGGGCACACTTTCGGCGCCACGGAAGAGCATTTCTGGGGCCTTACGGGCGGCAAGGTGGAGAACCAGGCCGCCTATGAGGAAGCCGCCGTGAAAAGGGCCAAGCACACCATCAGTCAGCCTGAAAAACCGGAACTCGGCAAACCTAAGATCGCCAAGCTCTCCATCGACGAAAAAAGGAAGAGCGTTGCCTGGGACTTTGCCGAGCAATCGACTCCCCAGCTTGCCTATCGCATAAAGGCGGTCAACGCCAAAGGCAAGGTCGTATTTGAGAAGGCCGCCACCAGGCCCGAGGTCAGATCCCAGGCGCTTCCCGCCATGAAGAGCGACGCTTTCAAGGTCACGCTCACTGTTGTGGACGTTTTCGGAAACAAGACCGAATCCGAGTACCAGACCGACCTCTACAAAGCCGCCACAAAAAAAGTCGCGAAGAATTAGATCCCGAGATATCGCTTGAAAAGGGCGGTCTGTTCTTCAGTTGGGATCCAATCTGATCTTCCGTTGTCTTTTTCCAGGAGCAGTTCTGATTTGACGCCGCCGAAGGCGTGGTAGGGGATGACTTCAGGCTTCACGCCGCTGCGGAGCGAGCGGCAAAGTTCGGCGCATTTTTCATAATGGCCTTCGTCGCTGTTCACGCCGTTCACAAGTATGAAGCGCAGCTTGATCTTCGCGCCCAGTTCGTCGGCTTTCCTCAGGTTCTCAAGTATCGTTTTGTTCGAGACGCCGGTGAACTGTTTGTGCCTCGCGTCGTCGGTGTCCTTGATGTCCCAGAGAAAGAGGTCCGTGGCTGCGACCGCCGGAGCGAGAAGTTCAGGAGGAAAATGACCGCAGGTGTCGACGACCGTATTAAGGCCTCTTTCCTTGCAGCGGAAAAGCAGATCAACGGCGGCGGGCTGAAAGAGCGGCTCTCCTCCGGAAAGCGTTATGCCGCCGGCTTCCCCATAGAAGGCAAGGTCTTTTTCAGCTTCCGCGCAGATCTCTTCCGCCGTCATCTTTTTTCCGCCGGCTTGCAGGGCCGAGGAGGGACAGGCGTCGGCGCATTCAAAACAGGACAAGCATTTGCTCTTGTTGATGTGATGCGCTCCTTCCTCAAAGGAGTGGACGCCGTTTCCGCATCTTTGGCAGGCTTGGCAGGCAATGCATCTTTTGGCGTAGTAGAGAAGTTCGGGCTGCGCGTTCTGCGTTTCGGGATTGTGGCACCAAAGGCATCGCAGAGGGCAGCCTTTCAGAAAGACCGTGGTCCTGACGCCAGGTCCGTCGTGCATATTGAAGCGCTGGATCTCGCTTACAACTAATTTTGCTTTAGCGTCCGCTTTCATTCTGCCCGATTATCATGTCCTGCCATTCTTTGTTCAGCGTCACGAAGCGCGCGTTCCAGCCCGAGACGCGCACCGAGAGGTTCTGGTAGTTCTCAGGCTCGCGCTGCGCTTCCCTGAGGACGGAAACGTCCACGACGTCCGGTTGCATGAAGAAGCCGCCCAATGTAACGAAACCGCGCATGAGCGAAACGAGCGCGTCTATCCCTTCCTCGCCTTTTACAAGCGACGGAAGAAGCTTGATGTCGAGCTAGCTACAAGCTCAGCAAATCGCCGTATTCCTAAAAATAGATCAGAAATGACAAATTTGAAACAGCCAGCTGCAACAGCTACAAATTTCTATACCAGAATTCCAAATTTAACAACCAACACAAGACCTTCTCAAGGGCCGACAACAAAATCCAACATTGTCACA
>JAFZID010000194.1 GCA_017554565.1 bacterium
GCATGCCGCGCCAGGTGGTGGGCGCTTCAGCTTCCCTGCGGAGGCCTTCGCGGCATTCAGCCGTGACGGTGTTGACATGCGTTCCCGGAGTGTGGCAGGTCACGGTCACGTTGAAGGACTGGGACTGGCCGGCGCCCAGGGTGTTGAGACGCCAGATGACCTTGTTGTCCTGGACGGAGCCGCCGCTGGAGGAAACGTAAGTGGTGTAAGGAGGCAGCGTATCGACCACCACCACGTCGGTCAAGCCGGCGTCGCCCGGGTTGGTGACGGTGATGGTGTAGTTGGCTTTGCGGCCCAGGAACTGGGTCTTGGTGCCGTCTTTCGTCAGCTGCAGCTGGCGTTCCTGGACGACCGTGCAGGCGGTGGATTCAGCCGTGCCGGCGTTGGCGGTGGTCACGACCGCGCGGTTGCAGTGTCTGCCGCGGCTGACAGCCTGGGCGCTGAGGTTCAAAGTTCTGGATTCGCCGGGAGCCAGGGTGCCAATGTTCTGGCTGAGCTGGGCGGAGCCGCTGCTGTGCCTGAGGCCTTCGGGCAGATAGTCGTTCAGGACAACGTCCCTGGCCGTGCCGTCGCCTACGTTGCTAATAGTAATAGTGTAGGGAACGTTCTCGCCCAGGACCGCGGTCTCGGGGCCGGTCTTCTCGATGGCGATCCTGGCTCTCACCGTCTTGGCGGCGGAGCAGGAGCAGCTGGTGGTCTGCAGGAAAGCGCAGAGCTTGAGATCCACGTCGTTGACGGAGCGGTACTGCACCTGGAAGGTCCTTTCCTCGCCCTTCTCAACGCTGCCCAGATCCCAGACGATGTTGTTGCCTGATCTGGTGGCCTGAGGCTGCGTGCCGACGCATTCGAGGCCGTTGGCCATCGGATGGACCACGCTGCAGGTCTGGTAGCGGTTGGCCGCTCTGAAGCGGATGACGCAGACCTGGCTCTCGCCGACCTGCCATTCGCCGGGGGCCGTAACGACGATCTCGTCGGTGCCGCCGCAGGAGATGGCTCTCGGGGCGTAGGTGCGGACCGGAGCGGGAGCGGGCTCGTCAGCGAAAGCATCGCCGTCGGCAACCGCGTTGCCGGCGAAAAGACATACCATGGCCGTCAAAGCGGCCAGACTTAAAAGTTTTGAACGAATATTCATCACGGTCTCACACACTAGTTGGATTGTTAACTAGGCACATTCTACCAAACCTCACTCCGATAAGTCAAGTAAGAGGCTGGGAAAGGTCAAGGCTTTTTCAGCTCCGCCCCGCCCACTTCGAGAGTCCAGTTGCCGGGAGGCACGAGCTGGGGCTTGTTACTCCCTTTCGCCAGCTTATATTCGGCCACGCAGCCGGTGTCCTTGTCCTTCAGGGTGAAGCTGTCCGTCCATCCGCCCGGGAAGAAGCGCCAGACTTCTTTGCCGTCCAGGAAATAGCGCGATTCGTCGGTCTTGGCCAAGCCTACGCCGGCAGCCAGGAGCCTGCCTTCCCTGTCCTCGGGATCAAGGGACGCCTGGCGGGCCTTGATCGCGTCCTTCGCCACATCGTCTCTTGACGCCACCGCGGCGGAGATGTTCAGCTTGCCCGACGCGCCCTTGGGCAGATAAACTTTGACAGTGCGGGTGGACGCCGAATAATCGGCCTTGACAGGCTCGCCGTTGAAGAGCGCGCCCTCGAAGGAGGAAATGTTGCGGAGGATGACCGTATAGTCCCTGTCCTTTATCTGGCCCTCGAAGCTTCCTTTCTGATCTCCAATAAACAGGAAATGGCTGTTTAATTGGCGAATGTATTTGAATTCGGTGGAAGCCGACTGCCCTTCCTTGTAAGCCGGGGTGATCCCGTCGTCCTCATAGAGCGTGAAAGTCCCCTCTCCGTCGCCGTCCGTAGGAAAGACCATGATGTCGATGGTCTTCGGCAGATCCGCCATTCGTTTGCCCATCCTGCCCAAGGGCAGCGGCGTCCCCTTCTTAACGAACAAAGGCGTTTCCATGATGCCGCGGGCCACGAGGGCGTAGCCTTTGTCGTAGCTCTCTCCGGTGAAGTAATCGGCCCAGCCGTCCATCGGGAAATAGACGACCTGGGATGCGAGCCAGTCCTTTCCTTTGCCCGGCTGGGTAATAGGAGCGGAGAGCATATGGTCGCCCAATAAATACTCCTGGGGATTCACATAAGAATCATTGTCATTTGGATAATCGTAATACAAGGGCCTGATGAAAGGCAGGCATTCCTCGTAGAGTTTGTGCGCGCCCGTGTATATATAAGGAAGGAGCTGGGAGCGCAGGACGTAGCTTCTTTTCAATGAAGGCTCGAATTCCCCCCAGAGCCAGGGGCGTCTGTCCAGATTTACGTCGTAAGTGGAGTGCAGTCTGAAAGAGGCCGTGGTGGCGCCGAACTGCAGCCAGCGGGCGTAAAGCTCGGGATCTCTCCTGCCGTAGTGGCCGCCCATGTCGTGGGACCAGTAGCAGCAGCCGGCGTTGGCGGAGACTGTGTTCATGGCGATCTCGAAAGCCAGCATGGGCCAGCAGCAGCCGGTGTCGCCGGAAAACTCTATGGGGTACTTCTGGTCTCCCAGTCCTCCCCAGCGCGCAAAGGAAAGGCCTCTCTGATCCGGCTTGTCGGTGTGCTCGTAGTAGAGCTTGTTGAGCCAGGTCCAGTGCTTCAGGCCGGGAACGCCGGAAACGTGAGGATAGATGTGATCCTGCTGCCAGTCCACCCACCAGACGTCCACGCCTTCCTTTTCCAGCGGTTCGTGGGCGTACTTGAAGTAGGCGTCCATATATTTCTTGTTGCCGGCCTGGAAAGGAATGATGCGGCCGCCTTCGGTGCTCTCGCCCAGGGCCTTCATAAAGTCCTCGTAGCACCATTCGTGATCGCGGATACCGTCGGCGGGGTGAACGTTAAGGGCAATATGCAGTCCTTTCTCCCTCATTTCCTTCAGGAGCTCTTCGGCGTCCGGCAAAAGATCCCTGTTCCAGGTCCAGCCCGTCCAGCCGTAAGTCCCGGCGTGGCCAATGCCCTTGGTGGCTTTCCTGTCGTGCCACTCCATATCCCAGACCAGCACATCCAGGGGGTATCCCTTATCCTCATATTCCTTGACCAGATTGCGGTAGTCCTCGGAAGTGTAAGAATACCAGCGGGAGTACCAGGAACCGAAGGTGAACCTGGGAGGCATGGGGATCTTGCCGGAGACGTCGCAGAGTTCCTGCAGGCCTTTCTGATAATCTTTTCCGTAGCAGAAGAGATAGACGTCCATGTCCCCTTCTCTTACTTCCCTCACGACCGCCGAGCCGTCTCTTAGGAGCGGCTTTTCCGTATCGTCATAAAGGAACCAGCCTTCCCTGGTCATAAGCCCGTCGTCGAGTTCGAAAGCCTCCCACTTGCCGTCGAGAGTCCCCGTGCTGCCGCCCAGGTTGTGCACCTTCATTTTTCCATAGGAGGGGCGCCAGACGACGATATTCGGCATATGCACGCCGAAGTTATGGTCATCCATCCTGCCCTCGGGATGGTTTCTGTCCACGAAGAAGATCATGCTCTTGGTCTTGACGAGGATCTGGTCGTCCTTGTCTTCGATCTCGAAGTCGGTGAAATCCATCTCCCTTTTCTGGGCGAACATGGTCTGCTCGTCGTGGAAAGTTCCCCTTTCCACCCTCATGCAGCCCTCGTCGATGATGGAGAGCCTGAGGATCCCGTCGATGATCATGGGATTGACTTTGGGCGTCGGCGTCTTGGCGGTGGAGACTTCCGTGCCAGCGACCGCGGCGGCCTTAAGAGGCAGGAAAGACAGAACGCAAAGCGTTAAAAGCAGAAAATATGACATAGCTGTTCTCCTAGTATTTTTCTTCAAGTCCGAGGAAGCTCACGCGCTTTTCCTTCCCGTTGGAAGGAAGCAGGACCACGGGCTCCTTGCTATTGGTTCCAAAATTCACTCTCACGACGTTGCCGCTTCCCTCTTCCGTAACGACGGCCTCTTCGACCAGGCCTCCCGGGAAGAAGCGGTAAACGTAGCGGCAGTCGTAGCCGTAGGCGCTTTCGTCCGTCACGCCCAGGCCGCAGCCCGCCACCAGAAGCTTGCCAATTTTATCCTCAGCCGGCAGCAGATCCTGCCGCCTTTGCGTCTCAGCTGCAGCGATAACACTCGGCGCAACCGTTTCGGCCTCGACTTCCAAAGTCCCGGGCAGCATATCCGCCAGGGGGATCGTCAGCGTGCGCTTCTCAGAATCGAATTCAGCCTGCACGAGTTGTCCCATGAACTTCGCCTCCTTAAAGGAAGCGATGTTTCTCAGGACCACGAAAACGGGACGCTGCGCGATCCTGCCCTCGAAGTCGCCCTTCGTCTCGCCGAAAGTCACTTTGTGGACGTTGCCCTGTCTCTCGTAAGCAAAGGGCGTGCGCGCGCCTACTCCTTCCTTGTAGGCGAGGCTCGTGCCGTCGTCCTCGTAGAGTTCGCTCTCCCCTTTGCCGTCCCCTTCCGTGGGGAAGACCATGACGGTCAGCTCCTTCGGCAGATCCGCCATCCTCTTGCCGGTCTGTCCCAGTACGAGAGGATAGCCCTTCTTCACGAAGAGCGGGAATTCGTAGAGGTCGGCGCTCACGAGCGTATAGCCCTTGTCATAGCCTTCGCCTGTGAAATACTGGGCCCAGCCGTCCGAGGGGAAATAAACGACCTTGGTGGAAACGAAAGATTCTCCCCTGCCCTTCTCGGCTATAGGCGCGGCCAGCATACCGTCGCCAAGCAAAAATTCCCTGGGGTTTCCGAAAGCTTCACTGTCCTCAGGATAGTCATAGTAAAGCGGCCTGATGAAAGGCAGGCTTTCGGAATAGAGTTTTTCCGCCGCAGTGTAGATGTAAGGCATCAGTCTCGATCTCAGGTCAAAGCTTCCCTTGGCGGACTTCTGCGCATAGTCCTGCCAGAACCAGGGGCGCTGGTCGATGACGCCGCAGGAGAGCAGACGGAAGGCCGCCGAGAGCGCCCCGAACTGCAGCCA
>JAFZID010000195.1 GCA_017554565.1 bacterium
GACCGGGAAACCGAACCAGGCGATATAAAGATGAAAGATATAGTCCTCGCCGAGATGGTCATATATCTGCATATTCAAAATGCAAGTCCCGAACATAACAGCCGGGATCCCTACGATCGTAAGGAAAAACCCCAACAAGCCTTTGATGACCTTATTCGACTCGTCTTTGCTTTCCGGTCTGCCGCTCGCTTCCGGGACGGGATTCTCGCAAACTTTTTCTTCCTGTTCTTCCATAGAGCCTTGTTCAATGATCACCGTTAATTAGAAATCGCATACAAAACAGCTATGATAACGAAAACCACCATGCCCCAGACGACCCAGATGTTTTTAGTCAGCCAGGCGATAAATCCGAAAAGCAGGACCGGGAAACCGAACCAGGCGATATAAAGCGGAATGATAGAGTCGTCGCCTAGGCTTTTATATATCTGCATGTTCAACATACAAGTTCCGAACATCACGGCAGGGATCCCTATGACCGTAAGGAAAAACCCCAGAAAGCCTTTGGCAATGGTTTTTGCGTAGCTTGGCTCTTCGGCTTCGCTCTTTTCTTCGCTTTGCCTTTTTTGGGCAAGCTCTTCCAAAAATTTGATGTCTTCTTCGTCCATAAATGTCATTGCTCCATTTTGGATCTTAAAAGATTGTGCACACAGAAGGGAATGACTCTCCCCTTGCCTGTGGATACGCCGGTGCAGCACTTTTTCGCGCGCTCCCAGTCGAAATTGTCGAGATCCATGAAGTTCTTTACGATGATGCGGACGATCTTCATGTCCTTGTGGGTGGAGCCGTCGCCTTCGGAGAATTCCTGGAGTTTCTCAAGCATGAAGGAACTGCCGAGAATTTTGCCTACGAAACATTTGCAGACGTTCTTTTTCATGTAGTCGAGGATGGTCTTGTCGAAGGCGATCCTGTTTGAGATCTGGCTCTTGCATTTCGTGAAGTCAACGTAGTCGCCCAGGGAATAGACTTTGTCGCCCTGGCAGAAGAGAAAGCCCAAACTGGTGCAGTTGGGATGCGAGCAGGGCAGCGGGATGAGATCCTTGTAGGCCATCAGCTTGCTGTTGGCGATGGCCAGCAGGATGTCTTCCTGGAAGATGGAAGCGAGGGCGGAATCTTTGGCGCTACCGACTTTGGTGAGGCGCTGGAAAGTGATGCCGGAAATGTGCTTGGTTTTTACGGAAAGATCGAGGATCTTGGGGATCTCTTTTAAGTTATCCCTGAAGACGGTGACCGCCAGGCAGATCTTTATTTCCGCCTCGTTAAGCTTTTTTATGATCGCGAGCTTTTCATCTAAAAGCGCGCGGCCGCGCAGAGTTTTGTAAACATTGTCGTCGAAGCCGTCGAACTGCAGGTAAACTTCCACTCTGTCTTTGTGTTTTTCCAGAAGCGCGAAGAGTTTTTCGTTGTCGAGGAGCGCAAGACCGTTGGTGTTTATAAGAATGCGGTTGACGTCGGCTTTCAGGGCGGCTTTGAGAAGCTCCTCGAATTTAGGATGGACGAGGCATTCCCCGCCGGAAAGCTGCAGGACGTCCAAATGGCCCTTCTCGACGGTCAGAAGCGTATCGAGGCGCCGCTTGAATTCAGGAAGAGTGATGTGCTTTGGCGCTTTTTTGCCGAAATAGCAGATCGGGCACCTCAAGTTGCAGTCTTCCGTGATCTCTATGAGTCCTGTGCAGATGTGCTGGTTGTGCTTGTCGCACCAGCCGCAGTCCGGGCCGCAATTGCCCTTGAATTCCGTGACGGGCTGGAAGGGCTGGCCTTTTACGTCGAAGGTTTTGTCCAGAAAGCGCTCGGCGTCCTTGGCAATAGAATTGGAAAACGTTCCGTGCTCGGGGCAGGTCCTTTCCAAAACGATGTCCTTGCCCTTTTTGATCTTTCGGGCGGGAATAGTCTTAAGACAGACGGGACAAATGCTTTCAGTCTTGCTTATCATATCTCCATTTTAGCAAAATCGCGAGTTCGCCGAGATATCGTTTTGGGCTGAAAATAAAAATGGTGGACGTTACTAGACTCGAACTACTCAAAACAATGTGTCAACTTTTAACCATGAATGGACAAAAAGTTCGCCTTTTTTCGTGGCTTTTGGCGCTCCATTTTGGTATAATACATACTGAACAGAACGATATCAAATGAGAAAACTGATCCTCCTTTTCCTTTTAAGCGCTGCCGCGTCTTTCGGCGCTCCGCCGGAAAGCGTTGTAAGCGACGTTGGATGCCTGCAGATGTGGCCGTTTAGCAGAAGCGTGGTGATAAACTACAAGCTGAAGGGAAATGAGGGCGACCAGTTCAAAATCAGGTTTTACGGATCCACAGACCAGGGCGCGACGGTTTTCGACCTTTCCGAAAGAGGGACGCTTTCCCTTGACGGCGCCGAAGGGATCGTTGCGGGAGCCGGCGGCCGCAAAACCATCTGGACGCCGGACGAGAGTTTTCGTTCCGTCGAGATAGACGACTTCAAAGTCAAGGTCGAAGTTCAAAAGCTTGTAAACAAAACTTATCTGGTCTTGGATCTGGAAACCGGGTCGGCGAGTTATCTCGGAGACGTGCCGAAAGGCGGCTGGACGGAGGAATACAAGACGAAGAAACTTGTTTTAAGAAAGATCCCAGCCGGCTCTTTTACCATGGGCAGCCCCGAAGAGGAATTGGGGCGGGCTTCCAACGAAGATCGGCACGAAATAGCCGTTTCCAAAGATTTTTACATCGGGATCTTCGAGGTCACGCAAAAGCAGTATGAACTGATCTCCGGCGACGATCCGTCGGAATACAAGGGAAGCACCCGCCCGGCGGAGCATATTTCCTACAACATGCTGAGAGGAAAAGAAAAAGGATCAGCCTGGCCGGACAATAGCGACGTGGATGCCGATTCTTTCCTGGGAAAACTGCGCGCCAAAACAAAGCTCTCCTTCGATCTGCCTACGGAAGCGCAATGGGAATATGCCTGCCGGGCCGGAACGGAAACCGCCCTGAACGACGGCAGCAATTTGACGAATCAGTTTACGGACGGCAAATTGGCCAAACTGGGCCGCTGCGGCTTCAACCGGGAGGACGGCAAGGGAGGATTTTCAGAACACACAGCCGTTGGAGCGTACCTTCCGAACAATTGGGGCCTTTACGACATGCACGGCAACGTTATGGAATGGTGCCTTGATTGGTACGGAGGATACAAAGGACCCGAAAGCGATCCCAAAGGCGCGGAGACAGGAACATATCGCATCGTAAGGGGCGGAGGATTTTTCAGCACGGCTTACGACTGCCGTTCCGCCGACCGGGGCGCCAGCGATCCCAATTACGGGTTTTACAGTTACTACGGGTTCAGACTGGCCCTTGTGCCGTGAAATTTTGGCAAAAAAATGGTGGACGTTACTAGACTCGAACTAGTGACCTCTACCGTGTGAAGGTAGCGCTCTAACCAACTGAGCTAAACGTCCACGTGAAAGTAGGAAGATATTACTAAAAACGGCGTTTGATTGCAAGTGGCGAAAGCCTATAAAGTTGACAGCGTTCCCAAATAAAACTATAATCTTTTCCCGATAATAAAAAAAGGAGTTACTCTTATGTCCATACACCCCACCGCCGTCGTGGCTCCCGGAGCCCAGATCGATGAAACCACCGAAATAGGACCTTACTGCGTCATTGGCGAACACGTCAAGATCGGCCCAGGGAATAAGCTTGTGGCTTACGTTTATATCGACGGATACGTGGAGATAGGCAAAGGCAACCGCATCTATCCCAACTGCTCTATTGGCACGCCTCCCCAGGACGTGGGCTGGACGGAAGATATGGTGACTTATGTCAAGATCGGCGATGATAACATCATCCGCGAGAATGTGACGATCCACTGCGGGACCATAGGCTCCGAGGAGAACGCCACCACGACGGTAGGCAGCCACAATTACCTCATGGCCAACACCCATATAGCCCACGACTGCACCGTGGGCGACCATGTCATCATGGTCTCCTTCTCCGGCTGCCCCGGGCACACCCGTCTTTTTGACAACTGCATCATAAGCGGACTCTCCGGCATGCACCAGTTCTGCCGCATCGGGCGCTATGCCATGATTTCCGGCAGCAGCGTCATCAACAAGGATCTCCCCCCCTTCATGATCGCCGACGGCCGCAACGGCTCGGTCAGGGCCATCAACGTGGTGGGCATGCGTCGCGCCGGCTTCAGCGCCGAAACTATCCGCGCCATGCACGAAGTGCACAAGATCTTCTACGCCGAGGGACACACGATGTCCGTGGCCATAGAGGAAATCAAAAAGAGAGTCCCCCAAACTCCGGAAGTTTTGGAATTCCTGGAGTTCGTGGAGACTCCCAGTAAACGCGGGATCTTGTTCGGCCAGTTGGGCCGCCGCGATTAATTTTAGTTATTCAGAAAAGACCGGAGTGGAGAGGTATCTCTCGCCGGTGTCCGGAAGCAATACGACGATCGTCTTGCTTTCGTTTTCGGGGCGCAATGCGACCTTGGTGGCGGCGAAAGCCGCGGCGCCGGAGGAAATGCCGACAAGTAATCCTTCTATTCTGGCCAGCGTCTTGCTGGTGGCGAAGGCCTCCTCATTCTCCACCGTGATGATCTCGTCGTAGATCTCGGTGTTCAAGGTGTCCGGAACGAAGCCGGCGCCGATGCCCTGGATCTTGTGGGGGCCCGGAGTGCCCTTAGAGAGGACCGGGGAGGAGGCGGGCTCAACCGCGATGACTTTGACGTTCGGGTTCTTGGATTTCAGGTATTCGCCAACGCCGGAGACCGTGCCGCCGGTGCCGACGCCCGC
>JAFZID010000196.1 GCA_017554565.1 bacterium
AAAAGTCGTTAAAAGTCGTTAAAAGTCGTTAAAAGTCGTTAAAAGTCGTTAAAAGTCGTTAAAAGTCGTTAAAAGTCGTTAAAAGTCGTTAAAAGTCGTTAAAAGTCGTTAAAAGTCGTTAAAAGTCGTTTTTAATTATTTTTCCCAAAATATCACCAAAACTTCATTGTTTTATTTCCCAATATCCATAGCGTTTTCCTCCTCTGCGAATAATACGTTTTTCTTTTCTCAATTTATCGAATGCTCTTTGGAGCGAAGAAATGGGAATTTGTAATTTTTCGGCAATTGTTTTTTGATCAAAGCTAGCATTAATTCTTAATTCATTTAGTATTTTATCCTCCAGCGATTCAACTGATGTTTTGTTTTGCTGATTGGGCTGAAGCTGTTCTGTTATTTTTGCGCTTTCCAAGGCTGTGAACTTTATTCTTAGAGCGTCTCCGATTACGGTGTATTCCGGTTCGGGAGTTCCTAGTTTGCGGCAGGAGTCTTTGATCAATTGGATGCCGCGTCCCCAGGATTCGATGTAGCCTGCGCGGTAGAATGCGTTGGCAATAAGGGGATTTAGAGGTCTTGATTCATGTGAATGAATAATGTTCTCCGCGGTCTCGTTTCGCGGTGTCTTTCTTTTTTACCGTTTTGCTCATTTTTTTGCTAAAATGGAGTGTAGTAAAACAACATGAGGACATTTATGAGAAATCTTTCTTTGTTTTTTGTTACGTCGCTTTTGTCAGCGGCTGTTTTCGGCGAGGCGATAAACGCTTCGGAGATCACCAAAGCGCCGATCGCGGGGCTCTCTATTTTTAAGAACGGAACAGTTTTGGTGGAGAGGAGCGTGGAGCCTCCCAGCGAGGGGCCGTGCTATCTCAGCGGGGACATCAAGCCTTATCACGGAACTTTCTGGACGCTGAGCGACAAGTCTTTAAAGATGACGGCCTTTCAGGAGACGGTCATAAGTAACAGCACATCTTCAGTGGACACCCGGTCTTTTGCGGAAAGGCACGGCGGTTTCGAAGCGGTCGTCTGGTTCGTGTCCGAGATAACTAATCTCAAGGAAGAATTGGATTTTATGCAAAAGGAGGGCGCTGCGGGAAGAGTGCTCACCGTGCAGCCGGTAACGGACGAAAAGACTGTAAAGACTTTTTACAAGGTGGAAGGCGTGGTGGAGAAGATGCCGAAAGCAAGCTCAATTGTTAAGAACGGCATTATGCTGCCCAATCCCGTTTTCGACGGAGTGGTGGTAAAGTTCCCGGTGGGCGGTGCCGTAAGGATACCCACGGCTAATCTGAAGGCCGTTTCCGCGGCAGGGGAGAACCAGATCGAGACTTCCGTCACCAGGAACCTCTGGAAAGTCGAGGGCGCCGAGAAGCCCTTCAAGATCGAGTACGCCACCCAGGGCATGACCTGGGCGCCCTACTACAGGATGGAGCTCAATGAGGGCAAGGCGAAGCTTACCATGGCCGCCGACATCAAAAACGAGATGGAAGACTTCAGCGAAGCGGAAGTGTCGCTTGTTTCCGGTTTCCCGAAGATCGACATGGAAGGCAAGGATTCGCTTCTTAATTTAAGGATCTCCCTGAACGGCTTCCTTGGCGTTCTGGACGGCGGAACTGTTTACAACGCCCCGGCCCGCCGCGATTATCGTTCCAATAACTTTTATTCGCAGGCTCCCATGATGATGGCCAAGGCTGACATGGATTCGGCTGCCGGAATGGAGGAGAGCGCGACGCTTGGCGCGGTCGCCCAGGTCGAGGAGAAAGGCGCGGTCAACATGCATTTCCAGAAGATCGGCAAACAGTCTTTGAAGAAAGGCGAGACGCTGAGAACGGACATCGCCTCCGCGGAACTGGAATACGCCAGCAAGGTCTCCTGGAACGTTTCCGCGATGCGCAATATCGATCAAAACGGCTATATGCGGAATCTGACGACCAACGCGGCCCAGACGGTCTGGGACATCCTGGTCTTCAAGAACCCCTTCTCTTTCCCCATGACCACCGCGCCCATGGAAGTCTTGCTGGACGGAACGTTCTACTGCCAGACGCCGCAGAACTGGCTGAACCCCGGCCAGGAGGGCAAGACGACGCTGACCAAGGCCTTGAGCCTGGAACCGAAATTAGAAGAGAGCGAAAGGGAAGAGGAGACGCCCAAGACTCTGCAGCTCGATCACTCCACTTACCGTCAGGTGACGGTGGACGGCAAGGCCACGCTTAAGAACCACCGCAAGGAAAAAGTCTCCGCTGAGATCATATTGAGAGTCAGCGGCGTTTTCGAGAAAGTCGAATTAGGAGAAGGACAGAAGGAAACAAAATCCCTCTCCATTCCTTACGGCGTCAATCCCATCAGCTCCAAGACTGTGGAAACGGAGATAGAGCCGGGCGCTACTCTTGAGATCAACTATACCTACACCTCTTACATCAGGTATTAAAAAGTTTACTTTAGGAGAAAGATCATGCGAAGCAATTTTATCTTTGTTTTACCGCTTTTGGCGCTGCTATTAGGCTCGGAGCTTTTCGCCGTCGAGCAGGAAGAGCTGGTCAAGGCGCCCGTCGTTTCCCTTGAATTCTTCAAGAGCGGACTTACCATCGTGAGAAGGCAGGTGACGCCGCCGGAAGGCGACAAGCCCCTTTATTTCTCCGGCGACATAAACCCGGCCTACGGCACTTTCTGGATCATGGGCGACGAGAAGATCTCCATCGCGGCCAAGCTGGAAGACGTCAGGACCAACCGGAACGAGTCGTTGGATTATCTGCCATATTCGGAACGCTTCAAAGGTGAGAAGGGGAGAGTTTGGTTTACCTCCGATATGCCGGATCTGGACAGCGCCCTGAAGTGGATCGGGAGCGAAGAAGGAGCAGAGCAGTTCCTTTATCTGCCTGAGCAAAAGGAAGCGCGCGGCGCCAAAACTTACAGCATTGTCGGCACCATAGAAGGCAACGTTGGCAATGACCTTTTGATAAGGCT
>JAFZID010000197.1 GCA_017554565.1 bacterium
ACCGAGACCAGGGCCGGGATCTTCGCGCCCCGGGAGGCCGCCTGGAAACGCATCAGAGTCTCCGTGAGTTCCGCAAGCTCCCGGCTTTTGGCTTGCACCAGCGTCTGTCCGTTCAAAACAATCGCTCCCTCTTCGTCAACCTCAATGACCTGCTCGTCCGGCATGAGGACCGCCTCCGTCTCCCGCCCTTCCCCCGGCAGGGAAAAGCCCAGATCTCCTTCCGTCTTGTTCAAAGAGCAGGCGGACATGAAATAAATTAGAAGCAAGAACGTGCAGTCTATCATGGAAGAAATGGGGAAGCTTATTTTGCCTGTTTCTTTTTTCTCCTTTCTCATCAGCTCTCCTCATAGACGGAAAAGATTATTTTCGCCAAGCCCGCTTCCGCGCAGAGCTTCACGAACTTTTTCGTTACCATGCTTTTGCTCCTTCGATCGATCCTTAAGAGCACCGTGCCCTTGGGCGTCGCTTTCGCGAAAGCCTCCAGTTCCTTTTTCGCTTCTTCAACGTCCGCCTTCCTGCCGTTGATGAGGCAGCTCTCGTCCCTTAGGATCGTCAGCGCGCAGAAAGCTTCCTCGCCTTCCCTTTTCCCGAAGTTTTTTACTTCCGGAAGCTCCAGGTCCTCCGGCGTGCTGAGGTTCTGCATGGTGGCGCTGCACATGAAAAAGATCAAAAGCAAAAAGACCATGTCGATCATGGGCGCCATGTCCAGCTCACACTCCGCTTTCTTTTTCCTTGGCGGCCGCATTTTTCCTCCTTTTCGGTTTTTCCTTTCCCTCTTCTTCTCCCAGACCGAGCTTAACCCTGACTTTTTCCCTTGCCAATCCCGCTCCCGCGTATATGTCAATCAGTTCCGTCACCTTCGCCAGCAATTCCCTTTCCCTGACGTCGAAGCGGCTCTTCAAAACGAAGAAGGAGACCATAGCCGGGATGCCTACTATCAAGCCCGCGGCGGTGGTAAGGAGCGCCTCCCCGATATCGCCAGCCAAAAGCTCCGGTTTCCCCATGCCGCCCAGGCCTATCTTGGAAAAGGCCTTGATCATGCCGGAAACCGTTCCCAGCAACCCCAGCATCGGGGAGAGCGCCGCGATGGTGGACAGCAGGTTGAACCAGAACTGCATGGCGATGCTTTTGCCTTCCCACTTTTCCAGTACCGCTTCTTCCGCCTGCCGCCTCTCTTCCTTGTCGAGAGGATACTTCAGTTTTTCTATCCCCGGCGCCAAAACCAGCGCCAGAACGCTTTTGCCGAGCGCCAAAAGATCGAGTGTTGCTTTAAGGTCTCTTTTGTAAAGCGCGGCCTCCAACCTTTCCGGAAGTCCCTTGGGTATGAATTTTCCTTTGCGCGTCTCGAAGAAACTGTAAACCGTGAGCCAGACTACCACGCAGGAGCAGAGCGCCAGAGGATACATCAGAGGCCCTCCTGTTTTGAAAAGCCCCAGGGCGGTGGTGGATAAAGATTCCTCTTCCCCGAAAGCGGAAAGCGAAGCGAAAACAAACAAAGCGATCAATGATCTCACGGCAGCAACTCCTCGGTGTAAGTGTTTATCAAGTGCGTCCTGGTGTAGCGGTCCCCTATTTCCAGCCAGCGCAGGATGAGCTTCCTGTGGCGCCGGTAGGCGACTTCCTTATATTCGTTGGTCAGTATCCCGGCCAGGCGGACGGCCGTTTCCCGATCCCCCGCCCGCAGAGCGCAGACGCTCCCCAAAAAGAGGCAGTCCGCAGCGACTTTTCTCTCAAGCGCCCAAAACATAGGCGGCGGCAGAAGATAAAAAAGCGCGTTCCTGAAATCCTCCTCCCGATACAAAATGCGTCCCATGTAGTAATGCCAGAGCGCCGCGGTCTCATCACTTCCTTTTTCCCAAGCAAGCTTTTCCAAGACTTCCCTGGCCTTCTTGTGATCCTTGGTCTTCCAATGGCAGATGCCCAGGTACAGCCCGGCCGCCTCTTCTTTGCTTTTAGAAAAATAGCGTTTGGCCTCCTGGCAGCGCCCGCAGTTGAAAAGCAATTTCCCGTAAGCGAAATACGGCGCCTCCGCTCCGCCGGGCCACCCGGCGGCCCAGGAATAGAGCTCCCACAATTCTTTGCCTCGTTCCAGCGCCCGCTTCTTTTTCGGCCCCCGGCGGTAGCTCTTTTCCGCCAATTCCGTCAATTCCACAGGATCCGTGAGCCTCAGCTTCGACACCTGCTCCTTTTTGGCCTGGCACTTCATAAGGGAGCCGTCCTTGGCGTAGCGCTCGTAAACGATGGCGTTCTCTTCGTGATCCAGCAAACGCCCGCTGAAACTCTGCCCGGACTGCAGCGTAAGCCTTATCGGCAGCGCAACGGACAGCAGCAGCCAGTATGGTCTTCTCATAGATATCCCCTCTCCTTCGCTTCCTTTTCCGTGGCAGCCCAATCGTTCGTTCTGCCCAGCGCCTTGAAACACCCGATGCTTTTGGCGTAGGCTTGTTTCACCGCTGACTTTTCCCCCTGGTACATGACGTAAACGCGCTGGTAATAGCCCAGCGCCTCACCCGGTTTTCCCGCTTTCTGATAACAATCTCCCGCCAGCAATAGCAAAGCGGCTTTTTTCTCAGGAGGAAGCCCCTTCTGCCCCAGAAGCGCCAGGAACTTCTGCAGCGCGTCCTCCGTTTTCCCTTGTTTGAAAAGCGAAAGGCCCTGCAGCTCGTCCCTGCGGTAAAGGTCCTCCATGCGCGCAAAAGCTTCTTCGCCTTCCTCCAGATAAATTTCCGCTTCCGCGTATTTTTTCTTTTCCACGCTCATGGCGGCCAAAAAGAGCCAGCCTTCGGAGGAAGCCGGATCTTTGGGGAATTCTTCCGTCAGATACTTCGCCAAGGCTTCAGCCTCGCTTCCCTGTTTTTCCTCCGCCAGAACGAGCCGGCGCCTCAAGCTTTCCGGCCCCAGCGTCTGAAACTTCAATTTCCCCAGCCCGGCGTCGTCTTTCAAAAACAAGCAGGCCTTGGCGTAAGATCCCGTTTTGCCTTTCTGCAATTCCACCGCGGCTTCTTTTTTCAGCGCTTCCTTATAAGCCCCGGCCTCCTCCGCAAACTGAGCTCCCGCGGCCAGCGCCCCAAGCGCTTCCCCCTCCGCAAGGTCGTCCTTGGTCTTCAGCCAAAGCTTATTCGCCGCGCTCCTGGCTTTTTCCTTTTCCCCCAGGATCCGGCAGGCGCCTAGATAAGCGCTGAGCGCTTCGCCCCTGAAACCCGGCGTTCCTTCCGCGAGCAGATACGGCTCCAGCAATTCCACAGCGAGCCTCGGCCTTCCCAACGCTTCGTAAACTTCCGCCGCCTTCAGAAGCGCGTAGCAGGCGAAATTGTCCGGTCTTTCTTTTTCCCGCGGCAGATTGTCCTTATAGGCCGCCAGCGCTTCCACAAGTTCCCCTGTGGCTCCCAGGGCGTCGCCCAGGGTGTTCTTCACCTCTTTAGCGTTATCGTACTCGGGGTAGCGCTCCAAGACCGCTCTCAGGGCCTTCTGGGCCCCGGAATAGTCTTCCTCCCGGTAGAGTATGGCCGCCAATCGGAACTCCACGTCCGCCATATGGGTATTCTTGGGATATTTTTGCTTGAAAGCTTTGAAGGTCGCTTCCGCTTCCTCGTCCAATCCCTGATAATACGCCAGCATGCCTTTCCAGTACGTCGCCTCTGCCGACAGCTTGTGCTCTTCCCCAAACTCCGCCAGCCAGGCCTCCGTTTCCATAAGAGCCGCTTTTTCCTCACCCAGGAAACCCAGCGCGCAGGCCGCGTACAGTTTCGCTTCGCCCAGCAATTCGGAGGAAGGATGTTTTTTGGCAAAATCCAGGAACCTGTCCCGCGCCCTCTGGTATTCCATGGCCCTAAGGGCGCCCTGGGCCGGCAGCAGGGCCAGCGCTTCCAATTCATCGTCTTTAAGCTTTTCTCCTAAAAGCTCCGCCACACCCTTGTCCAGCCGATCCAGGTAACCGCCTTGCAGACAGGCGTAGCAGCCCAGCTTTTTCAAGCCCACCTTTACGAAATCATTGGTGGTCACCCTGACGCCTTCCTCGCAATAGACCGCGCACTCCGGGTAATAGCAGGCGTCGTAACAAGCCCGGGCCAATCTCGCCAGCCTCGCCTCGCCGCAGGACGCTTTGTCCGCCAGACGGTAAGCCGAGAGCGCGCCGGCGAAATTATTGCTCATGTACATTACGTCCCCCAGCCGCAGCGCCAGATAATTTCGCAAAGCTTCGGAATCTTCTTTCCTGTTCAGCGCCAGCCCTTCCCTCAGCCACAAAAGCGCAGCGTTCGCCTTCCCGGTTTCCAACAGACACCAGGAAAGATTTAGCGTTGACAGCGCCCGCAGCTTTTTCACCTCCTTCACTTCTTCCCAATAGGGCAGCGCTTCCTCGTAGCGCCCGGCCTTTGTCAGGGACAAAGCCAGATTCGCTTTCACCTCCGCCGCCTCGCCAACTCCCGCCTCCAACAGCGCGCGGAAGGTGTCCGCCGCGGACATATAAAGGCCAAGCTCCATTTCCGCCATCCCGAAGCCCAGGCGGGCGTTCCCGATCTCCGAAAACTCCGGATACTCTTTCCCCACCTTGGCAAACAGATCGGCGGCTTCTTCGAAGCGTTTTATCTTATAAGCCGCCAGGCCTCCGAAATAGGTCATACGGGGAAAATAGTTCGTCATCTCCTCCTCTTCCCCGTAGCGCGCCAGAAACGTGCGCGCCGCTAAAAAGGCGTTGGTCGCCTCTCCTCTTTTCAGCGAAGCGTAGGTAAAGCGAAACAGTCCCGCAGAATCGAGCTCGTCAAGATCCCCGGCGCGGCAAAAGCCGCACAAAGCGGCCAAGACCGCCGCAAGACACAAATCCAATTTCAGTTCGCGCGATAGATCCACTTTTTCTTCCGTTTAAAATTACTTGGCGTTCCCGCCTTATAATATATAACGGACAAAAAAGCGAAAAAGTTGCGCGGATCAGTTTTTGGGCTCGATCACAAAGGAAAGCGAATAGTTGCGCGCGGTGTCGACAATGTCGCGCGAAATAGGCGGAGGACCGCAGCTTGCGCCTCCCAGCCCCCTGGTCTCGGCGTAAATGCCGAACTCTGTCTTAGTGGGAACCGGGAGTTCCGGCGGATGCATGTACTCTATTAATTCCAGTGGCGAATAAGGATTGACGCAGAAGGCAAAGGGCGTATACAAGCGAACGAAGGAAAGCGAACCGAAGTCCGCCTTAAAAGTTACTTCTCGCGTGTTCTCGTGATTGCCGCTGTCCTCGTTGCGGCCGTAGGGGAAATAAAACTCCTTGGCCTTCGCAAAATAACGCCCAAGGAAGGCGCCCGACTTTCTGTCGCGGTAATTCTCGAAGGGTCCCGCGCCGAAATATTCGACCATAGGATCATCGACGTCCAGCACGAAGCGATAGCCGATCCTGGCGAGCTCAACGCGCTCGCCGGAAGGCTTGATCTCACTTTCACAAATCAGCCTGCCGTCTCCCCGGACCGTCCATTTCGTCGTGATCTCGAAAGCAACGTCGTTCTCCGCTTCGCCGCGATCGATGAGTTTGGTTTTCACGCCGCCGTAGTTCTTGAGTTCCCGGCTGCGTCCGCCTTTCCAACAGACAACTGTCGTGAAGGAAAACCCGTCTTTTTCAGAAACAGGCTCGGATATAGACTTCAGTTCCGATCTTGGCTCTATCAGCCCCAGCTTCGCCAGCTCCCTTCCCAAGCGCTCCTCGTTGGAACTGGGCGTGCGGAAAACGTCCAGCGTCATGGGCGCCTTGAGCCATTCCCTCTCAAGCTTCTCTCCGGTCTTAACGGACGAAAGCGCGCCTGTTTCCCTGCTGAAGACGTAGCGGACGCCCGGGGCGGAGAATATATATTCCTCCGGCGTGCTTTCAAAGGTTGGCGCGCTTTCGCACTTCGGCAGGCCCATGAACTTGCGCACGGGATAATCGATCTGATCGTCGGCAATGCAGACCTCCCCTTTCAGGAATTTTACTTTCAGGGAAACCTCGCCGCCCTCGTAAAGAAGATCGTCCAGAACAGGAGGCCTCCTAACGATCTTTGTTTCGCCGGGGCCGAGCGGTTCCTCGAAGGGGAAGCTTCCTTCCGCCTCCGGCCTTCCGTTTCGCAAAGCGATCCACTCGCAGGTCATGCCCGTCGAATCGACGAAATAGTTTTTGTTTTTCAGCGCAACGCAGCCGAGATCGTTGGTGGCGAAGGCCGTCCAGTTCTGAAATACGTGGCGGATCTCATACCAGCCGGGTTCCCGCGTGCGGTCGGACAAAACGCAGCCGTCCATCACGAACTGCCCGTCGTTGGGATGGTCTCCGAAATCTCCGCCGAAGGCGATGAGGCGTTTCCCGTTCTTGTCCAGATAAAGCCCCTGGTCCACCCAGTCCCAGATCGTCGCGCCCATTATAACGTCCGAACTTTCTATGGCGTCCTGGTAGTCCTTGAGGTTGCCCATGGCGTTCATCATGTTGTGGGCGTATTCGCAGATGTAAAAAGGCTTTTTAGCGCCTTTGTCGGCGGCTTTCTTTTGCACCCAATCGACGCTGGGATACATGCAGCTTTCCACGTCGGCGCAGGACCAGTCCCGCTCGTAGTGGATGGGCCGCGTGGTGTCGCGCTTCTTTATGGCCGCCGCGGCCGCGGCGAAATTCTCGCCCGGTCCCGCCTCGTTGCCGAGGCTCCAAATTACAACGGCGGGATGGTTCTTGTTTCTTTCCACCGTAGCCAGATTGCGGTCCACCGTAGCCAGCTCCCACTCTTTGCAATGCGAGAGCGAGTTTTCGCCATAGCCGTAGCCGTGGGACTCGACGTTGGCTTCGTCCACGAGATAGATCCCGTTCACATCGCAAAGGTAATACCAGTAATCGTCCTGCGGATAGTGGGAATTGCGCACGCAGTTGCAGTTTGCCGCTTTCAGTTCGCCGATATCCAGTTCCTGCGTTTCCGGCGGCACGTAATGCCCGTACATCGGGTGCGTCTCGTGGCGGTTCGCACCCTTCAGCTTTATTTTCTTTCCGTTCAGGAAATATCTTCCCTCCTTGCTCTCGCTGACGCGGAAGCCGAAAAGGGACGAAACGAATTCAGATCCGTTCCCGAGAACGATCTTGTAGCAGTTGGGCTCCTCCGCGCTCCAAAGCCGAGGCTTCTCAACCACGAAGCTCTTTTCTTCGCCGGAGCAGACAAGCTTGTCGTCGAAGGTGTACAAAGAGATAGTCACCTGAGCGTCGCAATCCACCGTCACCCGCCAGTCGCTGGAAAATTCTCCTTCCTTGACCGGCGCGGCCGTAACGAAGAAATCCTTTATCCTTTCCTTCGGCCGACGAATCAGCCAGGTCCCGCGGAAAATGCCCGAGAGCCTGAACATGTCCTGGTCCTCTAGATAACTGCCGTCCGAATAACGGTACACTTCCAGCGCCACGACGTTGCGTCCAGGCTTCACAAAGGAACTAACGTCGAATTCCGCCGGCGAGCGGCTGTTCTTCGAGAAGCCGACGTAATGCCCGTTCACCCAGAGATAGAAGAAGCTGTCCACGCCGTCGAACTTAAGGAAAACACTGTCTGCTTCCCAGCCTTCAGGAAGCTCGAAGTCCCTGCGATAGCTGCCGACAGGATTGCGGGCGGAATAAGCGGTGAACTGTTTGGGCGGTTCGCCCATAACGTTCGATCCGCCGGGCCTGTCGACCGCGAAGGGGTAGCGTATGTTCGTGTAGAGCGCCGTGCCCCAGCCGCCTTTGCCGTTGGCGCCCATAGCCTGCCAGGAGCAGGGCACTTTGATGATCGGCCATTCGGAAACATCAAAGTCCGGCTTGTAAAAATCCGCGGGCCGCGAAGCAGGATCCTTCGCCCAGTTGAAGCGCCAGGCCGTATCGGAATCCAGGGTCACTTGCCGATCGGAAAAGCGCGGCAAAATGTTTAGCGCCTTTTCAAGCGTGGAGAACGGGACAAAAGACGCGCGCGTCTGCTCCCTGCCGAAAGATAACGCCTGATTGTTCTGCCATTCGTCGCCCGTTGGCTCCGAGGCAACCGTAAAGATGGTGGTAGACATAATCGTCAATGTAAGTAGAATAGCCCTCATAATGAGGTATTTTACCAAAAATCCAGCCGAGCCGCACCGCCCCGGTTTGACTTTCAGAAAAAGAAGTGCTAACATATCTCGCACAATTGAAATTGAAAAACGCGCCCGTGGCTCAATTGGATAGAGCGTTTGGCTACGGACCAGAAGGTTAGGGGTTCGAGTCCCTTCGGGCGTACCATCTTTTTCCGCCGGAGATTTTCTCCGGCGGTTTTTTTATTTATTGCGTTGTTTCAAATTCGTGGCACAGTGTGCCACGAATTCAAAAACGCTTAACAGCTTGCAAACGCGTAACTTCAAATTCGTGCCACAGTGTGGCACGAATTCAAAAACGGTTAAACGCTTGCAAACACGTCACATCAAATTCGTGGCACAGTGTGCCACGAATTCAACAAAAAGGCCTCAAGTACATAAGTTGTTCATAATTGCCAACTTCAAATTTGTGCCACACTGTGGCACAAATTTGATTTTTGTTTTTCTGTCTCTTTTTTCCCTACACAAATTTACCGAAAAGGAGGACTTGCAACTTTTTTGCTTTTTATACAATGAGGTTAGACAATAATATTTTTAAGCCTTAACAAAGGAGCGTCGTATTTATGAACCCACCAAATTATATATTCGATAAAAACAAATCTGAGAAGATTTATTCCTCCATACGATCTTTTGTAATCACTGCTCAAAACAAAATATATACAGCTGTTAATTCTGCCATGATTGTCGCATATTGGGAAATTGGAGAACAGATATTAAAACATTGCGGGGAAAACGATAGAGCAGAATATGGTCAAAACCTCCTTAAATATCTTTCTAGTCGATTAACTCCCGAGTTCGGAAAAGGCTTTGGCGAAAGCAATCTGCGTAGAATGCGTCAATTTTATTTAGCATACCCTGTGCGCGATTCTTTATATCCCGAACTTAGTTGGTCGCATTATCGTTTGCTAATGAAGATCACAGATAAAGCTGCTCGTGATTTCTACACGGAGGAATGCGTCAAGGCCGCCTGGAGCGTTCGGCAGTTGGAGCGGCAGATCAACACGATGTATTATCAGCGGCTTCTCGCCAGCAAAGACAAAGATGCCGTTAGAGCTGAAATACAAAAAACCGAACCAAAACCGGAATATGAAAAGGTCGTCAAGAATCTTTATGTCATGGAGTTTTTACAAATAAAGCCTGACACCAAAGTTTATGAAGAAGAAATTGAGCAGGCGTTAATCGACCACTTGCAGCAATTTCTTTTGGAGCTTGGGCGCGGTTTTTCCCTTGTCGCCCGGCAAAAGCGTTTTACGCTGAACGGACAGGATTTCTTTATAGATCTGGTGTTTTACAACTATATCCTGAAATGTTTTGTCTTGATCGATTTGAAAACGACCAAGCTCACGCATCAGGACTTAGGGCAAATGCAAATGTATGTTAATTTCTATACGAGAGAATTGATGAATGAAGGCGACAATCCGCCCATCGGAATCGTACTATGTGCCGAGAAAAACGACGCTGTTGTCAAATACACATTGCCCGTAGATAACAACCAGATCTTCGCATCAAAGTTTTTAACCTGCCTTCCTACGGAAGAAGAATTAAAAAGAGAATTGCGCCTGGACTCGTTTATAAAAATCGAGAAATAAAAAAGCTATCTGCTGCAGATCTCTTCCACCATGTGGACAAAGTTTTCTTTGCCGGTTTTGATGTTGAGAGAGACTTTGAGATAGTAAACGGGAGGGGGATTCAGTTCGAGGCCGGCTCTCACGGAGAAGCGCACGGCGTCTTTTTCCGTGATGAGGATAGCCTGGCAGTCGAAGTTTTTGGCGGTCTCGTAGATCTTCTCTATCTCGTAGCGCATGAAGCGGTGATGATCGGCGAAGAAACGCTTGGCGTTTATTTTCGCGCCGTTCTTTTCCAGGATAGCGACGAAGCCCTCGGGTTGGGCGATGCCGGTGACGACCATGATGGGAAGGCCCTGGAGAAGCGAGACGGGAGATTCTTTTTCCGTGTGGACGCTTATGAGTTTGTCGGGCTCGTACTGGCAGGTGAGGATGTCGGCTTCTTTGTTGTAGAGACGGATGTCGGCGACGAGGTCTTCGTATTTCTCTTCGGTAAGATTTTCGGCTTTGGTGATGAAGATATGGTCGGCCCTGCTTAGGCCCTCTATGGGCTCTCTCAGAAGGCCGGCTGGCAGGATCCGGCCGTAGCCGAAGGGACAGTTGGCGTCGATCAGGACGATGTCTTTCTGGCGGCGCATTCTCAGGTGCTGCATGCCGTCGTCCAGGACTATGGTGTCCACGCCGAATTCCCGCATGGCATAGCGGGCTCCCCGCACTCTGTCGGGGTCGGTTATGACCACGACGTTCTTAAGCTCCTTGGCGAGCATGTAGGGCTCGTCGCCGGCAATCTTGGGGGATAAGAGCAGGTTCTTGCCGTCGCAGACGACCTTGGTCTTGTTGCTGAAATCCTTGTGCTTCAGCCTGAAGCGCAAACTCGGAGAATGGGATTTGTAGCCGCGGCTAACGATGGCGACTTTTCTTCCGCCCTTGGACAAGGCCTGGGAAAGCAGCGCCACGACGGGCGTTTTGCCGGTGCCGCCCACGGTGATGTTGCCGACGCTTATGACGTAGCAGCCGGGCCAGTAGCGTTTGCAGTAGCCCTTTCTGTACATGGCGTTGCGGATGGAAACGATCCCGCCGTAAAGTTTGCCGAGGACTCTCAGGACAGGCCAGACGAGGTAGCGGCGCCAGGTGGTGTCGTTACCGGAAACGAGCCGTTTCCATTTCTGCTCTCTTGAGAGTTTGTTTTTTCTCATTTCTTTTTGGCTTCCTGCTCGGCGAAGTCTATGAGTTTTCTGGCAACGGAGGCTTTGCTGATCAAGCCCAGGCGTTCCTTTTCCTTTTTGGGATAAAGGAAAGCGGCGTTCAGTTTCCCTGAGGCGAAGCCGGCCAGGGGCTTGGAGACGTCGTTTGCCACGATCATGTCGAGGCCTTTGACAAAAAGTTTTCTTTTGGCGGAGGCTTCCATATCCTCCGTTTCCGCCGCGAAGCCAATTATGGTTCTTTTTCCCTTGTCAGGGGAAAGCGATTTAAGGATGTCTTTCGTGCGGACCAGTTCCAGGATGGATTTCTCGGCGATCTTGTGCTCTTTCTGTTTCAGCTTTTTGGCGGGCTTGAAATCGCTGACGGCCGCGGTCATGATGAGGACGTCGCAGTTATTGAATTCCTTCTTCAGAGCCTGGTACATGTCCTCGGCGGAGACGACGGGAATGTATTTGCAGCCTTTGGGCGGCTTAAGGTTGACGGGCCCGCTGACCAAAACGCACTCATAGCCTCGCTTTATTGCTTCCCTGGCGACGGCGAAGCCCATTTTTCCGGAGCTGGGATTGGAGAGGAAACGGACCGGATCGATGTATTCCCTGGTCGGGCCCGCGCTGACTAAAAACTTCAAAGCCATGATTATTTCAACGCTTTCAAGATCTCTTCCAGAGGAGCGAGTCTGCCCAGGCCGCACTTGCCGCAGGCTAATTCGCCTTCCGTAGGATAAATTACTTCGACGCCTCTGTCTTTCAGTTTCTGGATGTTTTCTTTCGTGGCAGGGGCCTCCCACATGCCGTCGTTCATGGCCGGCGCCACGATCTTTCTGCCCCTGTGAGCGAGCATTACGGAGCTGGGACCGTCATCGGCGAAACCGTAAGCCAGCTTGGCGATGAAATCGGCGGAGGCCGGCAGCACTACGGCCGTTTCGCAAAGCTCGGCCAAAGCTACGTGCTCGGGGCGCCAGTCGGCGGGCTGGGCGAACTGGTCGATATAGACAGGATTTCTGGAGAGCGTTCGGAAGGTCACTTCGCCGACGAATTTCGTCGCGGCTTCCGTCATGGCCACATGCACGTTGAAGCCTTCCTTTACGAGAAGGCGCGTGAATTCACAGGCCTTGTAGGCCGCGATAGAGCCTGTTACGACTAAGAGAATGTCTTTCATTTGTTACCTCCGTAGATGATCTCTTCCAATTCACTGGCGGCCCGGTCGGCGTCGTCGTTCACGACGACGTGGTCGAACCAGACGCTCTCCGCCATCTCGCTTTTGGCTTTGGCTAATCTTCTCAAAATAACTTCTTCGCTATCCGTGGCGCGGCCTCTTAATCTTCTCTCCAGCTCCTCAAAGGAAGGCGGCATGATGAAGACGAGGTGCGCTTCCGGCATTTTTTCGTGGACGGATCTGGCGCCCTGGACGTCGATGTCCAGAAGCACGTAGTAGCCCTCCTTGAGCTGCCGTTCCACCGCTTCCCTGGGCGTGCCGTAGTAGTTGCCATGCACTGTGGCGTGCTCCAGGAAGCGGTCCTCCTTGAGCCAGGTCTGGAAAGTCTCCTGGGTTAGGAAAAAGTAATCCTTCCCCTCCGTTTCGCCGACTCTTGGCGGCCGCGTGGTCGCGGAGACGGAGAAGCGAAGGTCGTCGTGCCTAGCCATGAGCTTGGCGACGATGGTGGATTTTCCCGCGCCGGAAGGACCGGTCAGGACAAAGGCTCTGCACTTTGGATCAGCCATTACTGCTTTTTCGTTTTGGTCGTCTTTTTGGCCGCGGGCTTTTTGGCCGCGGTCTTGGCGGCGGGTTTTCTCCCGGGCTTTTTGGGGGCGGGCTTTTCTTCCTCGGGTTCTGCCTTTTTGGGCGCGGCTTTCTTGGCCGGGACCAGGTCTTCGAAGAAGGTCTCCCTGTTGGCCCAGATCTCCTCGATGTTGTATTCCGCCCTGGCTTCTTCCGTGAAGAGGTGGACGATTACGTCGACAAGGTCGACCGCCACCCAGTTGTTGCCGGAGAGCGTTTCGTCCGCGCTGTAGGGCTTGACGCCCATGTTTTTGAGCTCTTTCAGAAGGTTCTGGCCGGCCGCCTGCATCTGCCTTTCGTTCCTGACGGAACCGACGATGAAGAAGTCCGTGATGGGAGAGAAGCCTCTGACGTCATAGATCTTGATGTCGCTGACCTGCTTGTCTTCCAAAAGCTTGCGGTAGGTGAAAACGATCTCGGGGAGGTTGGGATTTTTTGCGGTTTTTGCCATGTTATTTTCCTGTATAAAGTTTTTTCGCCTGGATAAGTTTCCAAACGTTGGAAGGAATATTCTTCTTATCTATCTTACCTTCTTTTAACTTTTGACGCAAAGCCGTGGAAGAAACAGCCGTGGCGGGACCTTTTATCAGGAGGTCTCCGGCTTTTATTTTCGCTATCTCTCCCTTGCGCTGGTAAACGGCCAGCTTTGCCAGTTTCTTGATTTTAGCGGGTTCGCGCCAGGTCCCAAAACCCAGGTAATTGTCGGAGCCCAGAAGGAAGTAGAGCTCGCAGGGCGCGAAGCGTTTTTTCAGCGTTTGCAGCGTTTCCACGGTGTAGGAAACGCCGCCTCTAGTGAGTTCGCAGCGCTCCAGACGAAAGGCGGGATCCTTCTTCAGCGCCGCGTTTATGAGCTCGCAGCGGGCTTCGTTGTCGGCGTAGATCTTGTCCTTTTTGTGCGGCGCCTGATAGGCCGGCACGAAAAGCAAAAGATCGAGTCCGAGCTGTAATTTCGCCCTTCTGGCGATGGCGATGTGCGTCTTGTGGACGGGGTCGAAGGAGCCGCCGAAGACGCCGATCTTCAGTTTGCCCCTGAAGGGCTTCAGAAGTTTCGCGATGTCTCTTGTCTTCTCGGCGTAGAGCTCCGGTTTGTAGGGCGCGACGTCGGCTTTGTCCCGGAAGCCCCAGGCCACCGCCATTACGGGGATCTTAGCGTTCCTGGCGGTCTGCATGTCCACTTCGGAGTCGCCGATGTAGATCGCTTCTTCGGGTTTGGCGTCAAGCTGCTTCAGGGCTTCCCAGACGGCGTCGGGAGCGGGCTTCCTGCTCCTCCCCTCCTTGTCGCCCAATGCGACGTCCCAAAGCGAGGGGAAAAAGCGCTTGGCCAGTTTTCTGACGGCGCGCTCCGGTTTGTTGGAGACGATGGCAACTTTGAAGCCAAGGTCCCTTAGTTTTTTCAGCTCTTCTATGATCCCGGCATAGGGCCTGGTCTTCACGACGGTATGCGCCGCGTAGTAGCGGCGCATATCCGCCAGTATTTCCGGATACTCCGGATCCAGGAGGCCTTTCTTTAGCGAGCGCTCCACGAGTTTGCCCACGCCGTTGCCAACGTAGCGGCGAGCCTCGCCGAGCGTTATAGGAGGCCTCTTGTGTTTGCTCAAAGCGAAATTGACGGCGGTCTGGAGATCGACGAGGGTGTCTAAAAGCGTCCCGTCAAGATCGAAGACCGCGCATTTGATGGTCTTGCCCATCAATTCCACCAGAGCTCGCCCTCCATCTTCTGCCTGATCATATTGCGCTGCAGGAAACTTATGGCGCTCTCAAGGCCTTCCTTGGGCGTCATCAGGCTGTCTTCGTGCTCGATGGAGAGGGCGTAGTCGTAGCCCTCCATCCTGAGAGCGCCGAAGATCTGCTTCCACTGCTGTTCGCTCATGCCGTGGCCGACGGTCCTGAAGAGCCAGGCGCGGTCTCTTTCCTTGTCGAAGGGCTTCGTTTCCAGAACGCCCGTGCGGTTTGCGACCTCCGGGTGCATCTCCGTGTCCTTGGCGTGGAAGAAGTGGATCGCTTTGCCGAGGTAGCGGATGACGGAAACGATGTCCATGCCCTGCCAGATGAGGTGCGAGGGGTCAAGGTTGGCGCCTATGATGTCGCCCACCGCCGCTCTCAAACGGAGCAGGCTGTCAGGATTGTAAACGCAGAAGCCGGGATGCATTTCCAGGGCGACGTATTTGACGCCTCCCTCTTCGGCGATCTTGGCGGCCTTCTGCCAATAAGGGATCAAAACTTCGTTCCACTGGTAGTCCAGGACTTTCCGGTACTCGGTGGGCCAGGTGCAGGTCACCCAGTTGGGCTGGTCGCCCTTGCCGTCGCCGGGACAGCCGGAGAAGGTCACCAGATGATCGACGCCCAGTTGTCCGCAGAGCTCGCAGGCCGCCTCGTAGTCCTCTTCGAACTTCGCGGCGATCTCGGGGTTGGGATGTACGCAGTTGCCGTGGACGGAGAGGCAGACCAGCTTTATCTGGTGCTTCTCGAAGGTGTCCAGGAGTTCCTGCCGGGCCTTCGGATCTTTCACGAGCTTTTTCGCGTCCGCGTGCGCCGTGCCGGGATAACCGCCGACGCCCAGCTCCATGGCCTCGACGCCCAGGCCCTTCAGGTACGCGAGGGCGGCGTCCAGGCTCATGTCAGCCAGAGCGGGACTGAATACGCACAGTTGCATAAGGTCTCCTTATTTCTTCGTGGCTTTCTGTTTTTTGAAGTAATAGGGCTTGCCGGTCTTGGCGGATTCGTAGATGCCTTCCAGGATCTGCGTGACGACGTAGGCCTGTTCGGCTTTGACCACCAGTTCGCCCTTGCCGAGGACAGCCTGCGTGAAGACGCGGGCTTCCCTGTCTTCCGAAGTCTCGGAGTGGCCGTCGTAGAAAGCGACGCCGCTGGCTTTGAGGTCGGGTTTCAGGACGTAGCGGGCGTTGTTCTTGATGCCGTTGATCCTGAGTCCGTCCTTCATGTCGGCGCCGGCAAGCGTTCCGCTGAATTCCGTGCAGGCTTCGCCGGTACTGAGGGTGTTGAGGGCCCAGCTGGATTCCACGATGATGGTGGCGCCGTTCTTCATGACGACGAAACCGAAGGCGCTGTCTTCCACGGTGAATTTCTTGGGATCCCAGTCGCCCCAGGCGTTGCCCTGGTCAGTCTGCTTGTTGAGCTTGTGGTACGTCGTGCCGACGGCGTAGGCGGGCTCGTAGTTGTTGAGCATGTAGAGCGTCAGGTCGAGGGTGTGCGTCGCAATGTCGATCAAGGGTCCGCCGCCCTGCTGCTTCTCATCCAGGAAGACGCCCCAGGTGGGGACGGCTCTGCGCCTGATGGCCTGGGCCTTGGCGTAGTAGATGTCGCCGAAGGTGCCTTTTTCGCATTCCTTCTTCAAAAAGATGGCCTGAGGAGTGTAGCGGCTCTGGTAGCCTATTGTGAGGATGCGTTTATATTTCTTGGCGGCGTCCAGCATTTTCTTCGCTTCCTTAGAATTGATGGCCATGGGCTTTTCGCACATGACGTGCTTGCCGGCTTTCATGGCGTCCACGGAAATGAAGCTGTGGGCGAGGTTCGGGGTCAGGACCAGGACCGCCTCGATCGTTTTGTCTTTCAGGAGTTCCTTGTAGTCCTTGTAAACTTTTGCGCCGGGAACGCCGTATTCCTTGGCGGCCTTTTCCGCTCTCTCCACGATGATGTCGCAGAAAGCGACCAATTCGGAATCAGGATTGTGCTTGTGGGCCGGAAGGTGTTTGCCGTTGGCGATGCCGCCGCAACCGATGACGCCGATGCGAACTTTTTTCATTTTTATCTCCTTTTTTGGGGTGTTATTTTTTAATTGCTTTTTTCGATGGGTTCCAGAGGCTGCACGTTGGGGCAGTCGATCTCCGTGAGCCATTTGTCAGGCTTCACGAATTCGGCGATGTTCGTCAAAAGCTTCTGGATCTTGGGATCCTGGTAAACGGGGTAGGTCTCGTGTCCGGGCTGGAAGTAAATGACTTTGCCGTAGTAGCGCTTGAAGAAAGCGATGGAGCGGAAGACTTCGCCGCCCTGGAACCAGCCGATGGCGAGCAGCCTGTCGGGCTGCGGGATGCCAAAGGGTTCGCCGTACATTTCTTCGTGAGGGATCTCGAGGTATTCGCCCTCCAAGCCTTCGAAGATCTGGTGGTTGGGCTCCACGAACCACAGTCTTTCCTTTTCGGCCACTTCCCTCCACTTCAGCGTGCAGGGGCCGCCCACCAGGGAGCGGAAGGGTTTGGAAAGATGCGCACTGTGGAGGAAAACGATGCCCATGCCTTTCCAGACGCGGCGCACGATCTTCTTGACGAGTTCGTCGGAAACTTTGCCGTGATAGCAGTGTCCCCACCAGAAGAGCACGTCGGTGGATTTCAGGATCTCGTCCGTCAGCTGCTGGCCGTCGTCGCCTTCATTCTGCAGAACGACCGTGGTCTTGTTGCCGGCCTTTTCCAAAAAAGCCGCGATGGTCTCGCCCATGCCGATGGGGTAGGCTTCCTTGACTCGGCCTTCGCGCATCTGCTTGTAGTTTTCGCACCAGACTGTGATGTTCATAATGTTCCCCCGAAAAGTTTGTGTTAAAAATCTATCTCGACCACTTTGTTTTCCGCGGCGGATTTGGCGGCCGCGGTCATGATCTTAAGAACGCGCAGGACTTCCCAGTTCTTGACATAGGGGTCCTCCTCTTTGTGCATCGCCTTGATGAAGTGCTTGTAGAAAGCGAAGGGTTCGGGCTTCACTATTTCAAGCGGCAGCGTCTCCACCGTGTCGTGCGGACGGTACGCCATCGTTTTCGTGAAACCGTTGCCGGCTTTGATGCCGGTTATCTCCCTGGGTTTTTCAGTGTAGATGGGACGGACCATCTTGCCGTTCAAGTCCCAATCCTCCACCACCGCCGTGCCGTCGTGGCCGTAAACAACCCAGCGGGGCAGCGGCGTGAAGCAGTTGGTGTCAACCACCACTTCGATGCACTTGTTGCCGCTGAAAACCATTTCAAGCTTGAAAGCGTCGTCGCAGTCGTAGCCCGCTTCGTAAGAGTACTGGCAGTAAAGGTGCAGAAGCTTTTCCTTCATCATGAACATGATCTGGTCGATCATGTGCACGCCCCAGTCCAGCATCATGCCGCCGCCTTTTATCTTCTCGCATCTCCAGCCGCCGGGAACGCCGTTGGCGCCCTGGACTCGCGATTCTATGCGGCCGATGGGGCCCAGGAGATTCTTCTCGTAAATGTTTTTCACAATGAGGTAGTCTTCGTCCCAGCGCCTGTTCTGATGCACCATCAGAAGCGTTCCGCATTCGTCGGCGGTCTCCGCCATATCCTCGAAAAGACTGGGGTTGATGGCGGCGGGCTTTTCGCAGATGACGCCTTTGCCCGCTTTGGCGCAGGCCTTGGCGTAGAAGGGATGCCAGTCGTTGGGAGTCGCGATCAAAACGGCTTCCAGCTCAGGATCGGAGAGCATTTCCTCGTAAGTCTTGTAAACGTACAGTCCGTTTTCAACCGCTCTCTTCTGGCTCTTGGGATCGATATCGTAAATGCCTTTCGCTTCGATGATGCCGCTCTTGGCCATATGCTTGACATGGTATCCGCCCATGCCGCCGTAACCGATGACGCCGATCTTTACCGTGCTCATAGTTTTTTAGTTTTTTCTCCTTGCTTTTTTGTTTTTGATTATTGTTTATATTTTATTAAATTTTCTTTTCTAGCTCATGGCGCGCAGCCTCGCCACTCTTTTCGCGATGGGCGGGTGGGTGGAGAAGAGCGAATCGGCGCTGAAAAAGGATTTCTTAAAAGGCTCCGCGATATAGAGCGCTCTGGTGGCGCCGGAGGCGCCCTTCACTTCCCCGGGATCGCCGGCTATCTTTTCCAAAGCCCGGGCCAATCCTTCGGGATTCCTGGTGAGGGAGACGGCCCCGGCGTCCGCCAGATACTCCCTTTCCCGGGATATGGCCAGCTGCACGATGGCGGAAAGAATGGGGGCGAAGATCATCAGCGCCAGGCACAATACCAATATCAGCGCCTGCCCCTGCCCGGCTTTCCTGGAGGAGGACCGCCGGCTTCCTCCAAAGAGCATGAAGCGCCAGGCGAAGCGGGCGATCATGGCCACCGCGCCCACCAGGACGCAGACCAGGGTGGAGAAAAGAATATCGTAATGCCTGATGTGGGAAAGCTCGTGGGCGATGACGCCCTGCAGTTCGTCGCGGTTCAGTTTTTGAAGAAGACCTCTGGTGACCGCCACCGCGCTGTCCTTGGGATTCCTGCCGGTGGCGAAGGCGTTGGGCGCCGCTTCCTCCATGATGTAAACCTTCGGCATGGGGAGGCCGCCGGCGATGGTCATCTCCTCCACCACGTTGTAAAGCTGTTTCTCAACTTTGGGATCCGCCTCTCTCGCTCCGCTCAGCGCCATGACGGCCGCGCTTCCCTTGAAATATCCGAAGAGGATATATACCGCAACGAAGACCAGGGAAAGAAAAATAATGAAGCCCTGCTCCTCGGGCGGGAAGAGTGCGGAAAGCGCCAGGCAGAAAGCCGTCAGAAGGATCGCCAGAAGCGCGACGAAGAAAACGGATTTCCGCTTGTTGGCTGCGATGCAGTCCCGGATGCTTTTCCTTTCCGCCATTTGCCGTCCTTTTTAGAACTTCACTTTGGGAGCCGCTTCTTCGGCTTCCGAGATCTGGAAGTATTCGTAAGGCTTGAAAGAAAAGATCTTCGCGATGATGACGCTGGGAAAACTTTCGCAGCGGGTGTTGAAGGAAAGAATGCTGTCGTTGTAATGCTGCCTGGCGAAAGCCACCTTGTTTTCAGTGGACGTCAGCTCTTCCTGCAGGGAGAGCATGTTGGCGTTGGCTTTCAGTTCCGGGTATCTCTCCACCACCGCCAGAAGTCCGTGCAGCGAGCTTGTCAGCTTGTTTTCCGCGGCCACGGAATCGCGGACATCCTTGGCGTTCAGGGCCTGGTTGCGGGCTTCTATCACTTTTTCCAGCGTTTCCTTTTCGTACTGCATGTAGCCTTTGACGCACTCCACCAGATTGGGGATCAGTTCATGGCGTCTTTTAAGCTGCACCGAGATCTGGCCCCAGGCGTTTTTTATCTCGTTTGAACCGCGGATAAAACCGTTGTAAGTAATGACGATCCACGCAGCGACGATCGCCAGCACGACAATGCCGATAAACATAACTGTCCTTGGTTTTTTATTACTTAAATTTCTTAATTATTGTAGCAAATCCCGGCGGCCTTAAAAAGCCCGGGCGGCCTTTGGTTTTCGGTGAACTTTTCGCTTCGCCCCCAAGCCTCTCCGGCCGCGGCGGCCTCTTTTTTGGTTTCCGCCCGTCCGGCGCGGCTCCCAAAAGTGGATAATTCGCTTTTTCCACATTTTTATCAACAGGTTGTTTACATGTTATCCACAAGAGGTATGTCCTCTTTTGCCCGACCTTTGCCCAAGCTTCGGAAGAGCGCCGCGAGCTTCCCCGGAAAGAGATCCGGACCCGCTTCCCGCCCGCCTTTTCGGCGTTTTTTGCTCTTCGGATAAATTTAAATTTTAAAGGTATTTACGCTTTGCTTTTCCTCCTCCCTTGCTTTTCTCGGTCCGGTTTGGTAGAGTGTTACCCGTGCCTTTTATCAGACCTAGGAAAGCGTTTTCTTTCGGCCGAGATATTAACAGCCTTTTGAAACTTTTCCAAAAAACCGTCTTTACAAACGCGGGGGTTTTTGATAAAGTGGTGCCGTTCTTTTTTTGCGAAAAAAGCAAAAGAGGACCCCAAACGAGCGCGGTGCTCTCTTTGGTGTGTGTGACCATAAAATTGAAATAATCGCTTCCCTTCGGGGGATCGTTATAACTTTATTCGTGTAAGGTTTTTTGTGAACGACTATCAGAGAATGTGGGAGAAAGTCCTGGACCTTGTCCGTCAGACGACGGATCCGATGGTCTTCCATGCTTTCTTCTCTTCTGTGCAGCCTGTGTCCTTTACAGATGGACTTTTCTCGATTCAGACCAACAATCCGCTGACGGCGGAATATGTGAAGAAGAATCTGGGAACCGTCATTGAGAGCAGTCTCTCGAAGGAAGCCCAGAGAAAAGTGACTCTGCAGGTCATCGTGAAAGATGATCCGGAAAAAGAAGATGTGACGCCTTCTTTCGAGGAGGAGCAGGAAGTCATCCCTGCGCCGGAAGCAAAAGCGCCGCGCGCCCAGGAACCGCCGAAATTGAACGCCAATTACGTTTTCTCAAATTTCATCATCGGCCCTTCCAACCAGTTCGCCCACGCCGCCGCCTACGACGTCGCCCACAATCCCGGAACTTCCTACAATCCGCTTTTCATCTACGGCGGTTCCGGCCTTGGAAAAACGCACCTTCTGCACGCCATCGGACACGCGATCTACGAAAGGGACAACAGCAAGCGGATCCTCTACATCACCTGCGAGAACTTCTGCTCCGATTTCCAGGCCTCTCTTTCCCTGAGGAACAACATCCATTACTTCAGGGAAAAATACCGCTCCAACTACGACGCCATTCTGATCGACGATATACAGCATCTTTCCCTCGTCAACAAGACGCAGGAAGAATTCTTCAATCTCTTCGAGTATCTCTATTCCAACAAATGCCAGATCGTCATGACCTGCGACAAATCCCCGAAGGATCTGAAGAACATTTCCGAACGTCTCATCACGCGTTTCGAATGGGGCGTGGTGGCTGACATCCAGCCCCCTGATTTTGAGACCAGGCTCGCCATCATCAAGAACAAGTGTCTTTCCCTTGGCTTCGACATCGGCGACGACGTAGGCCGTTTCCTGGCCGAGAAGATCCAGAATCACGTCAGGGAAATAGAAGGCGTTCTGACCAGGCTCAGCATCTACGCTTCTCTTCAGAACCAGCCCATCTCCATCAAGCTGGCGAAGGAATGCCTGAAGGAATACACTTCCGACCAGAACATCTCCATGGACGTCATCAAGAGAGCCGTGGCCGCTTATTTTGACATCAGCATCGCGGATCTCACTTCCAAAAAGCGTCCGAAAAACATCGCCAAGCCCAGGCAGCTTGCCATGTTCCTCTGCCGCTCCATGACCAACAGCTCCCTTAACGAGATAGCGGCTTCCTTCGGCGGCAAGGACCACACCACGGTCCTATACGCCTGCCGCAAGATCGAAGAATGCAAAAACACTGACGACGATCTGAGTTCCCAGATAGACACGCTGAAAAAGTACATCATAAAAAATAGAAGAGAAGAGGTAGACCACTAACTTTTCTTAAAAGACGGCTCCGAAAAAAGGAGCCGTTTTTTTTATGTCTATTTTTCTCTTTTTCTTATCTACAACTTACTCACAAATTACTAATAAGTAAAAAAAATAGCGATAAGCTGTGAATAAAATGCGAAGAATTTTCCCCGCTTTTCCACATGTTGAAAACCTCCCCCTTTTTTCACTTTTCTATTCACAGCTTTTCAACCGCACATATTGACACAACTGTTTGCAAAAACTAAATTTATATTTTTATCTACTTAATTCAACAAGCATAATGATAATAATAAATAAAGATATTTAAAGATATTTTTTTATTCCTGAAGGTGAAAAAATACAAGCGCTCTTTTTATCAACAGACTTTTAGGAGCTTCCTTGTCAGCGAAGAGGAAAATATGCTAGAATAGGATAATAAAAATTTAACCTTTTACCTTTTCCTTTTTATGAAATTTACATGCGCTATCTCCGACCTGCGCGACGCCGTGCAGCTTTTGCAGCCAGTTTGTTCCAATAAACCGGCTTTCCCCATCGTGGCCAACATTCTCATCAAGACCGGCGAAAATTTCGTCGAGCTGGTTGGAACGGATCTGGACATCACCATCAAGACTTCCATTGAAGCGACTGTGGAAAGCCCCGGCGAGACCACCGTTCCCGTCCGCTACATGAGGGACACGCTTGTCAAGATCAAAAACGTCGCCCAGATCAACGTTGAAGTCGACGACAACAACGTTATAAAAATCACCGCCGGCGAAAGGATCAAATGTAATTTAAGAGGCATGGCCGCGGCGGATTTCCCCACTTTCCCCGTTCTGAGCGAATGCGAGACCGTGACGATCCCAGTCAAGGAATTTTCCAAGATGCTTCGCTACACCGGCTACGCCATGTCTCATGACGAACAGAGATACATTCTCAACGGCATCTGCCTCAGTTTCGGCGAGCAGCTCGACGTGGTGGCCACGGACGGGCGCCGTCTGGCGAAATACACGCTTCCCGAAGTGAAGAGCGAAAAAATGAGCCAGATAATAATCCCCACCAAAGCCATCAACATGATGCAGCAGCTGCTTATGGGCGAGGATCCCGTGGCGGTCCGCTTCTCCTCCTCCCAGGTGGAGATCACCGTTGGCAGGAACACGCTGGTGGCCAGGCTTATGGACGGCCATTATCCCGATTACAAACAGGTTCTTCCCAAGACCAAGAGTTTCTCCCTTACGCTCAATTCCGGCGATTTCTCCAACGCCGTCGAGCTTGCTTCCGTGGTCACCGACAAGAACAAACAGGGCGTGGTGAAACTGAGCCTCGCTTCCGGCAAGATGAAAGTTTCCGCCCAGACCGCCGAGATCGGCGAGAACAGCGCGGAACTGGAGACCGAATACGCCGGAGATCCCATGGACATCTCCTTCAACCCCACTTATCTCATGGACGTCTTCCGCAACATCGACGAAACGGAAGTCACCATGGACGTCATCAACCCGGTCAGCCCCACGGTCATCAAGACCAACGAGAACTTCATCAGCATCATAATGCCGATGCGCTTCTGATATTTTTGACCAGGTCAACGCAAAAAGAAAAGAAGACCGCCGGAAGGCGGTTTTCTTCTCTCTAAAGGAAAAACAAGAGCCCCGCTGCGAAAAAAATGAGCAAGAACCCCTTTAAGAAAAGCGACGAGCTGGTGGAGGATTTCCTCAAAGACATCCTGGGCGACGAAAAGGGAGCCTTCATAAAGATCAGGGACGGCTGGAAGGAAAGCGTCGGCGAAGAGCTGGCCAAACACACCGAGCCGGAGGAGTTCAACAAGGGGATCCTGTACGTCAAGGTCACCGGCGCCATCTGGCGCAAAGAGCTTAAAATGACCGCCGGCAGAAAAGTGGAGGAGGTCCTGAAAGTCAAGTTCCCCATGTTGAAGAAGGTTGTCTGGCGATGAAGGAAAAGATCCTGCTGGCTTGTTTCGACGTCTTCCGGGACGAGGAAGTCTGCCGCTCCCGGGAAGCGTTTCTCTGGCTCAAAAAAAAGAAAAGCGATGATTTCGCGGCCAGGCTCCTGACCGTAGGCTGGGAAGAAAACCGCAGGGAGACCGAGGAGATCGCCGGGGAGAATTGGCGGGCCGTCGTCCTTCTCGGCAACGGCCGGGGCGGCGAGCACAAGATAGAAAAACTGGGCTTGAACGCCCAGGGCACGAACATATTGGACAACCAAAGCGAAAGGTGCGGCCGGGACGTCATCATACAAGAAGGCAAAGCGGCCTATTTTTCTGTTTGGGACACGGAGAAGCTGCTGGAAGAAATGCGCGGATCCGGCATCCCCTGCCAGATCTCCTATTATCCCGGGCTTTTTCTTTGCAACGGTTCTCTTTACCGCTTGCTGCACCACGAGAGCAAAAAAGAGCGCAAACGGCCCACGCTGCTTCTGCACCTGAGCCCGGAGCGGGACATAGAAAAAGATCTGCCCGGCATCCTGGAGTCTCTGAAGCGCTCGCTCCCCTAGATCTGGCTCTCTAAAAGGCCCATTCAATATCTGGCGCGATCTGCTATAATTAATTATATGAAAGAAAAAAATTACGAAACGGACGTTCTCGTCATCGGCTGCGGGGTAGGCGGCGCCGTTACGGCGCTGGCCGCGGCGGACAACGGCTGCAAAGTCATAATGCTATCCCGCAAGGAAGGCGTGGAGGACACCTCCACGGTCCGCGCCCAGGGCGGCATTATCTACAAAGGAAAGCTTCCGCCGGAGGAGCTGGGCAAGGACATCCAGACCGCCGGTTGCGGCCGCTGCTGGCAGAAAGCCGTGGATCATATGACGAAGGTCGGCCCGGAATTGGTGGACAAATGGCTGGTCCAGCGGTCCGGCGTGAAATTTGACGAAGGCAAAGACGGCTACGACCTGACCAGGGAGGGCGGACACGGGGAGCCCAGGATCGCCCACTGCCGGGACAAAACGGGCTACGACATCGCCCACTGTCTTTTCGACACCGCCAAAAAGCATCCCAACATCACGATTTTGGAAGACGCCACGGCCATCGATCTGTTGACCACCACGCACCATTCCATCGATCCCCAGGATCTTTACACGCCCACGGAATGCTTCGGGGCTTACGTTCTCCTGAACAAGCCCCACGAGATCGTGGAGATCTACGCCAAGGAAACGGTCTTGGCCACCGGCGGACTGGGACGCATTTACCTGCACACCACCAACAACGAGAGCGCCCGGGGCGACGGCTACGCCATGGCCTACCGCGCCGGCGCCAGGCTCCTCAACATGGAGTTCGTGCAGTTCCACCCCACCACCTTGTACCTTGAAGGCGCCAGGAATTTCCTGATCACCGAGTCCCTCAGGGGCGAGGGCGCCATCCTGAAGGACCGTCACGGCCGCACCTTCGCGGAGCACTACCACGCCATGGGATCCCTGGCCCCCAGGGACATCGTGGCCCGGGCCATCCACCATGAGATGCTGAAAGAGCAGCAGAACTGCATGTACCTTGACATCTCCTTCAAGGACAGCGAGTGGCTGAAAGAGCGCTTCCCCACCATCTACCAGAACTGCCTGCAGTTCGGGATAGACATCACCAAGGAGCCCATCCCCATCGTGCCGGCCGCCCACTATTCCTGCGGCGGCGTGCTGGTGGACCTTAAGGCGAGGTCTTCCATCGACAGGCTGCGGGCGGTGGGCGAAGTCAGCTGCACCGGCATCCACGGCGCCAACAGGCTTGCTTCCACTTCCCTTCTGGAAGCCGTCATCTGGGGCGCCTGCGCCGGCGAGGACATCGCCAGGAGAGTCGCGGAAAAGAAAGACTGGGCCTTCCCGGTCATCAACCGCTGGAAGGAGGAGACCGAGCCCGTGGAGACCGCCATGATCAAGCAGGACTGGATGACCATCCGGCAGACCATGTGGAACTACGTGGGATTGGTGAGGAGCCCCAAAAGGCTCCATCGCGCCAAACTCATTTTAAGGGAACTGCAGAACGAGACGGAAACTTTTTACCGCCGGGCGGCTTTGACCGACATGATCATCGGCTTGCGCAACGGTTTGCAGTCCGCCATGCTGGTCCTTTATTCCGCCATCCTGAACCCCAGGAGCAGCGGGTGTCATTACATTGAGAACGATTAACTAAAAACGCCGAGGAACAAACATTATGCACTACCAAATAGCGCCTCACGGCAATGAATTGATAAACCGCGTCCTCACCGGGGCGCAGAGAGACTTTTGGCAGGAAAAGGCGGAATCTTTGCCCAGCATTACGTTGGACAAAAGGAAAGTTTACGACGTCATGATGATCGCGGACGGCGCCTACAGCCCCCTGGAGGGCTTCATGGGCTCCGAGGACTACACCAGCGTCCTCAACAAGATGCGCCTGGCCTCCGGCCTGCCCTGGCCAATCCCCATCGTATTGGGCGTCCATCCCGACAGAGCGGACGAATTCGACGTTTACGGTCACATAGCCCTCAAGGACAAGACCGGCCTGACGCTGGCCATTTTGCATCTTACGGAAAAATACAAAGTCAACAAGGATCTTGAGCTGGCTAAGATCTACCGCACCACCAACCCGGACCACCCCAGCGTCAAATATCTCCTGGAGGAAAGGGGCGACGTTTTGCTGGCCGGCCCCATCGACGTCATCAACCGTCCGGCGGACGACTTCTTCGACACCAACCGCATGACGCCGGCCCAGACCAGGCGCATTTTCAAGGAACACGGCTGGAGCAGGATCGTGGGTTTCCAGACACACAATCCCATTTTGAGAAGCCACGAATACATGATCAAGACCGCCCTGGAGCTTTGCGACGGTCTGCTCCTGCATCCCCTGCGCTCCACCCCGCACGCCAACGCCGTGCCCACGGAGCTCAGGATGAAGTGCTACGAGACATTCATAGAAAATTATCTTCCCGAGGAGCGGGTGCAGCTGGCGGTCTTCCCCATGACCCAGCGCTTCGCCGGCCCCAGGGAGACGGTCCTTCACGCCATCGTGCACAAGAATTACGGCTGCTCGCATTTCATCGTGGGCTACGACCACGCCGGCTGGAAGGATTACTACAACGCCATCGACACCACCAGGATCTTCAGGAATTTCGGGCCTACGGAGCTTGGCATCCAGCCCATGTTCTTCGACAGAGTCGTCTATTGCAAGAAGTGCCGCGCCATGGTCACCGCCAAGACCTGCCCCCACAGCAGCGGCGACTACGTCAGCCTCACCTGCACGGAAGTCAGGGAAATGCGCCAGAAGGGCATGCCCATGCCGGAGGAATTCATTCGTCCCGAGATCGCGGAACTGTTGATGATGAAGTAAAATGCCGAAGGTCTTTACTCACGCGACGGGCTGCAAGATAAGCTACTGCGACACGAAGGAAGCGGAGGAGCTTTTTTGCGCGGCGGGCTGGGAGATCGCCAAACAGCCGGAGGAAGCGGATCTTTTCCTTCTGACGGCCTGCACGGTGACCCAGAAAGCGGACGCCGACTTGAGAAAGGCCGCAAGGCAGCTGAAAAACAAAAACCCCCGGGCGGAGCTTTGGATCTACGGCTGCTGGGCCAGGGTGGCGGAGAAACACGAGCCCCTGGACCGGGCGGACGCGGTGGTAAAAAGCAAGGAAGAGCTGGAAGCTCTCCTGGCGGAAAGGAAAGGCGAAGCGCAAGCCAAGCCGGAATTGGAAAGGAACAGGATCTTTGTAAAAGTTCAGGACGGCTGCGACCGCTACTGCGCCTACTGCATCGTGCCCTTCGCCCGAGGCAACCCCAGGAGCATGCCCTATGAGGAAATAAAGGGCCGCGTCCTGGAGGCGGAAAGCCTCGGCCTCAAGGAATGCGTGCTCTCCGGGATCCATCTGGCTTCCTGGCGGGACGGCGAAAAAGACATCGCCGATCTCTGCGCCGCGCTTCTTAAGGACACCTCCATCCCGCGCCTGCGGATAAGCTCCCTGGACGTGACGGGAGCCGGAGAGAAATTAAGGAAGCTGATGCGGGAGGAGAAAAGGCTCATGCCGCACCTGCACATTCCCCTGCAGTCCGGCAGCGACCGCGTCCTCAGGCTCATGAACCGCCCGCTCGAAAGAGCGCAGCTCCTGGACGCCATGCAAGCTTTCCTGACGGAAGTTCCCTCTATGATGCTCTCCACGGACATCATCGTGGGCTTCCCGGGAGAAACGGAAGAGGACTTTCAGGAGACCTTGTCCTTCGTAAAGGAGATCCCCTTCGGCAAGATCCACTACTTCCCCTATTCCCCGCGGCCTGGCACGGCGGCGGCGAAAAGAGTGAAAGACTTCGTTCCGGAAAAAGTGAAGAAGGAGAGGGAAGAGCGGCTGCGCCAAGCGGCGGCGGAAGCCGCCAGGATCTGCCGGGAGCCTTTTCAGGGTCAGAGCTTCCAGGTCCTGACGGAGACAAAAGGGCCTTCCGGCTGGCTGGGCTTCACAGAAAATTACTTAAGGGTCTGCTCAAAGAAGGCTGATCTCAAGGCCAACGAGATAGCGACCCTCACCATAGACGGTAAAGAGACAGAATTTATTCCTCAATAAGCTATGTGGCAAAAAACCAAAGATTTTTTCACCGACCTCCTGTACAGAGTGATCTACTTTTTCGGCTGGTGCGGATTTAGGCTCCTTTTCTGCATCGGGCACAGGTACAGGATCCACCGCACCGACAGGAAGAAGGCTCTGAAGGGCAGGAAGCAGGGAGTGCTCGTGGTGGCCAACCACGCCAGCTTCCTGGATCCCGGGATCGTCGGCATCATCTTCTTCCACCGCATCTGGTACCTGGCCAGACAGTCGCTTTTTGAGAACAAGTCTTTCGCCTGGCTCATCACCGCCGTTGGCGCGCTCCCCATTTCCAGGGAAAAGCTTGACCTTGCCACCCTGCGCCAGGTCAAGACCTACATAGAAGAGGGCCGCGACGTTCTGCTCTTCCCGGAAGGAACGAGAACGGACGACGGCGAGCTGCAGCCCGGCCAGGCCGGCGTCGGCTTCTTCGCGGACAAAGTGAAGGCGGACATCCTCCCCGTCTATGTCAAAGGCTCCTTCGAATCCTGGCCCAAGAGCGGAGAATATCACTTCGCCAAGCTTGATTCCATCGTCGGCGACCTGATCCCCTACGAACACTGGCAGACGCTGCCCAACGGCCGCGAGCGCTACCAAATGATCGCCGACGGCATCATGGAAAAACTCGCGGAACTGAAAAAGGAACTGGAAGAAATAAAGAAGTGAAGGAAAGACAGGGCATACTTTTCCTCGGCACGCCCCCCATGGCGGCCGACTGCCTGAAAAGGCTCATAAAGGACGGAAGACCGGTCACGGCGGTCATCACCCAGCCGGACCGGCCGGTGGGCCGGCACCGGATCGTAACGCCCAGTCCCGTCAAGCAAGCCGCAGAAGAAGCCGGCATCAGCGTTTACACCCCGGAAAGCCTGAAGACCGAAGAAGTCAAAGCGCTTTTCGAGGAGCTTTCTCCCAAGGTCGCCGTGATCGTGGCCTACGGCAAGATCATCCCCGCGAACCTTCTTACCATCCCGGAAAGCTTCATCAATCTGCATTTCTCGCTTCTTCCCCTCTACCGGGGCGCCGCCCCGGTGCAGCGAGCCCTCTATGACGGCAGGACGGTGACGGGCGTCTCCATCCAGTACCTGTCGCCAAAATTAGACGCCGGCGACATCATTGCCGAGGCTCCCTTCACAATAAACCCCAAAGACACCACTGAGACGCTTTGGGAGCGTTCTGTGGCCATCGGAGCGTCGCTTCTGACCAGAGTGGCCGCCAGTCTTCTGGAAGGCCGCCTCCCGGCCACCCCCCAGGACGAATCGAAAGCCACCTACGCCGCCAAGATGTGCCGCGAGGACGGCTTCATCGACTGGACCTGGAGCGCCAAGATGATCCACGATCACATCAGGGCCTGCAACCCCTGGCCCGGCGCCGTGACCTGGCGCAAAGGCAAGGAGATCAAGCTCTGGAAAAGCGAGTGGCCCGTCCCCGACCCCGGCCCCCTGGGCATCCCGGGAGAAATAACCGTCGCCAAAAAAGAACTTTTCATTTCCGCCAGGGACGGCTTCATTAAAATAACGGAGCTTCAGCCCGCCGGCGGAGCCCGCCAGACGGCGGAAGCCTTCGTCGCCGGCCTCCGGGGCGAAAAAGTTTATCTGGAAAACAAGCCAGAGGGAATCTGATGGCGAAAGTCTCCCCCGCCAGGGCCCTGGCCCTGAAAGCCCTCCTCGCCTGGCGCCAGGATCCCGAAAGCCATCTTGAGCAGCATCTGAAAGGCCTGCCGGATCCCAAAGACCTCGACCTGGCCTACACCATCTGCCGCGGCGTCCTGAAAGAAAAGACATTCCTGCAAAAAGTTGTCGGCCGCTACCTCGTCCGCAAAGGCAAAAACCTTCCGCTCCCTGTCGAGCTCATCCTTCTCCTCTCCGTTTACCAAAGACTTTTTCTGGAAAAGATCCCCCAGTACGCCATCGTTTCCGACGCGGTGGAACTCTGCAAAGAGAAGAAGCCCGCTTTCTCCAACCTCGTCAACGCCATTCTCAGGAACCTTGAAAGAGATTTGGAATCCGGCTTCGATCCAACAAAAGAACCGCTTTCCCTCGAAGAACGCTATTCCCATCCCAAGGAACTCATAGACCTCATAAAAGAGGAAACCAAAGACGAAGCGCTAATTGAACAGATCCTCAAATGGGACAACGCAAAACCGAAAGCTTTCCTGAGACGCAAAAACGGCAGCCACGAAGAATGTCTTGACGTAAAAGCCGTCGTCCAAAGCGACGACTTCAAAAACGGAAAAATCTACTTCATGCAGCTCTGGTCGCAATCCGTCGCCAACGCCGCGCCTGTAAAAGACGGCGACCAAGTTCTCGACCTCTGCGCCGCCCCCGGCGGCAAAAGCCTCGCCCTTCTCGACAGAGCCAAAATAAAACTCACCGCCTGCGATTTCTCCGAAACCAGACTCGCGCAATTAAAAGAAAACTTCGCGCGCCTCGGCTACGCAAACGCTCCCAACATCACGATAAAGCAACTGGACGCCCGCAACGCAGACCAAGCGTTCCCCCCGGCTTCTTTTGACCTCGTCCTCCTTGACGCCCCCTGCTCCAGTTTAGGAACGATCCAGCGCAATCCCGAGCTCAGATGGCGTTTCAAATTAGAGCAGCTCGCTGAATACGCCGCGCTGCAAAAAAGCATTCTCCAAGCCGCAAAAACCCTCGTCGCCCCCCAAGGCTATCTCCTTTACGCCGTCTGCTCCTTTGCCAAAGCGGAGCGCGAAGCCACAGACCTCCTTCGTCAAGACAAAACCTGGACTCTCGTCAAAGAAAAGCTCACCTATCCCGGTGAGCAAGACAGTTTCGACGGCGGCTACTACTCCCTCTGGCAAAAGAACTGAACTGGCGCTACAGGAAGAAAGCCTTTTTGGCAAAGGCCAGAATTTAAAGCCAAGAAACAAGTTATTAATTTTATGCATATTGATTTATAAAAACAAATTTTATATAATAAGTTAAAACCTGGCCCATATTTATCATCTGAGGAAAGAGTTATGAAAAAAATATTGCTGCTGTTTAGCCTTTTGATATCTTTCAGTCTTTGCGCGGAAAACGTATCGGTAAAACCTGCGGGTGAAGGCACCGCGGAAAGCCCTTATTTGTTTGACCGTTTGGAGAACTTCTTCTGGCTCAGAGATAATATCCTGGACATGGATCCTAATGTCCCGGTTTGTTGCAAGCAGACAAAGGACATCGACGCCAGCGCGACGCAAGAGGGCGGAGATTACACTTGGCAAACGATAAAATTTAACAGCCACATCTTCGCTTATGATGGTCAATGTTACACCATCTACGGTCTTGAACCGGAAGATAAAGGAGCTTTGTTCGGGGCCGGGTATCTTCAGCTAAAAAATATCAGGATACAAGGCGCCGAAGGGAAAAAGACCTGCACCTTGGCAAAAGGCTTAGATTCAGAGCCAAACAAAAAAGGTTATTTTGAGAACTGTCACGTAAAAGGGTTCTTAGTGGAAATGCCGGCTTTGGCAGACATAGTCAGAGGCAGAGATATTAGAATTGAAAATTGCGTTGCCGAAGCGGATATAGACGAAGGGGAATTAAAAACGAGCGGTGTGTTAATGTCTCATGTGATTGCGAGGGGGGGAAAAAACATAATAAAAAACACTTGCTTCAAAGGAAAAATAAAAACAAAACCGTTAACGCAAGTTAGCGGTTTGGCTGTAACGGTGTCGGTGGGAACTGTGTTTAACAACACCGAGCTAACCATAGAAGATTGTTACACAGATTTCGCTGTAGAATGCGATCCGGATGACAGGCACTCCGTTGCTGGATTAATACGCACAGCGTTCATAGACATGCATACTAACGAAGTTTTGAACATCGAGCGTTGTTATACAGCGTGTGAAACAAGCGAAAAAATAGATTATAGCAGCGCTTTAATCTATCAATTGACCAACACTGTCAACACAATAAACATCAAGGATTGTTATTACAGAGAAGCGCCTAATTTCACGGACGATTTGGCTATTGCCAAGACCGATAATGAAATGAAACAGCGGGCGACGTTTGAAAACTGGGATTTTGAAAACGTTTGGGATATCGACGAAGGCGAAGGAATGCCGTTCTTAAGATGCGAGATTCCCGAACCATATGTATTGTTTATTGTGCTGCTTTTCGCTTTGTTAAAAAGACTAGAACGATAAAACCGCAAAGGGAAAAAAATATGATAAACAGAAGCAAAAAGGCATTCTTGATGTTGTTAATTGCGATTCTGGTAGGCTTGATTCCTTTAACAACATATTCTTCTCAGGATGAATATTTAAGCATTGGTGGTTCTTCGCATTTGGCAGTTGGAAAACCAAATGCGGCATACAATGTAAGTTATTATGTTAACGGAACGGTTTTTGGTTGTGACTTTTGCGCTTACGAAATAGTGGATGGCAACATTTATGGCAATTGTCTTGCCGAAAATGATCCCAACGATCAAAATCTTGGCCTTATATTTAATGCGCCTAATTACGAATGCATGTTATTCGTTTCGGCATTGCTAAGATATCAGTTAAACACATATCCTTTTACATATCACCAGCTTGGCGACTTTAGGCTTATAAAAGTCCAAAAACCGTTTTTACAAACCATGAGAACTGGGTTAAACGGCACGGTTTATGAAAATAACAACACAGCTGTGCCAATACATTGGAATATAGATGACGATGACCGATCAGGGTTTGGCGTAGTACATCCTAATATTAGTTACGGAGAAGATTATAGGCAGTACGAATTTCTGTCTGAAAACGGCGTTGACGATGATCTATATTGTATACAAGCTTGCGTAACGAATGTGGATTTAAACACTTCTGGCTGTAATTTAAAAATAAAAACGCCGGATTCAATGCGTTTGTGGTATACCCAAAACAAAAGCGCACTATGCTGTGACTCCAACAGCGTGTTTGAGACTAATTGTGATATTGTTAATTGGTTCAACACACACGCCAATTCACCAGGGAACAGATTGTATGTTGAATGGGTAGTTCCGCCTAACACGACAACAAACGAATATATTGAATTTTATTGTAACGGAGTTCAATTTGCCAAATTGCGCTATAAGGGTTATGCGCTTTCCAATCCGGCGTATATTAATATGCCAACAAAATCTGAAAGAACATTCTTTGAGGGGTTTTGCGAATTAGACGGATGCGAATGGGGAATAAACAAACAGGGCAGTATGCGGCTTCCTGATCGCAACTCAATCGCGGAAGCGGTTGACCCACACTGGTCACGATATGGGGAAACGTTTGTTGCGACCAAAACAAGTCCTGTGTGTCCAGACATCTATACTTTGCAGAATGGGGCATACAGTAATTTTGTATGTCGCTGTATGAGCATGGATACTTTCAACAACCATAACTATTTATTTGAAGAAGCTGACGCTGCTGCCTTTTTCACCATACTTAATTTTTGGACATACAATTATCTTGACATAGATTTGCATGGCGCTCTTGGCGATATTGTTTATTACAGTGGTCCTTTTGCTGCAACGAGAGTACCTTCCAATTGGCTGACAAATTGCAGACCTTCATGGGATATATTCACAAGCCGTTTTTTCAATCAACCAAAGATTGTTCACAATCCATATCAACTCGAATCTACCAGAGCCATTTTAGATACATATGTTATAGATTTGCCATAATATTAGTTGGAGAAAAAACATGAAAAGATTTTTGTTTAGTTTTTACATGATTTTATTATCTTCGTTTGTTCTCGGAATAGACTCTGATGAATATACGCTTTTGTTAGAAAAGGCGGAGCAAACTCCCGCCATCATTTTTGACAAGGAAGATTTTTCTTGGGACAAATATCCGGCAGAGGTAAAAGCACATTTTTTAGATGGTGTTAAAGCGCAGAACGAACTTAATAAACTGGCTCCTTCAACAACGATGCCATTGCTTTTTGACTTTGTAGAAAATGGGAGTCATGCCGAAAAACAAATAGCGATATATTTGGAAAAACATGGATATTACACCAATAGTTATTTCGAAGTGATATATAAGCAAATAAGGAATCAAAACGGTATCAGTTGCGGATACAGCGGATTGGGGAATCTGGCTTTTCCATGGTTAACTAAAAAACACAGAGGCAAAGATTTCAACGAATACGAGATCCAATACTTCTGGTGGGTCTATGACAGAAAACACCTTCAGAACATTTGGCAAAACTGGTATCAGTGCTGGCAGGAAGAAAACGCTAAGCCAGAACCGAGAAAATATGTGCAGAAGCGTTTGATTTCTGACGTGTTGTGTCTGGGCTTTTATCTTTTTCCTTACTTGGCGGAAAATTTGATAAATGACAAAAGTTTGGAAGATATAGTTGATGAGTTAAGGTCTTATTCCTGTTTTTCCATCAGGGGCGATTTTTTAACATGGTGGGAAGAAAACAGCGAAAGATATTCTTTTCCGGAAGCAAAGGGCTGGGAACATGCGTTAGAGATTCTTAACCGGGGAAAGTTAATGGTTAGTAAATCCGCCATGGAAAACATGCCTGTTTGGCACGAGCTGGCGGAGGCTTATTACTCTGGGAACATAAATCGGTATTGGTATTATTTTCTTTCCGACAAAAACGAAATAACGGAAGAAGACATTACCGAAGCGATTTGCAAATCAATTGAAGACAAATGATCTTCAAGGAGAATATTATGAAAAAAGCGTTGCTGTTTGTTTGCATTTGGGCATGCGTTTGCTTGGCTTTGGCCGACGGCGTTTCCGTTGCGCCTAAAGGAGAAGGGACGCAAAAAGCTCCTTATCAAATTACGCAGATGGGAAACTTTGTGTGGCTGTCGCATCAAAGCGACATGATCGATGCCGGAACAACAATTTATTGCGTTCAGGAAAACGATATTGACGCGGTGGAGACGGAAGAATGGCAGAGTTTCCCTGGTATTGAAACCAACAACATTAATGGTGAAAACAAAGGGGCCTGGACTTTGAATTATGACGGCCAAGGTTTTAAAATAGAAAATCTTTGCATTAGTCAAACCAAAGGTTTTTACAGCGCGCTGTTTTGCTTAGGCAGCTTCCAATTGAAAAACATCAATATTAACGGAGTGAAAAGCAAGGTGCCGTGGGGAAGCACGGGAATTTTGGTAGGAAACATGGGAGCCGGGTATATAGATAATTGCCATATAAGCGGAACAAATATTCGCGCCACGGCCGGTTTGATCCAGGAAGTAATCGTTCCGTCGGGAGGAAGCGTTGAAATCAGCAATTGTTCTGTAGAAACAGATTTAACAAACGCTTGGGCGGGGGTAATAGAGCAAGTGCATGTTTATGGAACGCTAGTAATTAGAAACACATCTTACAAAGGAAAAATTACTATCGGGGATGAATCTGGCGGAGACGTAATTTCAGCTGGCTTTGTCAAAGGATTGCAGTTGGAAGAAAAACATGCCAAAGTGATCATCGAAGACTGTTATTCTGCTGCCGAGATAAAATGCGCTAATTCTTATTTAGGTCTTTCCGGATTTGTAGGCATAATTAACAACGCGAATTATGGAGAACCAGTTGACATTGAGATCAACCGCTGTTATTCCACGGGATCAATAAGCAACACAAGACCTTGGGGCAGCGCTAGTTTTCTGACCGTGGTGTACGGATGCGAACCGGTGGTAAAGGATTGCTACTATAATTCCACGACGTTAAAAAAAGCTGACAAATACGCGCTTCCCAAGACAGAAGAAGAGATGAAACAATTGGCCACTTTTGAAAATTGGGATTTTGAAAATGTCTGGGATATAGACGAAGGCAAGAGTATGCCGTATCTCGTATCAACGCTTCCCGAGCCGTGCGGAATGGTTGCCTTGCTTTTGCTAACTTTGCTTTTAACGAGAAGAAAATAAAAATGCAAAAAAGAAAGGCGGGAACGAAAGTTTCCGCCTTTTCATTTTTAGAATTCTTTGGCGAAGGGGCCTGGGAGGATCTGGCCTTCGCGTTTGTTGCCGTCGAAGTCGGTGTCGAAAACGATGGGCGTGCCGTCGGGGTTCTCGAAGGGCTGGTCGGGCTGGAAGGCTTTGCCCAAGGTTTCCGTTGAGATCATGTTTACCTGGTGGTTTTTGATGATCTCGTAAAGGTTGGTCTTGAGGGTGTATTTTCCGTCTTTTTCTTCCAGTTCAAGGAAGACTTTGCTTTTGTCGTCAACGAAAGGCGCTTTTTCTTTCTTCCAGGGCTTGGCGCCTCCCAAGTAAACGTTGCCCTGGCACCAGACCGGGAGATAGCGGAAGTGGAATTTTTCCAAGGTTTCCATATCGGGCGTTTCGTTGTCCATGTCAAAGTTGGCGATCCATTCCTCATAGGTCGGAAACTCGTCGAAGACGGAGGTGCCGGTCTCGGTCTTGAATTTGTAGTTGTCTCTCTTGATAAAGATATTGTTGTAGATCCTGTCGTCGCCGTGAAGGATGGTCATGAAGCCCATGACTTCCGTGCGGTGCGGGATGTGATAGGGCGTGTAGCGTTGACGGAGTTTTCCTTCCACCATGCCGTCGCAGCCGTCGTCTATGGAGGCGATGGGGCCGGTTATTATATTGTGCACAAGGGCGAAGCCTTCAGTGGCCATACGGAAGGAAACGTCGGAGAGGAGAATGTTGTTGTCTATGAGAGTGGGGCCGTGGCCGACTTCCACGAAGATGTCCTGGCTGCCCATGCCGCCTGGCAAGTATGTTGCGTAGGGCGGGCGGTGGTTGTCGTGCAGCAGATTCTGGGTTATGCGGGTGCCCTGGGCTTCCCAGTCCGTCCAGATGCCCATGACGCAATGGTGGATGTGATTGCGCCTTATAACGACGTCTATGGCGGCGTGGAGCTTGATGCCGGCTACTTCGGCGCCGCCCAGTTCCATCATGTTGTTGATATGGTGGATGTGGTTGTCCTCGATAAGCGAGAAGACGCCGCCCATGCGGCCTATGATGCCGCCCTGCTCGCAGTGGTGGATGTTGTTTCTTCTTATGATGTGCGAGCCGATTTTTTCCTTGAGCCAGCCGTGGTACTGTCCGCGGCAGACCGCGTCGCGCTCCATCTGCGTCGGGCTTTTGACGTGCTTATATGTGAAGAAGTGTTCGTTTTCGGGATCTAAGTATTTGCCTACGCAGATGCCGGCGCACTTAGAGAGGCTGATATCGCAGTCTTCTATTGTCCAGCCTTTAGACCAATGCGGGCCTATCATGCCGTCCTGGAAGGCGGCGGGCGGCGCCCAGGTCGTGGCAGCCTTGTTGATCTTGAAGCCTTGGACTGTGATGAAGCCAATACCTGTTTTGGAGGGGAAGAAGCATCTTCTGCGGACGTTGATCTCAACTTTCTCTTTGTTGGGATCCTTGCCTTGGAAATTGGCGAAGAATATGGTCTTGCCGTCCTTCTTTTCAAAGAACCATTTGTAAATGGAATTATCGGGATCCCAGGAATAATCGGTTTTTTTGCCTTCCAAACATTCCTCCAGGCTCCCCGCTTCGTAGAAGGCCTGGTCGTTCATGTAGAGCGAGCCGGTGTGCTTCGTTCTGCCCGCAAAATACCAGTCGCCGTAAACGAAGGTGGAGTAAGGGTCGTAGTCTCCGAAAATAGAATCATCGACTTCCGCGGTCCAGACGGTGCCTTTGTAAAGTTTCCAATTCGTCAGAAGCTCGGCGCCGGTTATTTCCGCGCCCAGGGGTTCGGCGCTGCGATACGTTATCCGCTGCTCTTCGGTTCCGGCGTTCTTGGGATCGACGTATTCGCGGTAAAGACCGGGGAGGACAACTACCTCATCGCCGGGCTTGGCAATTTGCGCGGCGTCAATGATCTTTTGAAAAGGAGCTTCTTTGCTGCCGTTTCCGGCGGACTTGGCATGGGCGTCAACGTAGATGATCATAATTAGGCTTGTTTGGTTGCGGTTCGGCGTTTCCTGATCAGATCTAAAAAGAGCTCGTCGGAAAGGCCGTAGTCTTTGTCCCAGGTTAAAAGCAGTCTGACCAGCGCGTTTTCGGAAAGCGCGGCGTTTTCGTCGATGATATCGGTGATCTCGTTCTGCTCTTCCTGAAGGGTGAGGAAAAGCGCGGCGGCTTTCTTCATTTCCGGCCAGAGCAAGGGATCGCTTTTGAAAGCTTTTTTCTCTATGAGGAGCGTTTGGTACCAGAGATTGGCGTTTTGAAAGGCGGAAAAAGCAAAGGAGCGCAATCCCTGGTTGTTTTTGAATTCGTCGATAAGCTTTATGGTGACGGGAAGCTCGCGGCCCAATTGCGCAAGGTAAGCCAGAATGGTAAGCAGGTTCATTTGGCAGAAAGCCTCGAAGCCGAAAACCAGCGTCAGCTCTTCCAAGAGAAGCTTGTCTTTTTGGGGGAGTGCTCCTATGACTTTTTCCGCGTATTCCGCTTCGCTCTCGTTGTGGTAGGCGGCGCGGGCTTTTATGAAGGCGGGAGAAAAGACCTCGCTGTCGCTTGGTCCTGCGATCATTGTTTCCCTCATGGGCGCGCCGTCAGGGTAGAGATCCTTGATGGCGTCTCCGGGGATAATGAAAACGGGGGCGGTCATTTCTTGGGCGTGGTGAGCCAGACGTTGTCTATGAGCCTTGTGGTGCCGAAATAGACGGCCAGGGCGACGAGGATCTTCTGGCTTTTTTTGAAAGCTTTGACTTCCTCAAGGGTTTCCCGGTCGCAAACGCTGATGTAATCTGTTTTGGCCAGAGGAGACGTCGCGATGATTTTGGCGATGAGCTTTTTCGTTTCCGCGGCGCTTTTGCCTTTCGCTACGGCGTCTTTGGCGGCCTTGAGGGATCTGGAAAGCACGAGGGCCTCTTTCTTTTCCTCTGAGTTCAGGTATTTGTTGCGGGAGCTTAAAGCCAATCCGCTCTTTTCCCTGATGAGGGGGCACTCCACGATCTTTATGGGGAAGTCCAGGTCCCTGACCATGCGCTCAAGGATAAGAAGCTGCTGGGCGTCCTTCTTGCCGAAGCAGGCGAAGTCGGGCTGCACGAGGTTGAAGAGTTTGGAGACGACGGTGCAGACGCCTTTGAAGTGGCCTATTCTTCTGGCGCCGCAGAGAAATCTTGAGAGCGCTTCCTCGTTCACCCAGGCGGAGCGATCGTCAAAGTACATTTCCTTGGGCTGAGGTGCGAAGACCGCGTCGGCGCCCATTTCCTGGCAGATCAGAAGATCTTCCTTTAAGGTGCGGGGGTATTTGGCGAAGTCTTCGTTGGGGCCGAATTGGGTGGGGTTGACGAAAACCGAGACCACAACGGCGTCGGCCAGCTGGCGGGCTTTTTTGATAAGCGAGGCGTGGCCGGCGTGCAGGGCGCCCATGGTGGGAACGAGGGCGATGGTCTTGCCGTCTTTTTTGGCGCTTTTTATGAATTTGCGCAGCGCCGCTTTGTTCTTGAGGAGCAGAGGAGCCTTGTTCATATTGCCTCCCCTTTTATTCGCTTTTGGGCGTTTCGGAGGGATCTTCTTTCTTTTCCTCTTTCTTGGCGTCCTCGGCGGTCTCGGCGTAGTTCATCTGCAGCATGGCGATCTGGTCGTCAAGAAGGTCGGATTCCTCTTTGGAGAGATTGCCCTTGGATTTTTCCCGCAGCATGACCAGGGAATCGATGAAATAACGCGCGCCCTGCAGATCGACTTTCGTTTCGTGGGTTTCGGGGTTGGCGATCTTGCCAAGGTTGACCATGGCCAATTGGGCGAAATTGAAGATCAGCATCACAAAAAGATGGCTGTTGTGATCGTGCGCATGTTCATGCTCTTCACTCATAATAAACTCCTTTAATGATTGTTTACAAAAAGAATTATAGCATTTGCCATAAAAAACGCCCCGGTTTGCCTATGAGACAAATCGGGGCGGGCGAAGGGCCGGCGCATTCGTTATTGCCAGCCGTATTTTTTAGCAATTTCAGTTAGCTGCTCTTCCGTCACCGGGAAGCGCCAGAGCTGATAATACTTGATGAGGTTCTGGCCGGTGGCGACGTTCAGGGCGGCCAGGGCCACCGGGAGACGGTCCTCTTCTTTTTCGATTTTCGGAACGCCTTTTTCATTCAGTTCCACGAAGAGGCGGTACCATTTTTTCATGACGTCCCAGCCGTAAACTTTGACAATTCTTTGGAAGAAGCCGTTGATCTCGTCGCTGTCAAGCGAGTCGTAGGTCCTTTCGCTGTTTCCGAGGTAGGCGTCGCCGTAGCAGAGGAAGAAGCGGTCGGCCAGTTTCTTTATGGGCATCCTTATCTCCGTGGAGAGCGGCAAATAGTCCGTTCCCTTCCAATAGATGCCGAGGTAGTCGGCGCTGGGCATGTGGGAGAAGGCGTAGGTCAGTTTGAAGTTGGCGTGGAATTCCGCGCAGGGGCCGCTCCAGATGTAATAGTCGCCGATGCCGTCGTCGAAGTTGTGGCCCATCTCGTGGGTCCAGCCGAAGCTCATGATGCCCTGCTTGAATTCTTCCAGCGTCTGGGGCACGAAGTCCATGGTAAGCACGATGGGGTTGCCGGCGTAGGCCCAGGCGTAGGCGTTGGGCGTCTCCTCGATCTTGGAGAGCGCGCCTTCGAAGGGGCGGTTGCCGGTCAGCTCCATCATGGCGGCGTAGGCTTCATCCAGCCAGCCCACCATTTCCTTTTCCCACTTTTCGCCTTTCCAGTTTTTCTTCTGCAGAGAAACTATCATGTAGTTCCCGGTGAGGGCCTGCAGCGGAGTTTCAAGGGTCGCGGTCTTGACTTCCAAAAGGGAGGGAAGGGAGATCGTTTCGCCGTTCTCTTTGGCAAGCGTGAAGACGCCCTCTACGGCCGGGCCCTGCGGGGAACGCGTTCTTGCGCTGTCGGGGTAATACATGGCGGGGCCCCAGCTGGCTTCCGAGGAGGGCTCCAGGGCGATGTCCAGGTTTTCCTCCCAGGTCTCGTTTTCGCCGCGCCAATGGGCCACGAATTTCGTTACCTTGTAACTTTCGGAGGAAGGATTCTGGAAGGTGTATTTCGCCCAGTTCCAGCCGTTGCTCATCCAGCCGCGCTCAGGAGTCAGGGCGGCGTTTACGACGGGGCCGAAATTCGGCGCGGCGAAGACGGAAAGGGAGGCGAAAAGCAGGAAAAGGAATTTTTTCATGGTGTTCTTACGATTTGATTACAGTCCGTATTTGTCCGCGGCGGCTTTGAGGGATTCTTCCGTCACCGGGAAGCGCCAGAGCTGATAGTACTTGATGAGGTTCTGGCCGACGGCTTTGTTCAAAGCGGCGAACTGGAAGTTGACTTTTTCTTCCGGGGTCGCGGGGGGCGCCATGCCTTTGTCTTTGACGGCGCCGATGATGCGGTACCACTTCTTGATGGGATCCCAGCCGTAAACTCTCACGATCCTCTGGTAGAAGGACTGAATCTCGTCGCTGTCCAGCGTTTTCCAGGATCTGGTCTGGTCGGCCAGGTATTTTTCGCCGAAGAGTAGGAAGAAGCGGTCGCCCAGCTTGGTGATGGGAATGCGCTCGTCTTTGTCAACGGGCAATACGTCGGTGCCTCTCCAGCGGATGCTAAGATATTCCCTGGAGGGCATGTGGTCGAAGGCGTAGAGGACTTTGATGTTGGCCTGGAACTCCGTGCTGTCGTGGTCCCAGCGGAGGAACTCCGTCAGGTCGCAGTCGAAGTTGTGGCCGACTTCATGCGCCCAGCCCCAGCTCATGAGGCCCTGCTTGAATTCGCTGATGGTGTCGGGGACGTAGAGGCCGGTTAGGGTCACGGGGTTGCCGGCGTAGGCCCAGGCGAAGCGGTTGGGGGATTCCTTCATGCCGGTGATCTTGCCGTCGAAGGGCTTGCGGCCGACCAGATCGACGTAGCATTCGTAAACTTCGTCCATCCACTTCAGCATGTCTCTCTGCCAGAGGCCGCCGTCGAAGCGGGATTTCTGGAAGGAAACGTAGATGTACTGTCCGGTGATGGCGGCCAGGGGCTCCTCGAGGACGGCCCTTTTGGTCTTGAGCTCGAAGGGCAGGAAAGTGGCCTTGCCTTCTCTTTTGACTCTGAAGCGGCCTTTCATGACGACTTTGCCGTCGGGCATCTTCTCGAACATGTCTTTGGGAAGATAAGTGTCGTGCAGCCATTTGGCTTCCTTGCCGGGGGCGACGGTGACGTCGACCTTCTGGGTCCAGGGTTCGGAATTCTCCGTGCCGATCCACTGGGCTTCCATCTCTTCGATGGTCCAGTCTTTCTGTCCGGAGTTTTTGAAGACGAATTTGGCTTTGTTCCAGGCGCCGACGTCGAAGCCGATGTCGAATTCCGGGCCGGCTTTGACGCTAAGGGCGGTGGGAGCGGCCGGATCGGCCAAAAGCGTTACGGCGCCGAAAAGGGCGAGGAAAAGGGTCGTTTTTAACATAGGGGCTCCTTTGGGTGGAAATTATTCATTTAGTTGTTTCAAAAAAATATTAGCAAAAACAGGAACGGCAGTCCATGTATTTTTAGTCATGTTTCGGCTGTAAATTTCCTTATTGAACGCGCAGGCGGTCCGGCGCCGGGCGGCGCTTTGCTGCTGACTTTGATTTTGGAGCCGGGTTTGGTATAATACCTAATACTATTTTTTTAGTTAATTTCCTTTAACCCCATTCATACTTAGGTGCTATGAAAAAACACTCCTTAGTCGCTCTGGCTCTGATGGGCGCCGCCTCCGCTATGGCCGCTCCTGAAGCTCAGAGTGCGGGTTGTTTCGCGCAATCCGCCCCCTATCTTGCCGTCGCGGCCGCCGTTCTGGCGCTGCTGGTGGCTTTCATCTGCTACAAGAGCATGGTCAAGGCTCCGGAAGGCTCCCCTCGCATGATCGAGATCGCCGCCTACGTCCGTGAAGGCGCCATGGCTTATCTCCGCCGCCAGTACAAAGTAGTGGGCGCGGTCTTCGCGATCCTCTTTGTCATCTTCGCTATTCTGGCCATCTTCAAGATCCAGAACCCCTTCGTTCCGATCGCCTTCCTTACCGGCGGCTTCTTCTCCGGTCTGTGCGGCTACATCGGCATGAACACCGCCACCAAAGCCAGCTCCCGTACCGCTCAGGGCGCTTCCGAAGGTTTGAACCGAGGATTGCAGGTCGCCTTCCGTTCCGGCGCCGTCATGGGTCTTTGCGTGGTCGGCCTTGGTCTTCTTGACATCTCCCTTTGGTGGATCATCCTTGACAAGCTGGTCTTCACGGCCGGCAACATGGCCGACGGTCTTTCCATCTGTGGCCTTGACCTGGTCCACGCCGGCACCGACAATGCCCACAAATACATCGAGATCACCACGACCATGCTGACCTTCGGCATGGGCGCTTCCACCCAGGCCCTCTTCGCCCGTGTCGGCGGCGGTATCTACACCAAAGCCGCTGACGTAGGCGCCGACCTGGTCGGTAAAGTTGAAGCCAACATTCCGGAAGACGACCCCCGCAACCCCGCCACCATCGCTGACAACGTCGGCGACAACGTGGGCGACGTTGCCGGTATGGGC
>JAFZID010000198.1 GCA_017554565.1 bacterium
ATAGATGTCGGAATCTCCGTTGCGGTAATCCTCCCAGGTGGCGGCGATGCCGCCGTTGGGAAGATGGGCCAGGCTTACCTTACGCTGGTCTTTGGGCGCGCAGGAAAGCGCCACGGGAATGCCCCACAAGGCTTCCCCGCGCTCGTTGTAGCGCATGCACCAGAGGTTGAAATTGTTGGTGCCGGCGCTGTCGCTCTCCCAGACCGCCAGCAGCGTGCCGTCGGAAAAATCCAGGATCCTGGGGGCGCGCTGGGAGCCTTTGAAATCGTTGACCGTCGTCTCCCAGACGAGATTGGAATCCGCCGTGGCGCTCAGAAGCTTCACCAAGCCGTCGTTCTCGTCGAGATGCACTTCGTCCCAGATCTGATAGAATCCGTTGGTGGCGTTCCGCTTGGGCAGCGTCTGGAAACTGTTGACGATATATCCGTCCTTGGGGAAACTGACGACGGGAAGCTGGCTGAATTTGTCGTCGTTGATGGAAAGGGCCTTGAGGGCGCGCCGGGGAATGTATTCGTCCCTGCCCAGGGCGGAAAGGGAGAAGAGCGCGAAAGCAAAAGCCAATATAAGGATATATCTCATAAAGTTATTTTAGCATATCCTCAGTCGCCGAGTTTCCCCCAATCGCAGCACTCTTTCGGCAGGATCCCTCTTTCGGGCTTCGCCTTCAGTATCTCGCCGTTGGCGCGCAAAAGGAAAATCGGTCTTTCGGCTCTCCCCTCCTTCACGCCCTTTTCGGAGACCAGGGGATCTTCGCTGTCCGGCAGCGCGTTGGCGTTGTAGGACCAAAGGCCGGCGTCTATCTCCTCCTCCTGGGCGAAGCCCAGTTCGCTAAGCAAATTGAGATCGGAGGCCGCGCTTCCGGACGAATAGCGGTCTTTCCCGGCGGTGCTGGGATATGATCCGTATTCGTTGCAGTAAGTCTTGAGATGAACGTAAAGATTCCTGAGCCTCACGGCCTTTTCAACTGAAGCGCTTCTTTCGGCGACAAGATCTTTCAATTGCCATCCGAAATAAAAAAGCGCGATCCCCAATAAGACCGCGATGACGTGCTCGTAGGGAAATCTTTTTTTGGAACCGGACATGATTTCAGAGGAAAAAAAAGACCGGAAGAAAAACTTCTTCCGGTCTTTTCGGGATCGATTGACTTAGTCTTTCAGAACGCCCCAGTCTTTGACGATGTCGCTCAGGAGTTTTCCGTTGCGGGGGTTCGCCGAGACGTATTCCACGCGGCCGTTGGCCAGAAGGACCATGACGCCTTTGGTGGAAAGGGGTTTGATGCCGCGGTCCTGGCTCTGGAGACGGAGAGATCCGCTGCTGACGCCCTGGTCGGCCATCAGAGGCTCTTCGCTGTCGATACGAGCGCAGGAATTGTAGGACCAGCCGATGTGGTTCTTGTCGAACTCTTCAGCGCGGGGTTCCTTAGAGAACTTATCGAACTGACCTCCCGGCGGATGCATGATCTCGTTCAATTCTTTCTCGCCCATACGGCCGGTGTAGGCCAGGGGATACAGGTCGCGCACGCCGCCGCCCTGTTCATAACGGGTGGCGTTGGGCTGCACGCTGGGGAAAGAACCGAAGTCCTGCTGATACGTCTGCAGATGCACGTAAAGGTCGCGCAGCATGGTACGACGCTGCAATTTACCGACTTCTTCTTTGACAGGACCCTGGGCGCCGATACCGATACTGGCCAAAATGCCGATAACTGAAATCACGACCAGCAGTTCAATCAAGGTAAAGCCTTTCGTGTTGACACGTTTCATGGTTTCTCCTTACCTTTTGCTTGTTTTGAAAACAGTGAATAAACTACTTTTAGGATATTATAGACAATTCAAGCGGAAAAAGCAAACCGGGCTTTACTTGCCGGCCAGCAGCTTCTCCTGGATGGCCTTGGGGACCTGCTCGAAATGGTCGGGCTCCATGCTGTAGCTGGCTCTGCCGCTGGTGATGGTCCTGACCGCCGTGGCGTAGCCGAACATCTCGGCCAAAGGCACCTGGGCTCTGACCAGCTGCAGATGCTGCCTGGGTACGATCTCCCTGACTTTGCCGCGGCGGCTGTTCAGATCGCCGATGACGTCGCCCAGATAGTTATCGGGCGTCGTCACCTCCACGCGCATCACGGGCTCCATAAGGACCGGCTTGCATTTGGGGATGCCTTCCCTGAAGGCGAAGATGGCCGCCATCTTGAAGGCCAGCTCCGAAGAGTCCACTTCGTGGAAGGAGCCGTCGAAAAGCGTGGCTTTGAAGTCCGTGCAGGGGTATCCCAAAAGGACGCCGCTGGTCATGGCTTCCCTCAGTCCCTTTTCCACCGCGGGAATGAATTCGCCGGGAATGACGCCGCCCTTGATATCGTCCACGAACTGGAAGCCGGCGCCCGGCTCCAGAGGCTCGAACCTGATGGACACGTCGCCGTACTGGCCTTTGCCGCCGGATTGCCTCACGAAGCGGTGACGCTCTTCATGGGAAGCGGTGATGGCTTCCCTGTAGGCGACCTGGGGGCGGCCCACCGAGGCGTCAACTTTGAATTCCCTGGTGAGGCGGTCCTTGATGATGTCAAGGTGCAGTTCGCCCATGCCGGAAATGATGGTCTGCCCGGTGTCCTGGTTGGTGGAAACGGTGAAGGTCGGATCCTCTTCGGAAAGCCTGCCGAGGGCCTCCGAGAGTTTGTCGCGGTCCGCTTTGGATTTAGGCTCGATGGCTAGGGAAATGACGGGATCAGGAATGTTCAAAGATTCCATGATGATGGGATGCCCTTCGTCGCAGATGGTCTCGCCGGTCCTGACGTTCTTGAGGCCCACCGCCGCGGCGATCTCGCCGGCGTGGACTTCGTCAAGCTCTTTCCTATTGTTGGCGTGCATCTGCAGAAGACGCCCGATCCTCTCCCTCTTCTTGGTGTTGGCGTTGAAGACCGTCTGCCCTTTCTTAAGGGAGCCGGAATAAACGCGGAAGAAGGTCAGTTTGCCGACATAAGGATCCGCCATGATCTTGAAAGCCAAGGCGGAGAAAGGCGCGCCGTCTTCCGGCTTCCTTTCCTCTTCCTCGCCTTTCTTGTTGATGCCGGCGATAGGTTTGGCGTCCAAAGGAGAAGGCAGATATGCCACAATGGCGTCCAGCAGCAAGCGAATGCCTTTGTTCTTGAAGGAGGAACCGCACATCACGGGGACGATCTTGTTGCTCACCACGCCTTTTCTCAGCGCGACTTTGATCTCGTCTTCCGAGATCTCTTCACCGTTCAGATATTTTTCCATCACGGCGTCGTCGCATTCCGCCACGGCTTCCAGAAGGATCTGGCGTTTTTCCTTGCACTCCTCCAGAAGTTCGGAAGGGATCTCCTCCTCGGTGTACATATTGTCTTTAAGCTCATCATGCCAGATGTAGGCTTTCATTTTGATGAGATCGACGGCGCCGTGGAAAGTGTCCTCTTTGCCGATGGGGTACTGGATGGCCACCGCGTTGGTGTTCAGCTGCGTTTTCATCTGCTCGATGGTGCCGAAAAAGTCGGCGCCCACGCGGTCCATTTTGTTGACGAAGGCGATGATGGGCACGCTGTATTTCTGGGCCTGGCGCCAGACGGTCTCGCTTTGCGGCTGCACGCCGCCCACGGAGCAGAAGACCGCCACCGCGCCGTCCAGGACGCGCAGAGAGCGCTCCACCTCGATGGTGAAGTCCACGTGCCCCGGAGTGTCGATGATGTTGATGCGATGCTCCTTCCAATAGCAGGTGGTGGCGGCGGAGGTGATGGTGATGCCGCGCTCCTGCTCCTGCGGCATCCAGTCCATCACGGCGGTTCCTTCGTGCACTTCGCCCAGCTTGTAGGTCACGCCGGAGAAGTAAAGGATGCGTTCCGTAGTGGTGGTCTTGCCGGCGTCGATGTGAGCCATGATGCCGATGTTCCTAACATTTTCTAGTGCTATGTCTCTTGCCATAGTTTTATCTTTCGTTTCATTTAAACAGAATGGCCCGCCGCGGTACCGCGGCAGGCCATTTTTACAAGCGTAAGTGCACTTACCAACGGTAGTGAGCGAACGCGCGGTTAGCCTCTGCCATGCGGTGCACTTCGTCGCGCTTACGAACTGCACCGCCTTCGCCCTTGAAGGCGTCGGACAGTTCGTAGGCTAAGGCCTGAGCCATCTCAGTGCCTTTGCGGCCTCTGGCGCCGCCGATGATCCAGCGGATGGCCAGGGCGTCCTGACGGTATTGCGGTATTTCCACCGGGACCTGGTAGGTCGCGCCGCCGACTCGGCGGGAGCGAACTTCCACGGTGGGACGGACGTTTTCCAAAGCCTTGTTGAAGACTTCCAGCTCGGAGGGGCCGGAAACCATCTGGCAGGCTTTGGTCAGCGCTTCATAGAAGATGCGCTGGGCAAGGGTCTTCTTGCCGTCTTTCATAAGATTGTTAATGAATTTCGCGACGATCCTGTCTTGAAATTTGGGGTCGGGTGTAATGACCCTGCGGGTTGCGTTATGTCTGCGTGCCATAAATTATGTTTGTCCAAAAATAGAGTTGTTAAGCAAATAGTTCTGTCGATCAGGATTTGGGGCGCTTGGCGCCGTACATGGAACGACTCTGTTTGCGTTTGGTCACACCGGCGGTGTCCAGGACGCCACGAATGAGGTGGTACCTGACGCCCGGAAGGTCTCTGACGCGGCCGCCTCTCACGAGAACAATGGAGTGTTCCTGCAAGTTGTGACCTTCACCGGGGATATAGGCGGTTACTTCCGTACCGTTGGACAAACGGACACGGGCAACTTTACGTAAGGCGGAGTTCGGCTTCTTCGGCGTGCGGGTGGTAACTACCAGGCAAACGCCGCGGCGGGCAGGGCAGCTCTGCAAAGCGGGGGCTTTGGTGTGCTGCTGCTTGGGCTGACGACTCTTCCGTACCAATTGGTTAATAGTAGGCATGATTTTCCTCTTTTTTTGTTTATGTTTAGATTTGGTTTTTAATCGTTAAGATCAGAACTGTCGCTCTTGGAGCCTAAGCCGCCGTCGATGATCTCGTCCACGTCGTGGAGGATCTCGCCTTCGCTGTCGTCGGTGTCAAGCAGGTAGGCGGAATCCTGTTCGCTGGTGGCGGTGTAGCCAAGCTCGAGTTCGCCGTCTTTCTGTTCGCCGGTGAAGCGTTCGGGGCTGAAGCCGGTGCCGGAGGGCACCAGGTGACCCATGATGATGTTTTCCTTGAAGCCCATCAGGGGGTCTTCGCGGCCGGTGGCGGCGGCTTCGGTCAGAACTCGCGTGGTCTCCTGGAAGGAGGCCGCGGAGACGAAGGAGGACGTGGAGAGGCCGGCTTTGGTGATGCCCTGCAGGAGAGGCATGCCCTTGGCGGGACGTTTGCCTTCCTTGGCGACTCTGCGGTTCTCTTTCTCGAAGCGGGAGCGTTCCACTTCGTCGTCATACAGGAAGACGGTGTCGCCGGGATCGGTGATCTTGACCTTCCTGAGCATCTGGCGCAGGATGACTTCGATGTGCTTGTCGTTGATATCCACACCCTGGGAACGGTAAACTTCCCTGACCTGGTCCAGGAGGTAGCTCTGGAGCTCGCGCACGCCGCAGACATCCAGCAGCTGGTGGGGCTCGATGGCGCCTTCGGTAAGGCGCTGGCCCTTCCTGATGTGGTCGCCGGAGCTGACGATG
>JAFZID010000199.1 GCA_017554565.1 bacterium
GCCGCCCTGGAAGCGGCCGCCGGCGCGGCCTATTCCGGCGCCCGCGTGCTGGTCACCATGAAGCAGGTGGGCCTGAACGTGGCCAGCGACCCACTTATGAGCCTTGCCTACATCGGCGTCAGGGGCGCCATGGTCGTCCTCGTCGCCGACGACCCCGGCCCCATCTCCTCGCAAACGGAGCAGGACACCAGGACTTTCGCCAAATACTCTAAGCTTCCCGTTTTCGATCCTTCCTCCGTCCAGGAAGCCTACGAGATGATCCAGGAAGCTTTCGCTTTCTCGCACAAATATTCTACGCCCGTCATTTTCCGCCCCACCACCAGGATCGACCACAGCTACGCCAGCCTGGATGTGAAGGAAGAGGCGGAATACGAACAGCATTTCCCCCTGAACTTTGAAAAGGATCCCTCGCGCTGGGTGATCTTCCCGAAGCTCTCTCTCAAAAATCACGCTTTGATCGAAAAGCGCAACCGGGAGCTTTCAAAAGTTTTTTCCGCTTACGAAAGAAATTTCATAGTAAAAGAAGAGGGAATTACCAAGAAGGGTATTGTCGCCTCCGGCATCAGCTACGCTTATGTGAGGGACATCCTGAAAGGCAAAGCGAGCCCGAGGATATTGAAGATCTCCACGCCTTTTCCTTTCCCGGAAGAACTGGCCGGCGATTTTCTCGCTGACCTTGACGAAGTCCTCGTTCTGGAGGAACTCGACCCCGTTTTGGAAAGAGAGCTATTCGAAGTCTGCGGAAAACACGGCATCGATGTAAAGATCAAAGGCAAGCTGGACGGCACGGTGAAACCCGCCGGCGAGAATACGCCCAAGGAAATCAAAGCGCTGCTCACAAATTTCCTGCAATTGAAAACAGAAGAGCAAAGCCGAACCCAGGACGCCCCGCCGCTTCCAATTAGGCCGCCCGTCCTTTGCGCCGGCTGCCCGCACCGCGCTTCCTTCTACGCCGTGAAGCAGGCTATGAAAGGTGAAAAAGCGGTCTTCTGCGGCGACATCGGCTGCTACACCTTAGGCAACGCAAAACCCCTCGACATGTGCGACACCTGCCTCTGCATGGGCGCGGGCATCACCATCGCCCAGGGGATAGGCAGAGTTGACAAAGATACGAAATGTTTCGCTTTCATCGGCGACTCGACTTTCTTCGCTTCGGGCTTGACAGGCGTTGTGAACGCCATCTACAACCAAGCGGACCTCACCGTCGTCATCCTCGACAACTCCACGACGGCTATGACCGGACACCAGCCGCACCCAGGCACCGGCCAGACTTTGATGGGGGATATGACCGCCGCCATCGATCCCAAGGAAGTTCTAAAGGGCATCGGCGTCAAGACCATCGCGGAAGTCGATCCCTTGGACTTTGATCTGGCGGTCGCGACCGTCAAGCAAGTCGCTTCCGAAAAAGGCGTGAAGGCCATCATTTTCCGCTATCCCTGCATCGTGAAATTCAAACTAGAGGCCGCGAAAGCCAAGGTCGATGAGAGCAAGTGCGTCGGCTGCCAGAAATGCATCCGCGAGCTGGGCTGCCCAGGCCTCATCATAAAAGACAAAAAGGCTTTCATCGACGACAGGCAGTGCACGGGCTGCACGCTTTGCCAAAGCGTTTGCGCTTTCGGCGCCATCGTTTGCCCGCCGCATCCAAGAAGGGAAGAGCTTATCGCCAAGAATCCTCCCAAACAGGAAAAGCGCCAGCAGCCGAAGCCTGCGCCTTGCCAAATCATAGAAGCGCCCGATATCGAGAAGAACATCATTCTCTGCGGCGTAGGCGGGCAGGGGACAGTTCTTGCTTCCCGTCTTCTGGCGGCCACCGCCATGCGCCTGGGCTTGGAAATAAAGACCGCCGAAACCATCGGCATGGCTCAAAGAGGCGGCAGCGTGGTTAGCCACATCAAAATAGGAAAGAATATTCATTCACCCATCATCGGCGAAAAGGAAGCCGACCTTATCCTCGGCTTCGAGATAGCGGAAACTCTGAGGAACCTTCCTTACCTCAAGGAGGGCGGCAAGATCGTAACGAGTTCCTGCCCGGTCATTCCTGTGAACGCCATGCTGGGCGGACCGCCGTACCTCATGGATGAGATCACCGCTTACCTTAAACGAGCCGTTCCCGACATCACCTTCATAGACACGATCTCCGTCGCGAAAGATTTGGGCAGCGAAAAGATCGTCAACGTGCTTATGCTGGGCCAGGCCGCCAAAGCGGGCCTCTTAGGCTTCGGTACGGTTGATTTGAAAGAAACAATTACGGAGCTTTTGCCTCCCAAACTACAGGAAATAAACTTAAAAGCCCTACTTTATTGAGGAGTAACATATGGAAATAACCGCCAATCAGCTGCATCTTGTCAACAAGCAGATCAAACGTCTCATAGACTGCCAGAATTTCTACGGCAGAAAACTGAAGGAAGCCGGAGTGGATCAGCTCGCTTCCAAGGAAGATTTCGAGAAACTGCCTTTCTCGGAAAAAGACGACCTCAGGGAATGCTACCCCTTGGGTCTGATGGCCTGCCCGGAAGAGGAAGTGGTCAGGATCCATTCCAGTTCAGGCACCACCGGCACTCCCGTCATCATTCCTTACACCAAAAAGGACGTGGAAGACTGGGCCATCATGTTTAAGCGCTGCTATGAGCTGGCGGGCATCACCAATAAAGACCGCATCCACATCACGCCCGGCTACGGCCTCTGGACCGCCGGCATCGGCTTCCAGGCGGGCTGCGAACTTCTTGGCGCCATGGCTATCCCCATGGGCCCCGGCAACACGGAAAAACAGCTGCAGATGATGATGGACCTCAAGAGCACGGTGCTTTGCGCCACAAGTTCCTACGCGCTCCTTCTGGCGGAAGAGATCGCCAAGCGCGGCATCAAGGACAAGATCCATCTGACCAAGGGCGTCATCGGCAGTGAGCGCTGGGGCGAAAAGATGCGCAAACGCATCAGGGAAGAGCTGGGCATCGAGCTTTACGACATCTACGGCCTGACCGAGATCTACGGTCCGGGCATCGGCGTCAACTGCAAATACGACACCGGTATGCACATCTTCGACGATTATCTCTACACTGAGATCATCGATCCCGAGACCGGCAAGGTCCTCCCGGACGGCGAATGGGGCGAGATCGTCATCACGACGCTCGTCAAGGAAGGCGCTCCTCTCATCCGCTACCGCACTCATGACCTCTCAAGGATCATTCCAGGCGAGTGCCCCTGCGGCAGGACGTATCCGAGACTCGACGTCATTGCCGGCCGCTCCGACGACATGATGAAGATCAAAGGCGTCAACGTCTTCCCGAAACAGATCGAAGAGATCCTCGCCTCCTTCCCGGAACTTAGCAGCGAATACCAGATCCGCATCTCTCACCTGGAAGGCAAGGACACCATGCGCATCTACGTTGAAACGAACGGCACTGTTGACTTCCTCGACATCGCCAAGCGCATCGCCGACAAAGTCAAATCCAAGATCGGCTTCACGCCGCTCGTGAAAGTCGTCGAACTCGGCGTCCTTCCCAGAAGCGAGAAGAAATCTAAGCGCGTCATCGACGAACGCTTCTAATAATGGCAAAAACGAGAGCCCTTCTTTTCCTTCTCGGCTCGCTGCTTTTGGCAGCGGGCTGCGCCACAGTTTTTCGCGCAGAGGACGAGCCTCGGCTAAGGGAAATGATCGCTCAGAAACTCTGCGTGGATCTGCGCTATTGGGAATTGGAGCCCGGCGTCATCGATCCGGCGCAGACTGAGTCTGTAACATATACCGTAAAAGTTCTGAACGAAGAGATCGCGGAGGCTTTGAACGAACTCAAACCCGGCTCCGTCATCCTTTTTGCGGAAAGCTGCCAGGAAGGGAAGGCCGTGAGACAACTCACCGACGACATCCGCGCCCTCGCCGATTCCAACAGCTGGCCCAGGCCGCTTCTCACCGTGGACGAGGAGGGCGGCAGAGTGGAAAGATTCACTTTCGGCCCGCACTTCCCCTCCGCCGCGGCCTTAGGCAGGATGAACGCGGAATATATCACAAACATGGCCTCCGAGATCGCGGACCTTACTCTCTCCGCGGGCTTCGACCTTGATTTCGCCCCGGTCTGCGACATAGACAGCAATCCCAAGAATCCCGTCATCAACACCCGCTCCTTCGGGCACGACGCCGCTACCGTAACAAAGGGCGCCGCGGCTTTCATCAAAGCCTTTAAGCAGCAGGGCCTCCTCTCCTGCGCCAAGCATTTTCCCGGCCATGGCGATACCGCGACGGATTCCCACACCGGCCTTCCCAAAGTCGAAAATACCTTAGACGATCTCAGACAGCTTGAGCTCATACCTTTCAAGGCCGCCATAGATGAAGGCGTGGACTGCGTGATGACTACTCACATCCAGTTCCCCAACATCGAAAAAGAAACGCTGACCGACCTTAATGGCAAAAAGATCCTGCGTCCCGCCACGCTTTCCAAAAAGATCTTAAAAGGAGTGCTTAGAGAGGAACTCGGCTTCGAGGGCGTCATTATTAGCGACGACCTTGACATGGACGCCATCTCCAAAAACTTCGATTGGAAGGAAGCCGTGATAGAAGCCTGGATCGCCGGCGTTGACATAGCCATCATCACAAAAAGATTTCAAAATAAAAATTCCCTCGCCGATTGGAACGATCTAATCAATAAAACCATCGATGCCGTCAAAAGCGGCCGCTATCCAATCGAGGAACTCAAACGCTCCTGTGAACGGATCGCCAGACTTAAGGCCCAAAACAGAACCTATCCCTCCAAAAGCAGAGTATCCTATTACGAAAGCCAGGAAGCCTTCCGAAAAATCGACGAGCTTGCCGTTTCCACGCTGGAAATGAAAGGCGACACCAACCTTCTCGCCAAGATCAAAGCTTACAGGGGACCATGGTTCAAGCAAACCTTCCAAGACGCCGCCCGCCGCCGTCATTTCCTCCTCTTCAACGACACGCCCTTCATTAATGAGGATAACACCATCACGCTTCTATACAATTATTCCCCGACCGTTCCCCAACCCGATGCGACATTCCAAAAGTTGCTCTCCGAGGCCAAAAGCAGGGGACGGAAAGTCATCTTCCTAAGCTGCGGGTTCCCCAACGCGGAACAGTTCGCTCCCGACGCCGATCTCATCATCATTTCCCACGGCGGCATGTCCGGCCTCGCCAGCGTCTTCGGCAACCTCCCGCAAAAAGACATCGCCCCCTCGGTCACCAAACCCCCAGCACAAAAATAAAGCGAACCCCAAAAGCCGCGCGCTTTTGAGGTCCGCATCAGAAGACGGGCGAATTCTCATCCCGAAAGCCCTCCAGCCGTATATTGGTTGGCAAACGGAGATTGGCAGAAGTAATAATGGGTTAGCGTTAATAATTAAAAAGATCTAAATACCACTGAGCGGCTTCATCTCGGTAATCAAATGAAGAAGTTTCTGTGGAACCCTTCCAAACTCCTTTTTTGAATGTGGCCGTGTATTCTGTTTGTACGGTGTTAGTAGCAACACTTATATTTTGATAGATATTCATACTCTCTTGTTGAAAATAGACATGGTCTACGTCTGTCGTAATATGTTTTGTGTAGGTGCATGTTTTATAGCCATCATGATCCGCTTTGTGTCCAGCCCAAAAATCATAATGACCGGTTTGGGAAGCGGTACCCGTGATATAGGCTTCAGTATCTGAAATAATGTTGGTGACAGCTGTATGCTCTGGTTCAAAATAAAAATAGCGATACCGCCCGTAGCCATTATCATGATCTGTTGTTACTGCATACCAGCTAGGCGCGATGTCAATCGGTCCTATCGGCCGTTCGTTTTTTACGAGAGGTTTAAAACTACTTTGCTCATCAAAAACATTATCAGTTTTTAATTGAATAAAGGGCTCATCATTATACTTAAAATAGTGGTGATAACGACGCATAATTTTAGCTTTATATTTATATGGCTCTATACGATTTTTAACTGTTTGAAGGGTTAATTTTTCTTTATCATCCATTTTTTCATAGGTCCTATTATCATAATACTTTTCCTCCCAAATCTTGTATTTCCAAGATATGCCATCAGTTTTAAAATTCTGGAAGTCATTTGTGCATGTTCCCCAATGCGTTTCTATTTCTCTCCGGTAGCGACTATTTATATATTTTATTCGTACGTATTTCGATTTGTAATGAAACTGCATTGCATTAAACAGTATACTTGTTATACTAACACGTGAAGCAGAAGCAGAATGAAATGGAAATTCGTCCGACCAAAAATTGTTAGACAACACTTCATGTACGGTAATACCGGCGGCATTTCCCGCAACCAACAAGGCACCCAGTGCCACACCATATAACCATTTTTTCATTTTAGTCAAATCCGAAACCGAAATTACTCGCGCCGCCTATTTGCTTTTCTCAAAGGATCCTCAACGTAAATTTTCTCAGGCGATAATTCATGCCGGGGCGTTTAAGGCAGGCGGAGCGGTCATAATAGACAGCCGCGATATACAAGGGCATATCCAAGACCAAATCGATGCTGCTGTCGCTTTTATTCAGAAAAACATTCATTGCGCTTTAGTAGTGCCGCAAGGAAGGATCGACCATATCCCTGTCTGGGATTACCCAATTGAGGCTATAAGGGAAACCGTAACAAATGCTGTTTGTCACAGGGATTATGGATCTCCTCATGACATACAAATCAAAATATTAGATAACGATCTTGTGATATCAAGTCCGGGAGAATTGCCATTCGACATGTCTATTGAGACGCTCATGGATCCAAACCATTCTTCTAATCCGCGCAACAAATTGATTGCCAAAGTATTTTTTGACATGGGGATAATTGAGCATTACGGAATGGGAATAAGCAAGATAAAAGATGCATGTATGAAAAACAATAATGCGTATCCGAAATGGGACAGTAGCCACGACAGATTTACAACGGTTTATAAAACACGCAGCGAAGAAACTGACCAAACAGATGCAAAAATAGTTAAAACAATATCCCCGCTGCAAAAGAGGATTTTAATTTTCCTAAGTCAAAATCCATCTGCTTCAAGGCGGCAAATCGTTGAAAAAATATCAAACGAGACAGAAGGCTCAATAAAATATAATTTGGCACGTCTTCAGAAGTTAGGTCTTTTAAAACGCATTGGACCTGACTTCGGAGGAAAATGGGAGGTTTTCCTAGATTAACATAGTTTCAAATTAAAAAGCAAAAATCATCCAGACAATTATCCAGACAATTATCCAGACAATAGAGATTCAAATAACTAATTAGCAAAATGTTATCTTAATATTTATTTTATAAAATTTAACGGCCATTAACCAGACAATCATCCAGACATTATAGACTCAAGTAGCTAATTAGCAAAATGTTAATTTGGCATTAGCTTTGGACAATCATCCAGACAATCATCCAGACAATCATTCGATTAACCAGACACTTTAGACACAAACAGTTATTTGGCAATATGGGAACTTAATGTCTGCTCTAGATAATTAACCAGACAAAACATTAAAGAGGATTAATATCTGGTTGGATTGTTTTTGAGAGTATGCCGTGATCTTGATGGCGTATAAAATTGCGTTCCCCCAAGCGCAATTTATCCGAATTGGCGCGGTTTTAAGCGTTAGGGCGGAAAGCGGCATGTGGTTTTGCTATAATTTAACGTATGAAGAAATTTTTGTTTATTCTGATATTGCTTTTGCTGGCGGCGGGCGCTTATTTTTATTTCACCGCGCCGGAGGAAGTGGAGCAGATCATCGCCAAGGTTCCCTTGCGCAAAGATAAGGAATGGGTCTGCGAAGGCGTTGACCTGCCCTGGTTCCATTCCGCCAAGGGCGAGTGGAAAGTCGATATAAGGGAGGCGGAGATCGCCATCATCGGTTCCCGGGACAAGGAGTCCCTGAAGGCCCTGGGAGCCTACTTTGACCTGAAGTCCAAGGAATATCATGATATGGAAAAGGAAGTGACGGAGTGGATCAGAAACCACACCGTCCATCAGTTCATGGCTTATATCCCCGAGCCTCCCGAAGGAACCAACCAGTTTTCCACTTACATCTATTACCGCAAAACACAGGATCTCGGTCCGCTTTTACTGAGAAGCGGCTATGCGGTCATCATGGGCGAACTGAAGAAGAATCCGCCTTTCTACCGTTCCTGCCAGAGGATGGCGGTGGAAAAGAAGCTGGGCATGTGGAAGTACGCCAAGATGCGGGAGGAAAGCATAGAGGTCTTCTGCAACATCGACGTTACGCCGATACTGGACAAGGGCAACGGCAAATCCGGGCCCGGCATTCCGCTTTTCCACCGCCGCAATCTCTACATGACGCCGCGCTACGACTACAGGGATCTTTTCGACGTGGCGGAGACCAGGTATTTTGTCTGCGAGGCCAGGGGCACCATTATCCTGAAGGGCGCGCCGGTGGATCACGACATGACGCTGTCCATCTGCCCCAGAGGACGTCTGGCAAGCTTCGGAACGCTTAAGGAATCCTTCCCGCCGCACGATTACAACTGGCACCAGGAGGAAGTTCTGATGAGGGGCGGAACCACCAACGAGTTCAGGATAATCTATGCGCCCATGGACTTCACCATCGTGTCCCGACAGGGCCTGGACCGCCAGTACCACGGCAACATCATAGAGCAGGTGGACTTCACCCTGGAAAAGGACCACGACACGGTCTATAAGAAGCACTTCTATCTTCCCAGGGAGAAGTTCATGGACTTCTTCAGCCTGGAAAGCCCGGATCTCTTCTAAGGGTTATGGACGCCCTGCGGAAATTGGAAGAATTCGCTTCGTTTCATTTAAAGGCTTCTTCCGCTCCTTTGGAAAGAAGGGAAGCGGCTTGGATCTGCGAATATGTTTTCAGGAATTTTCCCCCGGAGGAACGGGAGGAAAAAGTTCTCGAGTTTTTGGAAAAAAGGAAAAGCGGTTTTCCCCTCGCTTATCTTTTGGGGACGCAGCCATTCCATGCCATAGAGCTTAAGGTTACCCCGGAGGTGCTTGTTCCCAGGCCGGAGACGGAGGAATTAGTGGAGAATCTTCTGAAGGTCCTGCCGGAAGCGGGGACCGGACTGGATCTGGGCTGCGGGAGCGGCGCCATCGCTCTGGCGCTTGCGAAGGCTCTGCCTCATTGGCGTTTTTCCGCTGTGGACGTTTCTCCGGCGGCTTTGTCCGTGGCGAAAGAGAACGCCGCTTCCCTTCGTCTCGAAGATCAGGTGAGTTTTTATCTGGGGTCCTGGTTCGATCCGCTCCCGGAAGACAGTTGTTACGATCTTATCGTTACCAATCCTCCTTACGTGGGGACCAAGGAGGAAATAGACCTGGGGGCGACTTTCGAGCCGCCCTTGGCGCTTTTCGCGGGGGAGGACGGGCTTGAGGCGTATAAGTCGATCCTGCCGGAGGCCGCGCGGCGTTTGAAAAAGGACGGGCTTTTCGCGGGGGAATGCGGGCCGTATCACGGCTCCGCGCTTTTGGAACTGGCGAAAAACGCCGGCCTCACGAAAGCGAAGATCCTGAAAGACGCCTCGGGAAGAGACCGTTTTCTTTTTGCCGCGGCGGAATAATTTTGCGATGCCTTTTTAGTGATACAATGAGTGTATGAGAAAATTAGCTTTTATATTTTTAGTTTTATTGCTCGGCCTCTGCTCCTGTCAGAAAAATGAGCCAAAGACCGAAACGCCCGTCAGAAGGACCTCCGCTCCCGCAAAGAGAGTAAAACCGACTGTTGTCAAAAAAACTCCTGCCGCCGCAGAAAAGCCAGGGAACGTCAGCGTCGATTCCATGGGGGCCATAACCGATCTGGTCTTCAGAAGCGACTACTCGCTCTGCGCCCAGCGCCCCTGCTTCTCCGCCAGAGTGGTGACGGAACGGCTGAAAAAGGAACCCAAGAACGCGGACCTTTACTTCGCCCTGGCCCTGGGGATGCCCTTCACCTCCCTGGACAAGGAAGAAAGCTTGATGAAGGCCACAGAGCTTCAGCCCGACGCGCCGTATCCGTTTCTGGAACTGATGTGCCTCTACAACAGCAGGGGAGATTTTAAAAGGGCCAAGGAGACGGCTCAGGAACTGGCGGCTTTCCTTGCCGACAAGCAAGTCTCCTCCCGAGTTTTGAAGCGCTGCGCCAACTGGCTCCGGGGCTTCATGTTTTACGACGACACCCAGTGCAACGACAGCTCCATCGGCGTCATGGAAGTCCTGGCTCCCTACAGCCAGGAAGTGGCGAGGGCGGTGGCGAAATATTACGTCGTGTACGGCAACGACGCCAGGGCGCTGGAGTTGTGCAGGGAACTGATGAAGCCGGAAACGGAGGGCGAAAAGAAGGCCTGGCTGGAAATATTGGAATGCGTGGATTCCCCGCAGGCGCAGGAGCTCATTAACGAACTGGGGCTTCCCGAGAGCGAGGGCCTTTCCCGGGCCCGCAGCCGCCACATCGCTCTGCAGCGGGAGCTCGCCCGTGGCAATACGGAATGGTTCGGGGAGGAGCTGCAGAATGTCCGCTGGGAGATCCTGAAGGAGTCCACCAACGAAACGGAACGGCTGGAGATCGCCGCGGAGTGTCTGCGCACGGGCTTGATGTCCGACGACCGCAGCAGACTGGAGGAATACGTGGAATCCCTGCAGCCCGTGGACACGCCGGCCAAAAGGCGGGAGCTCTCCGTTTTGCTGAGCACCATGAGCAGCTACGACATGGACGACGAGGCGGCCCTTTACGGCACCAGGCTCTACGTCTCTTCCTCTCCCAAGGACCAGCCCCTGGTGCTGGCGGAGCTTTTAAAGTCCGAGCTGCAGCTGGACGACGACCTCATAGAGGAGGCCGCCAAGCTTTATCCCGACAACATCGAACTCATAAAATCCGTCGGCGCATATTACGCCGTCAGGAAAAACTACGACAAGGCGGCGGAGTGGCATAAGAAATTGCTCGCGCTTCTGAAGACCGACGTGGAGCGCAACGCCGTCCTCAGGATCCTGGCGGAGGATCTTGCGGCCGCGGGCAGGAAGGACGAGCTGATAGAGCTTTATTCCCAGGCGGAGGAGAACGCCTCCGGCCTGAGCGGGGATCTCAAGGTCACGCTGCTGAAGATCCAGATGGGTCTGAGCGGGACCAACGCGGTCTGGGAGGACGCGGCCGCGGCGCTGATGGAGGAGAGCGATCCCCACGTCAAGGCGCTGCTTCTGGACTTCCTTCTGAAGCCCAGCTGGAACAAAGTTAAAGCCGCCAAGGAAACGGCGCCCTCTCTCGTGGCCGCTGTTTTGACGAAGGACATCGCTCCCGAAACGCTGAAAAATCTGCCTGCGCTTTTTGAAAAGCTCGGGGAGATCGAGGCCAAACTGGAAATGCGCCAGACCATGCGTTTCATGCTCATGAACGGCGTGAACCCTCCGCAGTACTACGAGCTTCTGTCTCTCTTTGACAGCAAGGAGCAGGCGACGGCGGAAGTCAGGAACTGGATAGAGGAAGCGAAGCTCGGGCCTTTGGAACTGATGAATTTTTATGTCTCCACCGTGGCGTACCGCCTGGGCTTCGACGAAGACAATCTCGCGCTTCTTGAGAAGGTCTGGGAAATGACCTCGGACCTTTATTTCAGGCAGCGCAACACGCTTTTTTACACCTTCTACAGTTTCGCCAACAGCGACAAGATCCCCAAGGAAAAGAAAAACCGGTTCGCCCGGGAGCTTTTCGAAGCCTGGATGACGGACTTCAGAAGGTTGTCGGAAAGCGGATTCTCCACGCCTTATTTCGACGATCCCGGGGAGACCATGGACCAGGCCACGGAAGCTGAAAAGCGCGAGATGGCGGAGATCATCAAAGAAAGCCTGAAGAAGCGCTGCACTAATTTCACGCTGATCAATCTCTACAAGAAGCTCATAAAAGAGCTGGGGACGGAGAAGGAGGGCTTCGCTCTGCTGGAAGAGCATTTCAGCGTCGAGAACCTCGTGAAGAATCCCAACGAGATCTGGATCTACGAGAACCTCTGCTCCGAGATGGGCAAGGAATTCGACATCAAGAAAGTCCTGCGCTCCATAGTCGAATCCCAGACCAACCTGAGCAACTTCTCCCAGACTTACGTCATCTACATGATGAGGGAAAACGGCCTTGGCAAAGAAGCGGACGAGCTGTGCGAAAAACTGCTGGACGAGCCCACCGTTCCCTGGTTCGTGAAGCAGGGGGCTCTCTACAACATCAAGAACACGGAAAAGCGCATGGAGAAGACCTTCGAACTGGTGGAGCAGATGCCTCCCGGCGAAGGCAAGAACGAGCTTTACTTCCAGATCCTCAGCAACTGCAACTGCGAGAAATGGAAAGATAAATTCAAGGAAGCGCTGGAGTATCTCCAGAGCAGCAGGAAAGACTACGTCTGGGACCGCATCTTCAACGAAGCCAGAAACGCCCCCTACGAAGTGGACATGGAGCAGCTCTTCAAAAATTACGAGCAGTTCCTCTCGGAAAAGAAAGACAAGGAGGAAGTGGAAAGACTCGTGTCCGCCAGCCGCATGGAATACTACGAGGACAAGGGCGATTGGCAAAAAGCCCTGGAGGAAGGGGAGAAGCTTATGGCCAAGGATCCCGGCCGGGGCTCGGAGCTGGCCCGGCTTTACCTTAAGGCGGGGGACGCCAGAAAAGCCGAGGAAGCTTATCGCGATCTCATAAGGGCCTACGAGGACGCCTGCCTGGAGGGAGACGCCTCCCACAAGGAATGGCTCACCTCCGCCATCAGCGGACTGAAGGAACTGGCCTCGAGAGGCGAGGCGGAGCTGGACGAGCAGACCTTAAGGAAGGCCTTCCTGAGCGGCGACGATCTGAAGGTAGAGGACTACCGTAATTTCCTCTCCTTCGGCGAAGGCATCCTTCCTCCGGAGGTAATGAACGACAGCTATGAAAAGGTCCTGAAACTGGCCAAGGACGACGACGAAAAGAATTACCTCATACGCGACTGGATGGAGACCGCCAGGAATTACGACGACACCAACACTTACCGCAAAGTCCTGGCCATGGGCGCGGAGAGCAATCTCGAGCTGGTGCCGGAATATCTGACGCTGCTTTCCTCCGAGGGGAAGGACAAGGAAGCCTTCAAAAAGGGCTGGGAAGCCTGGGAGAAAAGCGAGAACGCCAGCCGCTGGCAGAAGAGAAACCTGGAGGACCAGCTCTTCGAGATCTGCGTCAAGGCCGGCGAAAAGGAGAAAGCCTGGGAAGTCCTGAGCGAAAAGTGGAAACCCGACCAGAAGGACAGCTACATGTACCTGGATTCCATGCGCATCGTTGATCTGGCGGAAAAACTGGGCCGGGGCAAGGAAGCTCTGGAGAATCTTGGCAAATATATCGAGACCGCGGGAAACGCCTATTCCAAGCTTAACAACGCCATGGGAGTCTTCAACGCCTACAAGAAACTGGGAGACCAGGAGGGCGGGAAGGCTTTCCTGGACAAGTTTTTGGAAAACATGCCCAAGACCGGCGGCAATCCCGCCCAGCGCCTTGAACTGGTCTTCAACTCCTCCGATCCGGAGAAGGGCCTGGACATGATCAGGGAGGCTGCGGAGGGCCGCGGCGACCGCAATTTCAACTACTATCTCTCCCGGGCCAACTCGTACTTCGACCAGAAGGGTGACAAAGAGGGCAAGATCAATTTCCTGCGCTCGCTGCCGGAGTCCTTCGAGACCAGGGAGCAGCTGGCCAACATTTATAGGGGCAGCGGCGACCGCGCCGACCGGGACAAAGCCGTCGCGCTTTTGAAGGAGAACCTCAGGGACGACGACACCGAGGAGTACAAAAAGCAAGGCTCCCGCCGCCAGCTTCTGGACATTGCCTTGCAAGGGGAGAAAGACCAGTATCTTCTGAACGATCTGGTCAACGATTACAATTCCGACCAGACCTTGAGCAAAAGCGACAGGAACAGAAACCTGGCGGAGCTTTACACCCGCTCCGAGGACTATGTCAAGGCGGACAACCTTTACCGGGATTGGCTCCAGGAAACAAAAAACCCCCTGGAAAAAGACGACATCCGCCGGGAATACGCCGACATGCTGGAAAGATCCGGAAGGCAAACGGAAGCCATCGAGCAGTACAAGGAGATAATGTCCAGACAGAAGAACGATCCCGACGCCTTGAACTACACCAGGGACAAACTGATACGTCTCTATGACCGCCAGGGGGACACCGTAAAGTCCGAGAACCTCCGCCGGGAAAGGATCTCGGAATATGAAAAGGCCCTTGCCACAGTCCCTTATGGCAATCAGGCCAAGGAACTTAAAGCTAAGATCGAAGCCGAGAGGAAGGCCATCGAGGACGCCAAGACTCCCAAGGGGTGATTTGCTTTTCAAAGGCCCCTTTTGATACAATAACTCTACCAATAAAACTTGGAAAACTTTTAATCAACAAATATACAATCCCGAAAGGGGGGAAAACATGAAAAAACTTTTAGTTCTCTTAGTGGCCGTTTGCGCCGTGTCCGTCTTAGCGGAAAGCACTGTCCTTAAAGTCATCGACTTCGAAACCAGCGAAGGTTATCAAGCGGGTGAACTTTTGGGCCAAAACGGCTGGTATAGCATCTTTTCTGGTAATGGCAGGCAAGAAATCGTAAATGATCAGACTACTGCTCCCTCTGGTTCCCAGTATGCGACTTATAACAAGGAAAACACAGGTGATGGTCCGAACACGGCTGTCAAATTTGACATTTCCGGCTCTTATGTCGCGGGCAACAAACTGCTCATCAGCTGGGATCAGGCCGGCAGCACTGCACAAAACGGTTATATCAAACTTCACAATGCCGGCGATACTGGCAAAAACTATGATATTGAGATCGCTGAAATAATCATGTATAAGCCCTCTTCCACTTACGCTGCCATTACCGTCAGTAATAAAGACAAGTCCGGCACGCTTACGAAGGGCGTTGACGTCGGCGACACGACGGTGTTCCATCATTTCACTCTGCTTATCGATCCCGCCACCAGATGCATTAAGGAGTACACCGTGGATGGCAACGTAATCGACGATATTACGGACACCTACTATAAGAATGAATGCGATGGCAAAGCCCGCGGCGGCGATCTTATCGACGGCGTGCGCTTCATGAACAGAGGCTCTTTCGACAACTTCAAAGTTGAAATGGTGCCTGAACCGGCGATCTTCGGTCTCCTGGCCTTGGCCGGTCTTTTCTTCGTCCGCAAACAGAGATAATTTAACAACAACAAACTGAGATAAGTAAAATCATGAAAAAACTTTTAGTTCTTAGCGTGCTTCTCTGCGCCGGTTTCGCCATGGCCGACGGAGCCAATCTGTGGAAGTGCGATTTTGAGGAAGGCGAAGGCTTCACCGAAGGCAAAGTTGCCGGTCAGAACGGCTGGGACAAGCTGGCTTGGTGGGCTAACGACGAGGTCTTCGTCGTCAAAGGCGATGCCGTTTCCGGCGAGCAGTTCATTGAAAGCAACCCCTCCGGCGTCAATGTTCAGAACAACACCATTGACATTTCCGATGATTATCAGGAAGGCTCCAAGCTTATGATGAGCGCCTACGGCCAGGCTAACTTCGTTGACGGCGGTCAGGATATGAGTGTCAGATTCCATTGCCTTGGCACATCTGGCAAGACCTACGATGTCGAGATCGCTGAATTCAACTTCAAGCAGAACGGCACCATTAATGCTTGGGTTACCGGTTGCAGCTTTAGCACTACCGCCGCTCAGGGCGAATGGGTCAAGTTCGGCGTGGTCATCGATCCTGCCGACAAGAAAGTTGAAAAAGTTTTCATCGGCGACACGGTGAGAGAAGACGAAGGTATGACTTACAAGTCCGCCACTGCTGAAGGCTGCGGCAATCTGCCCGACGGCTTCCGCGTTTATAACGGCTCCGGCAAGATCGACAACATCTCCATCGATGTTGTTCCGGAACCGGCCTTCCTGGGCCTTCTGGCGCTCGCTGGACTGTTCTTTGTAAGGAAACAGAGATAAGCTTTATTTAGCTTTCTGATGAAAGAGAGACCGCTCTTATGGGCGGTCTCTTTTTTTGTCTTTTTAGGAAGATGGGGCGGCGATGAAGGTTTGCCGAAAAACCAAATTTTTGCTATTATTCATAATAATTAATTTCAATCCAGGAGGAATATTCTATGTCACGTACGCTTCTGCTTCTTTTGGGGCTTTTGTCTTTTTCCCTGGCCGGCTGTTTCGAAAAAACCGGCCCCTGCGGTCCTTGTGAGACCGGTTCGGTCGATAAGACGGATTACACGGCTTTTGTGGACACGTCCATCGGCACGTCTTATAACGGGCACACCTTTATCGGCGCCACGATGCCCTTCGGTTTCGTGCAGCCCGGCCCTGAAAGCGGCGACGACGGCTGGGGCTACTGCTCCGGTTATCGTTTCGAGGACAAGGTCTTTTCCGGTTTCGCCCAGACGGCCATTTCCGGCACGGGCGTAGGCGATCTTGGCGACCTTTTGTTCATGCCCTTCATCGGCGAAGCGCAGTCCGCGACGAACTTTTACGAATGCCCTGTTAAGAAGGAGACGGAAAAATACGCTCCCGGCTACTACGCCATCGAGCTGGATCGCTTCAATGTGAAAGTGGAGACCACCTGCTCTGATCATACGGCTATCTACCGCCTCGTTTATCCCAAGGGCGAAGAGCAGAAGATCATGCTGGACTTTGCGAACTGCATCGGCGACGGCGACGAGGAGAGAGTCTATAATCACGAGGTCAGCTACCCCAACGAATACACCCTCATCGGCACAACGGAAAAGGGCGGCTGGGTGCATCGCCAGTACAGCTTCAAGATCGAGTTCAACCGTCCCGTGAAGGAACACTTCCCCCTGAAGAAGAGACTCTCCAAGAAGGGCAAGAAGGAACGCAGCGGCAGGGAGATCTTCGTCTTCGAACCGAGCGAAGAGCCTCTGATGCTTAAGATCGCCTTGTCAACGGCTGACACTGACGGCGCCGCCAAGAATATGGAAGCGGAGATACCGGGCTGGGATTTCGAAGGCGTGAAACAGGCCGCTCACGACGCCTGGAACAAGCTTTTAGGCAGAGTTAAGGTGGAAGGTTCCGAGAAGGAAAAGAGAGTCTTCTACACCTGCATGTATCATGCTTTTGTCGCGCCCAGCAACATTGCTGATGTTGACGGACGCTACAGAGGACCCAACGGGCAAATCAGCCAGGCTGAGAACGGAAAATATTACTCCACGCTGTCCACCTGGGACACTTTCAGGGCGCTGCATCCTCTGCTGACGCTCGTGGTCCCGGAAATGGTGCCGGATCTCGTTTCCTCCATGGTCGAGCATTTCAAGCAGGCGGGTTATCTGCCTATTTGGGATCTGTGGGGCAAGGACAACCAGTGCATGATCGGCACCCACTCCATTCCGCCGATGGTTGACGCTTACTTCAAGGGCCAGGTGCCGGAAGGCTTGGACATCTGGAACCCCATCAAGGATACTCTGACCAAAAAGCACGACGGCCGCTGGAGAGAAGACTGGGAATTCCTGGAAGACCCGGGCTATTATCCCTGCGACAAGTGGTCCGAATCCGTCTCCTGCACGCTGGAATGCTCCTACGACGACTGGTGCGCCTATAAGCTCGCCGAAGATCTGGAGAAGAAGGGTCTGGTCAGCAAGGAAGACGTGGAATATTTCAAGAAGCGCAGCGAAAACTGGAAGAACGTCATCGATCCCGAGACCGGCTTCGCCAGGCCCAAGAAACTCGACGGCACCTGGAAGAAAGATTTCGATCCTACCCGCGTGGGCGGCGACTTCACGGAGGGCAACTCCTGGCAGTACACCTGGCACGTCATGCAGGATCCCGAAGGTCTTATAGAAGCTTTGGGCGGCAAAGAAAAAGCTCTGGCCAAGCTGGAGAGCCTCTTCGAGCAGGAAGAGAAGACCGACCGCCTCTGCGACGTTTCCGGTCTTATCGGCGAATATGCCCACGGCAACGAGCCCAGCCATCACGTGATCTATCTGTTCCCGTATTTCGGACGTCCGGAGAAGACCGCGGAACTCGTCAAGAAGATCTGCGACGAGCTCTACGACGATACGCCGGAAGGCGTCTGCGGCAACGAGGACTGCGGACAGATGAGCGCCTGGTACGTCATGAGCTGCATGGGCTTCTATCCCATGAACCCCTGCGGCGGCGAATACGTTTTCGGCATTCCGCGCTTCTCGAAGATGACCATCGCCGTCCCGGGCCAGAAGACGCTTGAGATCGAGGCCAAGGGCATCGAGACCGGCAAGAAGGTGAAGAGCGTCACTCTGAACGGCAAGAAAGAGGAAGGCTTCACGATCCAACACAAAGACCTCGTGGCCGGCGGCAAGCTGGTCTATGAACTGGAATAATTTTTAATATTTCCCTAGGGAGATTTGTCCTATGAAAGGAAAACTCTTCGGTTTGGCGCTTGTCGCCATGTTGTCATCCCTTTTCGCGCTAGGGGACATGACGGTCATTTACGAAAACGATTTTGAAAGCTATGAACTCGGCGAAGTGAGAAAGCCGACTCAGGACGCCGCGGCGTTTTTGGAAGGCGCAGCCACCACCAATCTTGTCTATTGCGAGGTGGAGAGCGGGGAGGGGGTGAACGGCTCTCTTGGCGTGCACGCTTACATTCTGGAGAAGAACGGAAAATCCCTGAACGGCGGAGCGCAGTTCAATTCCGGGCTTGACCTGTCGGTTTTTTCACAGACCAGCGAAGTCGTTTACGAGATGGCCTGGAGAGGCAACAACAACATGGCCTCCTTCGACCTGACGGACGGGACAAACCTCTTCTTCAGTATGTACGCAAACGGCGGCAACGTCGTCAGGGTCTGCGTCACGAATGTGGTGAATCCGAAATTTATCAGTTTGCCGAATGACGCAGGGGATCCCGGCGTGGTCCCTTTCAGCGGCAATTACGGCGTCTATAAGATTCACGTGCTTTTCCCGGATGGCAGGATAACGCTCATTGAGAGAGACTACAACGGAACGCACTCTGAATTTCCTCAAGTCGGAGCTTACGGTATGCCGGGTGTCAAGCCCACGCATCTGGGCGGCGGCATCAGGGCCAACAGGTACGGCGTCAAAGACCGCAACTGCTATTTTGACAATCTCAAGGTATCTTACGAAACCATCAACAACCCGGTCTTGAACGTATCCGGCAAGACCAAGGTCCTTATCAACGATGCCGATCCTGTCCTGAACGTCAACAACATCGGCACCGGTTCTTTCACGGCCAACGTGGAAGTTCTGGAGGGCAGCGGGTACTTCTCCTTCGAGGAGGATACCGAACACACGGGTGCCTTTAGCGTCGAGGTCACGAAGACCACGGCGCTGCACACCGTCATCGACAGGGAAGCCCTGGGCGTGAATTTCGGCCGGGCGAAAGTGAAAGTGACGGGCGCCGGCGACGAGCAGATCCTGACCTATTATGTCCAGTCCGGAAATCCCGAGGAAGGGTATATGCTCTACCAGAGCGATTTCGAAGACGTCATTTTAGGGCCCGTTACGGAAGTGGATCCCAACTGGGTGGCCTCCGGAACCATCGATGGCTGCGAAGTGGTCCAGGATGACGAGGCCGGGCAGTGCCTGAAGATCCAGACCGCCAAAGCGCTGCATCTGAACTGCAACATGCCCACCGGCATGGCGGAGCAGTACGACGTGAAGGTCGCCATGAAAGTCTGCATGCCGAATTATTCCGTCTTGAGCCGCGTCTATCTCGGCACGGACCTCAGCCACAGACAGGGCGAGTATTCCCTGCATCCCTCCGCGGAAGGCGAGGTGTACCTGACCTGCGACAACTGCGCGGACAAGGATGTTGTCGGCAACAAGACCTCCACCGACGAGTGGTTCGATCTGGAATACACTTACAGTTCGGTGGTGGAGAACCGCATCCTGCGCTCGGTGAAATTCGGCGACGAATTTTATGATCTGAACATTCCCATCGATCTGGGCGACGCCAGCGGCATCGACAAGGATTTCTTCAACCAGTTCAGGATCTACGCTTCGGCTTCCGACACTTTGGTCTATTTTGACGACATTTCCATTTCCCTCGTGCCGAGGGGACAGGGCAAGCCGCCGGTCATGAGAGTCGAAGCCGCGTACGATCCGGTGCCCTTCGACGTGAACAACATCCCCGTCAAGATCTTCAACGACGGCGGCGGGTCCTTCGACTATCAAGTCAAGCTCATAGACGGTCTTTCAAACGTCAGGCTCTCGAAGTCTCAGGGAACCGTGGAGCTGGAAGACTCCATGGAACTGATCGTCAGAAGGAGCCAAATGGGCTTCGGCTTCTACACTTCCACGCTGCGTTTCTCCTCGACCACCGAAGGAGTGGAAAGCTTCGACCTTAAGGTCCACATCCAATCGGGCAATCCTGAGGAAGGATACGTTATGTATGCCAGCGACTTCAACGATCTTCTGGTGACCACAGAAGAGGAAGAAGGCTTGAAGAACGAACTTAGCGAGCAGGATTCCTGCTGGCTCATCACGAATCCCAAAAACCGCATCGACGTCATAGAGGATCCCTACGAGGGCGGGAACAAATGTCTGCGCCTCGTCGATCTGAATCATTCCAGCAGCGGCTACCATCTCGCCCTGAACATCGCCTCCAATTACGTCGATGATTTCGACGTGGTGTACTCCATGAAGCTGAACATTCCCAAATCTTACGTTAGCGACGAAGAATTGGGTACGGCGCTTTTCTGCATATCCCAGGAGAATTCGAGCCGCAAGTGCGAGGCTAAGCTCTATCTTAACACCGAGGATTCCTCTCTGCCGGTTTACACTCATCTGGAGGACCTGGATGATCAGGAATGGTGGGGCAGGGAAGTCGAGACCGCCGAGAGAGTGGAAAGCAGCGAGTGGTTCAACTTCTACATGCGCTTCAACTGCAAGTTCGTCGATTACGACCACAAGACGCTTATCGCTTACAATTTCGGTAACAATGAATATCGCTTCGAGGGAGAGGAAGGCTTCCTGACTTATCCCAACGGTATTGCCAGCGGCGCGCTGGAAAGGGAGGACCTTACCAAGCTGAAACTCTACAGCTACAAGAAGAGCGCGGATATCCTGGTGGACGATCTGAAGGTGCTTCTGCTGCCCAAGGCCGTCCCGGAACCCTCCTTCCTCCTACTTTCATTGCTGCTTCTGCCCTTGCTCCGCAGAAAGGGATGAACAGATCAGGCGCATCTGAAAAAAGACCGCTCGTTTTTCGGGCGGTCTTTTTCATTGGGGGGGAAGCGGGGGAAAGGGGCGTCCGGCGGCCCGGACAGGCGGGCTCCCCTTGACTTTGGCGGAAGCCTTATGATATGATATGACAAAATGAATTAAAAATCCGTGGGCTTATAGCTCAGTTGGTTAGAGCGCGCGCTTGATAAGCGCGAGGTCGTTAGTTCAAGTCTAACTAGGCCCACCATTTTTAAATAAAAGTGTCAATAATTGCCGGGCATATATCCAAAGCGGGGAATTAACTCAGCTGGTAGAGTGCCTGCTTTGCAAGCAGGATGTCACCGGTTCGAGTCCGGTATTCTCCACCAGGATAATTGCTCTGTATTATTTTGCCATAGAAAAAAATAAAAAAATCATCCATATACGGAGGACAACCATGAAAAGAAGCATGTTAGTGGCCGCTCTGGTGGCTTTGGTAGCCGCTGGCAACGTAATGGCCAGTTGGAAGACTGAGCAATTCACGTCTGGTTCCGATTCGGTCTATTACCAGGTCTATACCAAAGTTGGTCAGGACTTCTTTACCATCTTAAAAACGGTAGGCTCCTATCGCGTTTACATCACTTTCCAAAGCGTAGGATACGAAGAGTTCAAAAATTCCGTCATCTCCTGGAAAGCCGGCACCAGACCGTCGCCCTCCGACTCTACTGTCGCTGAAGGCGCTATGTCAGCCATCACGCTGACCGACGCTACGATCGCGAACGCCAACGGCGACATCACCTTCGCCGTCTTCCTGGCCGACCGTTTCGTGCGCGGCGCTCTTCCCAAAGTTTCCGTGACCGTCATGCCGAATCCTGCCAACAACGCCCACAGCGGCGGCAGCCCCAGCGTCACCGTCCAGGCCAACAACTGCGACGTGGCCGGCGTGCGCGTCATCTATTCCCCGCGTCCCGTTGACGCCAGCGGCTCTCAGCTCGCTCCCGCCGGCTTGGTCGCGGTCAGCACCGGCACCATCGATTCCAGCGTCGACAACTTCCCCGCCAAGAGTTACGGCAACGTCGGCACCATCCACGTGCTGGGCGGCCAGTTCGGCGACTGCTCCATCCGCGGCAACTGCGGCACGCTTCTTTCCGAAGCCCGCACCTGCACCATCAAGCCCGGCGGAACTAAGCAGAAAGTCCTTCAGGGCGGCTCTATCGGCGGCAAGCTCATCACCGTCGGCGGCAAGATCGGAACGATCTCTGCCCGCAACGGCCTCATTGGCGCCGGCGGCGGCACCGCCAACAACCGCATAGTGTCCGGCTACGCGGCCACTCCCAAGACCTACTCCGCCACCGCCTCCATCGGCCAGATCGTCGTGAAGCGCGGCTGGGACAAGCCCTGCGTGGTGGCCGGCAGCGAAGTGGCCGGCAACTTCTCCTCCACGGCTCCGACCTTCTACAACGGCGGCAACAAGATGTGCCGCGTCAACAATAAGGGCGACGGAACCTGCAGCGGCCAGACCGGCGCCGCCTTCACCAGCGCTGTGGCTCCCCGCGTCACCGGCAAAATGAAATCTTCCGTCTCCGGCAACACCATTTTTGTCCAGAGATGGGGCAAATGCGACCTCAACGATTTCGTTAAATAAGGAATATGGAAGAATGAACCGTTGCCTCGTTAGCTGAAAGCGAGGCAACGGTTTTTTATAAAAAAGGGATGCTCTGATGAAAGAAACGCTTAAATTACTTGTCAAACTGCAGCAGATCGACAGTGAAAAACTCGATCTGAAGTACAAAAGGCAAGAGGTTCTCGACGCTTTGGTGAAAGACAAAGAGGAATACGAATCTTTGCAGCGCCAGGTGGCCGACGAACAGAAGCGTCAGATGGAGATCAGGGAGGAAGGCCAGCGTTTGCTGCAGGAACAGTCTTCTTTGGAAGCGAAGGCCAGCGAACTGAAAAAACGCATGGACATTGTCAGGAATACCATGGAAAGCCAGGCGGTGGGCCGCGAGATAGTCGCCAACGAAAACAAAATGCAGGTGCATTTTGAAAAAGTTGACCGCCAGAATTTCGACCTGTCAAAAAGCTTGCAGAAACTGGCCGAACTTCAGTCCAAGTTCTTCGCCAAAAGGGCGGAGATCTCGGAAAAGCTTCCCGGTATAAAAGAGACGCTGAAGGAAATGGACGCCGAGATCGCCAAGGTGGACGAAAGACGCCTGGCCGTCTTCAAGAACATTCCCGCCAACGTACAGAAACAGTACAGAGATCTTATCAAGACCAGAGCGCCGCGCATGGTGGTGGAAGTCCAGACTTCAACCGACGGCGACCACACCTGCTCGGGCTGCAACATCGGATTGCCTCCCCAGGTGATAGGGGACATACTGAAAGGCGACCAGCTGGTCTGCTGCGAGAATTGCGGCCGGATCCTTTATCTGGCCGACAAACTCGACCAATAAAAAAACGGCTGAGGCCGTTTTTTTTTACCCTGGAGATATTTGGAGAACCGTCCGGCAGTCGCCCCGCAAGGGGAGGAAAGTCCGGACTCCTGCATGCAAAACGCCGCGGGAAACCGCGGAGCGCCTTCGGGCGAATGGAAAGCGCCGCAGAAAACAGACCGCCGGGCGACCGGTAAGGGTGAAAAGGCGGTGTAAGAGACCACCGCCGGCCGCGGCAACGCGCCGGGCAGGGCAAGCCCCGTTTGGAGCAAGATCACATAGGGAACGCGGAGGGCGACCTCCGGGAGCGCATGCCTCCCTTGCGTTTCGGGTAGATCGCGTTAGTTGAATGACTGCCTTTGCCGAAAGGCAAAACAGAATCTGGCTTACGGGCGGTTCTCCTCTCATCATTATGCCGCTAATCATAAAAATCACTCTGGCCCTTTTCGGGCTTTGGCTGTCCTCGGCGACGCTTCTGGCCTCCGCCGATTACGACGAGCAGGCTTCCCTGGCCTTCAATCTGGGCATGGCCCAGGCCAGGAGCAACGATTTTCGCTCCGCCTTGCGCAGCTTCCGCAAGGCCACCCAGTATGATTCTACTTTCGCCGCGGCTTATCTCAATATCGGCGCGTGCCACGAGCGGCTCAACGAATTCGACAAAGCCAAGCCTTTTTACGAAAAAGCCCTGAAGCTCGACAAGGACAACGCCCGCTTCGCTTTCATCTACGGCCTGGCCCTGATGCGCCACAAGGAAGTCTATCCCGGTCTGAGACAGCTTGAGAACGCCGTCTATGCGGCCCCTGACGACCCGGATTACGTCTATGAGCTGGGGGTGGCTTATCTTTGCCTTACCCAGAGGGTGGAGGCCGCGAAATGCTTCAGGGCGGCGGTGGATGTTTCCACCAACTACGGCTCCGCCTGGTACAGGCTGGGGATGATGGAGCTGGAGGGTAAAAACACCAACGAAGCGCTGCGCCTTTTTGACAAAGTCGAGCTCAACTGCGAGCTGGCGCCCCAGAGTTATCTGATGAAGAGCCGGATCCTCCGCAGGGAGCGCAAACTCGGCGACGCCGAGAGCGCCGCGAGGATGGCCCTGAAGCTCAGGAAGGGATTTTCCGAGGCTTATCTAGTGCTAGCCCATATCCTGAAGGACGAAAAGAAATACAGGGAAGCCTGCGACATCCTGGAGAGGGTGGAGCTGACGGAGGCCAAAAGCAACTGGGGAGCGTTCCTGGGCGCCATCTACGAGGAGTGGGGTGACGACATGAACGAAAAAGGCGACCGCAAGGCCGCCGAAACGCTCTACGGACAGGCCCTGCGTTTTCGTCCGGAGGACCAGGAACTGATCCGGAAAGCAGCCCCCCGGAAGGAGGGCCCCTAGGTCTTCGGAAGAGCCTTGAAACGGGCGAATTGACTCTCCCTTGACAATCAAGGTGGATTCAAGTAGAATATTCCCAAGTTTTATATGGCGGATTCTAATTTGATTTCGCCATGTGCGTTCAATCAATTCCGGCTGTCCAGACAGGACGGACCGGGTTAACTCAAATGTAAGGAAAACCGTGGCAGACAAGAAAGTTGTTAGCATTGACCTCGGGCGCGAAGCGCTTAAGTTCGTGTTCGCCGAAGTCAATAAGGCAAACGCTAAGCTCGTCGCGTGCCAGAGCGTAACTCTGGACCTCCCTCATGACGCCGATGATGCCGCCTGGCGCGCCGCAGTTTTGGATGCTCTCAAGCAGCAGAAGCTGGATAAGAAATCCGAGATCTACGTAACCCTTCCCAGTTCTCAGGTCCTCACAAGAGCTCTGAAAGTTCCCACCGCGGAGCTTCAGACCCAGATCGAGGAAGAAGCCAAGAAGAACCTCCCTCTTCCCATCGAAGAGGCCGAATGGGGCTACAACACGGTCGGCGAAGCCGGAGATCAAACTTTCGTTTCTCTTGTCGCCATCAAGAGCTCGATCGTCGAAGAGATCAACTCGATCTTTGAGGAAGCCGGTCTCTCGATAGCCGGCGCCAGCAGCGGCGCCCTGAACCTGGCCAACCTGCTTCTCGCCGAAGGCAAAGGCAACGTGGAAACTCCCACCGCCGTCCTTAGCATCGGCGCCTCCTCCACGAACCTTGTCATCGCCGAGGGAACCAAAGTCTGGATGCGTACGCTGCCCGTTTTCGGCTCCACGCTCGTTTCCGCCCTCGCCGCCAACGGCGTTTCCTTCGAGGACGCCCGCAAGACCCTTCTGAACGACGTAGATCTTTCCGCGGCCGATTCCGAATCCGCCAAGGCTGTTGGCCAGGCCCTTTCCAGGCTGGTCATGGAGATCACCCGTTCCATCGTCAACTACCGCACGAGCCTTTCCGGCGAAAAGCCGACCCGCATCCTTTTGACGGGCGGTTACGCCAAGATCAAAGGCCTCGACGCTTACCTGCAGGATAAATTAAAAACCGACGCCGCCTATCTCGACGCCTTCAGCGCTTTCGAAGGCGAGAAGGGCGATTCCTTCGCTTTCGCCGAAGCCGTGGGCGCCCTGGTCTCCGTGAGCGGCCAGTCCCCCTACAGCGTCAACCTCGTTCCCGCCAATCTGCAGTGGCAGCGTTCCTTCGACGGCAAGAAGCCCCTTATCATCGCCGCCGTCGCTTTGTTCGCCGTGCTTTTCGGCGCGCTCTTCTTCCTCAATCAGGGCAAGATCGCGAAAGAGCAGGCCGCCGCTGAAGACGCCCAGCAAACTCTGCAGGAAGCTCAGAAATACGACAAGGCCATCAAGGACGTGCAGAAGAACATCAAGACGCAGCTGGCCGAGAACGAAGTTTACGGCCGCCTGCTTTGGGAAAGGGAAGCCTACGTTTACACCATTTCCCAGCTGGCCGCCAAGATGCCCACCAACATGTGGCTCTACGGCGTGCGTTCCTTCACTCTGGGCGACATTGCCGAAGAGAACGCTTTGAGCAGCAACGCCTCCGACATGCTCGTCATCAACAATGAAGAAGACGGCAAGACCCTCGTGAGGATCGGCATCGACTGCGGTTACTACGGCAACTGGGCCGAAGCCAAGCCGGAGATCGAAAAGCTCGTGGCCGAGACCGTGGGCAACGTCGGCTTCAAGGAAGGCCGCTCCACGACCTGGACCAAGTACACGGAACTTCAGATGGTCATCGACCTTGACTGGAATAATAACAGTAAGGAAGACTTCTCTGAATATAAAGAAAAATTCGGCGTTAAAGCCAATCGTTAACAGGACGCAAGGATAGAGAGATGAAATTTGACTTACAGAAAAACAAATTGTTCCTTATCACGCTGGGCATCGTCCTCATCGTAGTGGTGGTGGCTCTCGTTTTGTGGCGCGGTTCTGTCAAAAAACTCAACTACGCTTCCGGCGATTTCGCTTCCGCCAGCAGTGATTACGAAACTCTTTGCAAGAACTACAACGGAGCTCCCGGAGAAGATCTTCTGAAAGCTTACCAGGCCGATCTGGAAGCCCTGAAGAAGCAGGCCGTGGATTTCGTGGAAGCCGTCAAGGCCGAGGAAATCCCCGTCATGAACCCCTCCAATTTCAAGGTCGAGCTCAAGAAGTACGACAACGAGATAAAGGAACAGCGCGAAAAACGCAACATCAACATCTTCGCCGGCGAGGGCTTCTCTGAGTTCCTGGGCGACGTGGTCGCCAAGGAAGCCGACATGCCGAAGCTTTCCGCCCAGTTCCAGATCGTCAAGGACGTTCTGGCTGTCCTTCTGGACAACGACGTTCTGGAAGTGATCTCCATCGAGCGCAACCAGGGCGAGCAGAGCACTGATTACGAGGACGAGGAGGAAGAGTTCGGAGCCGACACCAAGAAGCAGGAGGCGGGCAGCGCCAAATATGAAGCGATCCCGGTTTACTTCCAGTTCGCCATTCGCCCGGACAAGCTTTACAACGTTATCGCCCAGCTGCGCGACAAGCCCTTCTTCTATATCATAAGAAACATCCGCACCGATCTTCAGCCGGACCCCGTGGGCACCGTCGAGGATCCTTCCGATATTTTGGAACGCGTGACCGTCGACATGACCGTCGATTTGATCAAGATCAACAAGCAGCAGCAGGCTGAAAAATAAAATCAGGAGGAAACACAGAAAATGAAAGCTTTAAATGAGCATTGGGAAAAATTGCTTTTCGTAGTGGTCCTTCTTATCGTTTTGGCAGTGGTTGGCAAGGCCTTCACAAGCCAGAACGACACCGACAGCTTTGACGCCAAAGGCGAAGCTAAGGACGTCAAGGAAAGCGCTCTGGTCGGTATCCCGGGTTTGGTCGACATCGCCAAGACCCCGGCTCCCTCTCTGGAAAGGAACGTCTTCACGCACGAC
>JAFZID010000200.1 GCA_017554565.1 bacterium
TTCTGGAAGCGCAGGCCGCCCTTGTAGGGGCCGATGGCGCCGTTGAACTGGCAGCGGTAGCCGGTGTTGGTGTGGACTTTGCCGTTGTCGTCCGTCCAGACGACGCGGAAAGTGAACATGCGTTCAGGCTCCACCATTCTGCCGAGGATGTCGGCCTGCTCATAGGCGGGATTGCTTGAGATAATAGGATCCAGGGAGGTCAGGACTTCCTCCACGGTCTGGCAGAATTCCGGCTGATGCGGATATTTAGCCTTGACTTTTTCGATTACACTTTGAACGTAGGCGTTCATGCTTTTTATCTCCTTGGTTTTTATTTTTATTTGCCGATTGGATATTTTATCAAAGTGAAAATTTCATTTCAACGGGTTTATACTATTGCCCCGCTCTCCCCGGGATCGCAGGCAAGTTGGCAAAAGTTAGGGATAATAGTATAATTCAAAAGATTATTTAAAAACCTTGAAGCACCATGACTAAATTCGAACCAAGCGAGTGGCTTAACACTTTCTGCGGCGACTACCGCCTCAACATCCTTCTGGGCCAGGGAAGAGCAGGCGGAGTGTGTATTGCCGAAAACATCAAGACAAAAGAATTGGCGGCGGTCAAGATCTATTCCCCCGGGCGCTATGCCGACGCCGCCAGATCCATCGCCAGGGAAAGGGAAAGACTCAATCATCCCTCCATCGTGACGCAGCTCACCAGCGGCACCGTGGGCTCCGGCTATTTCTACACTGTCCAGGAATACGCCGCCTACAAGCAGGTTGGCGGCTGCAACGATTCCGACTGCCTGAACCTGGAGGAATACCTTAACAAAGCTCCCGGCCTTCTGGACCAGGACACCGTGGCCGATCTTCTCACCCAGCTGACGGACGCCCTGACTTACGCCCACAGCAACGCCAGGCTCCCCTACGGCGGGCTGAATCCCCACGGCATCATGGTTACGGAAAATTCCGGCGGCATCTCCGGACGCCCCAGGCTGCGCCTCACCGACATCGGTCTTCCGGCCATCAGGACTCCCAACGATCCCGACGACGCCTACGTCTCCCAGGAGGAGATCCAGGGCGGCGCCACCGAGCAGAGCGACATCTTCGCCATGGGCGCCATCGCCCACCTTATGCTCACCGGCGCGCCGCCCCACGGCGAGATCGCCTCTTTCTCCACCCTGCGCTCAGACGTGGCTCCCGGCTGGGAAAGACTCATTTTGAGATCTCTCTCCTATTCCCTGGAGGAACGCTATGCCAGCTATCAGGATTTCCTGCACGCCATAACCCATGTGGACGACATTCCGCCGGTGGTGAGGGAGGAATCCTCCAGCAACATCTGGTTCTATCTCTCCTGCCTCATCTGCGTGCTTCTGGTGCTGGGCTTCGCCTTCAAGGATCCGCTGAGGAACAGATTCCCCTTCCTGGAAAAGATCTTCCCCTCCGATATCATCAAGCCTCTGCCCTCTGACAACGGCAAGCAAAAACCCGCGGAGGAAAAGAAGCAGGAGACAAAAGTCCCCGAGGCGCGGAACGAGAACAAGCCGGCTGAGAAAGCCGCGCAAAACGATTTCAGCGACCTGGGCTCCATCGCCATCGCGGAAGTCCCCGCAGCCACCAACAGCGCCCCCGCCCAGCCCGAGCAGGAGCTTCTGACCGCCAACGGCACCGCGCTTTCCGGCGTGGAGGAAAAACTGGCCAGGGAAAAAGCGGAAGCCGAGAAAGCCCTGAAGGAACAGGCTGAGAAAGCAGCGGCGGAGAAAGCCGCCGCCGAGAAGGCCCTGAAGGAACAGGCGGAAAAGCTGGCCGCTGAAAAGGCCGCCGCCGAGAAAACCCTGAAGGAACAGGCCGAAAAACTGGCCGCCGAAAAGGCCGCGGCTGAAAAAGCCGCCAAGGAAGAGGCTGAAAAGCTGGCCGCCCAGGCGAAGGAAAAAGAAAAAGACCTGGCCGCCAAGATAGACGAAGCCGTGCTGGGAAAGGCCGCGGAAGTTCCCGCGGAATACACCGTGAAAAAAGGCGACTCCCTCTGGGCCATCGCCAGGAACTATAAGCTCAAGGTCGAAGACATCCAGAAGTGGAACGACATGAGCGACAACAGCCTCAAGCCCGGCATGGTCCTTAAGCTCAAAGAGCCCGCGGAGGCCCCCTCCGAGACCAAAGCGGCGGAAACCGAAGCGAAGGAAAACGCCGAGAACGCCGAAGCGTCCGGCGACGGGACCTACACCGTGCAGAACGGCGACACCTACTACAGCCTCGGCAAGAAGTTCGGCCTCGGCGCGGAAAAGTTGAAAGAACTGAACAACGGTCAGGAACTGAAAGCCGGGCAAGTCATAAAAGTGCGCGAGTGATGAGCGAACTTCTTAACGTAAAAGAAAGGATAGAATCCCTGCGCGCCCAGCTTCGGCGGCACGACAGGCTCTACTACGTTGAGAACGCGCCGGAAATAACCGACCAGAATTACGACCGCCTGATGGCGGAATTGATCGGACTGGAAAATCAGTTCCCTGAATTTAAGTCCCCCGACTCCCCCACCCAAAGAGTCGGCAACGAGCTTGCCGGCGAATTCAAGACCGTTCGTCATGAAGTTCCTATGCTCTCCATCGGCAACACTTATTCCTACGCCGACATGCGGGAATACGACGAAAGGATGAAAAGGGAGCTGGGGCTGGAAGCGAGCTATTCCGCGGAATTGAAGTACGACGGCCTCGCCGTCTCCCTGACTTACGTTGACGGCAGGTTCTCCCTGGGCGCCACCAGGGGCGACGGCGAAAAAGGCGACGACATCACCGCCAACCTGAGGACCATCAAAGCCATTCCCCTTTTTTTGGAGAACGCCCCCAAAGGAACCTTCCACGTGCGCGGCGAAGTCCTGCTTCCCCTGAAAGAACTGGAGCGTCTGAACAGGGAGCGTGAACTTAGCGGCGAAGCGCTTTTCGCCAACGCCAGGAACGCCGCGGCGGGAAGCCTGAAGCAACACGACCCCGCCGTCACCGCAAAGAGGAAACTCACTTTCGTGGCCTACGCCTCCGCCTGTTTCCCGGCCTTCGACGATCTGGAACTCATGACGGCCTACAA